>SXUJ01000057.1 GCA_005790565.1 Planctomycetia bacterium
AAACGGCGGACATCCTCACGCCGGATTCCGTTCGCGTCCTGCTTCCAGATCTCTCCGCGGGCTGTTCGATGGCGGACATGGCGGCGTATGACGATGCGGTGGACGCGTGGGATTGCATCGCGCGCGCAATCGAAGGGGTATGCGTTCGCGTCGTACCTATCACTTACGTCAATTCGAGCGCGGCGGTCAAGGCCTTCGTCGGCGAACGGGGCGGCGCGTGTTGCACGAGTTCGAATGCCGCGCAGGTTTTCGACTGGGCACTTCGCGGCGGGGAGCAACCATTACGCAAGGACGAGCAGGTAAAAATCCTGTTCTTGCCCGATCAGCACCTCGGTCGAAACACGGCGAAGTCGAAGGGTTTCGTGACGGAGCTGGATGCCTTGCGCTTGAAGACGAAGTCCGATTGCGCGCTTTGGAATCCACGCAAGGAGTCAGGGGGATTGAGTGCGAGCGAGATTCGCGGCGCGAAGGTGCTGCTGTGGGCTGGCCACTGCAGTGTGCATAAATTGTTCCGCCCCGAGCATGTCCAACAAGCACGCGCGGAGAAGCGAACGGTCATTGTGCATCCCGAGTGTGCGCAAGAGGTGGTGGATATCGCGGATATGCGCGGTTCGACCGAGCACATCATCAACACAATAGAGAGTGCCCCCGTTGGTTCGCGCTGGGCGTTGGGAACGGAAGTGCATCTGGTCAATCGCGTCGCCGCTGCCGCGGCGCTCCGCGGAGTCGACGCGCGCATTCTGTCGGAGTGCCAGTGCCTTTGCACCACGATGTACCGGATCGATCAACAACACCTCGCGTGGGTCCTTGATGAGTTGGTGGAGGGGAACATCGTGAATGAGATTCGCGTGCATTCCGACGCGCGGCGATTCGCGAACCTTGCACTCGGCCGAATGCTCGCGAATGTGGCAGCGACCAATACGCTTGCCCAACCGATTGCGATTGCGGATGGACTATGACCACGAACACGACAACCCAAGGTCGCGCGAGACCTCGCCGTTTCCTTCGACGCGCAATCCTGATCGCGACGGGACTCATTGTGCTCGTCTCGGCGCTGCCAACACTCCTCTCGATGACCATGGCGTCGCGTTTCCTCGAGGGCGCAATTCGAGATCGGATGCGGGGTGAAGTGGCAGTCTCGTCCGTCTCGCTTGGTTGGTTCTCGTCGCAACGAGTGACTGGACTCGTCATTGACGGCGGGGAGGACACCGGGAGTGTGACGCTGACTGCCGAAGTGGATGAAGGTCTCCTCGCGCTCGTGATGGGAAGTGACCTCCGCGTAAAGGTCGGTGGGTCAGTGATGAGCGTGACGAGTTTGGACGGCAGCGCGAACATCCTGAAGTTGTTCAAATCCGAATCGAGTGATGAGGCTCCGCTGAGTTCCTCACCGACGACGCGCCAGACGGCGGCAGTCGCTGCTCCCTTCTTTGGTTCGCGCAAAGTCGGAATCGCGTTCGATGAGTTCGTGCTTGGTTCGCACGACCACGCGAGCAGCGCGTCATCACTCGTGAGTCTGAGTGGTACGGCGGCGCTTCAAGGCGCAGATGCGCTGCTCGATGTTCACGGGATTGTCACAAGTAAACAGGGCACGACCACCAACGCGGGCGGAACGATCGCGTGTCGGGGGATCGTGCATGTCGCAACAGACGCGCACGGCGAGATTGACCTTGTCGCGAGCACGCTTGACCTCACGATTTCCGTGAAAGACGGCCGCCTGTCGTTGAGTGACGGGCTTATGGAGAAGGTGTCCCTCGACCTCCACGCATCCAAGGATGCTGAGGGGACGATTTCGCTTGATGGAACCGGCTCTGGCGTGATCGCGGGACATGCGCCATCGACCTTCTCCATGAAAGTGCGTACGCCGCAGTTCATCAATGCCCAGGCGCGTGTGCAATTCGATCCCGCAACGACCATCGCGCATGTCGATCTCCGTTCCTTTCCGATTGCGCCTCTGACACCGCTGTTGCGTGCTGCAGGGTTGCAATCACAGATTGACCCAATCCTTGATATCGGTGCAACGGCCGATGTTGTGGTGCAGAGTGCGGGTGCGGGGGCACTCATCGTCTCACTCGACACGCAGCGGGTGAAACTACGCTTCGAGGGCGTACTCGCGTCTGACGGCGAGAGTCTCCGTGACGGAGCATTCGACGCGAGCATTTTCGTCCGCCCGGAGGTCGTCTCGGCGCTGGTCGGTGCGGATGCCACGGCGCCACTCGTGGCGACGATCGCGGGAGATTCGATCGAATGGTCGAAGGCTCTCGCGTCGAGCGGATCTTTCACAGAAGCCATTGGCGGAGATTTCACGCTTGCACTTGAGCGACGCACCGCGATGATGTTGCCTGAGTCGCTACTCGCGTCCGTCCTCGATGGCCTCGAACCGACGCAGGTTGAACTTTCCACTTGCTCAGTGCGGGCGTCCAAGAGCGCGGGAGATGCAAGGCTCGCGCTCGCATCGACGGCACAAGTCGCGATTGGAAAGGGAAGCGCGCACTCGCTTGATTTCAAGGGGTCGATTGATCTCGGGACACAGGCAGTGACGATCGAGCGCGCAGCACTTTCTGGCGCGATCGATCCGACGCTTCTCGCGTCGTTGACAGGTGGAGCGCTGGCAGTCGGTCCGCGCGGCGCGAGCCTCAAGGCGTCGATCGCACAATTCAAGTTCGACCCCGCTGCCACCCCATTCGAGCAAGGAGGAACGCTGCGAGTTGAGGTCGGCGGATCGATCATCCTGGAGGGCGCCCAGGCACAGGCGGCAGTGACCGATCTCGCGGTCAAACTCGATCTTCCCAGTGGTGGAATCGAGGGGAGTGTCGTACTTCAGGCGTCGATCGACGGCGCGACCACGCGCGTGACCCAGTTGTTCACTGCGCTCCCTCGTTCGATTGAGCAACTCTCGCAGGTCGGACTGCGCGGAAGCGTGAATGTCGCGGGTTTGGATCCACGACTCCTCTCTCACCTTGCGCCTGCGACAACGCAGTACCTCGGATTCCTCGGTCGAGACGGAGTGGCGTTGACTGTTCACAACACAAGCAAGGACGGAACGCTGCGCGCCAAGTACGCCGTGGACGGGAAACTCGCGCAGAGCTCAGGAACGCTGCTGCTTGGGCGCGATTCAATCACCCTCGAAGGCATGGAGACGCACGCGACGCTCACGGCCGAGAGCCTTGCTTCGCTTCCGATACCCGAGGGCATGCTCATTGAACCGGGGGCGCAAGTGTCGTTGCGTTCGCCGATGGTGTCGGTCAGGAAGACAGTAACCGGATGGGAACTTCCCGACCGTCTAGCGGCGACAATCGCGCTGAAGAGCGTCCGCCTGCTTCGAGCAAGCTTCCTCGCAGCTCCACTCGGACTCGCCTCGCTCGAGGCGAAACTTTCCTACGCCATGAGTTCGCAGCGTGCGACTGCGGAAGGCACCGCAATGCTCGGAGGTGGGGGCACCGCGGGATCGATGCAGTTTCAATTGGCATGGTCGAAGCCAACCGCGGCCGCGCTACTTGGCGGCGTAAGCGGCGAAGTTACGCTTAAGAACTTTGATTTCGCTCGCTTCGAGCCGTGTTTCGGGATTGCCCCGGGCGCGTACTCGGAACTGCTCGGCGGCAGTGGCGCTTGCACCGCGCGATTCAGTGAAGCGCCGATGGTCGTGGCGAATGCGTCGTTGGATTTTCCGAGCGTGCGTGGAACGACGACCATGTCCCTTTCCGGCGATGGGAAGACACGCGCGGCGACGGGGACGGCCAGTCTGTCGGCGGTACTTTCGAAGGAGTTGCTCGGGAAGCTCGCAGGCATTGAACGGGATGCGTCCCGACGCGTCCTCCAACCCGTCACGCTCGCGTGTGCCATAGATGCATTCACACTTCCCTTGCATGAGACTTTCGCGCCCAACTTCGCGAACGCCTCGTTTGCGGCTCGTGGAAGTCTCTCGCCGGTCGTGATGGAGGTGACGCGCGGACAGGGGCCGAGCGGTGCGCGGAGCACGCTTTCGACTGGAACACTTGCGTTGACGAGCAGTTGCACTCGGCTAGGAGAGCAGTTGGCGCTTCGACTGGAGAGTGACGCCTCGGATCTCGCGCAGGGGAGTCTTTCGGTCGATGCAAAGGCGCGCGGGTTGTTGAGTGCATCGCCCATCGTCGACGCAGAGATTCGTGCGAAGAAGTTTCCTGCGGCCACCATCGATGTCCTCGCGGGGACGGGCGGGGCAGTGCAGAAGTATGTCGGCGACGCCGTTGACGCGGAGCTTGTCGCGAAGGGACTTGCGAAAGACCGCGGCCTTGCGAGCGCCTCGATCCGAGGCGCACAGGCAACACTTGAAGCACCACAGCTCTTGTTTTCCGAGGCGTTCCTGAAGATCGCGAAGGAGAGTCCGCTGCGCGTGACCTGTGCGATGAGTGGCGCGGTGAAGGAAGAGTTGCTCGCCGCGATCAATCCCGTGTTCAGCGACATCGTGACCGCGAAACCTGTGGTTTTCACGGTCACAAGCCTTGCATGGCCGACCGATGGTGACCGGCGCAAGTTCGATGCCGCATTTGACCTCACGCTTGGCGAAGTCCGGTTGACGAATTCCGGCGTGCTCGCGTTCTTACTCTCTTCCGGCGGAACGGATGCGGTTGTGGAACCGCTCCATGGCAGCATCACCGATGGCCGACTGACCTACGACAACTTCAACCTTCGGTTTGGGAAGATGTCGAACGCGCAGTGGAAGAACTCGTTGACCTTCGCGGGCGATGTGGATCTCGTCAGGCTGTACGCCAACTCGATCTCGACGGAGGTCCCACTCTCGGACGCAACACATTGGTCAAGCAAAGCGGATTTGTTCGTCCAAGGACTCGGCGCGCGAGGACAAGAGTTCATTCGTTCGCTGAAAGTCGGAGTGAAGCTTTCCGGCCCCATGTTCGACGCGAGTGGAAAGCCGGCCAAACTCCAAGTGACTCCGACCTTTCCCGACATTGGCAAATCGATGCTCGAAAACCCGGGCGAACTGATCGACATCGGGAAGAGCATCTACGACGCCTTCAAGAAGTGATCGCGAGTGCGCCGAAGGAAGGCCAAGTGCGAATGCGTCAGCCACGCCGCCCCACATCACATGGGTTTTTCGGCGACGGTTTCGTCGAAGACGCGCAGCAGCTTCGTCTTGTCGAAGATCAGTTCTTGGCGTGAGGTGCCCGTCACTTCGTAGTGCGGGGTCAATTCGATCGCGTCGACCGGGCACGCCTCTTCGCACATGCCGCAGTAAATGCAGCGCAGTTCATCGATGTCGAACTGGACGGGGTACTTCTCGCGGTCTTCCCACGGACTCTCGCCCGCAACAATGTGAATGCAATTCGCGGGGCACGCCGTTGCACACATCATGCACGCGACACAACGCACGCGGCCGTCTTCATCTTTGTTGAGTCGATGCACGCCGCGAAAGTTGTCGCGGAACTGGCCGCCATCCTCGACCGCGCGATCATCCCGTTTCTGCTCCGGGTATTGCAGCACCCAGATATTCTTGCGAACGGCACCGTTGCGGCCGAAGTTTTGGAAGGCGTGCCGCATGGTCGTCCCCAGTCCCTTGAAGATATTCGGGATGTAGAGACTCTCCGTCCGTGTGAGCGGGGTGGGGGTGACATCAACTACTTCGTCATCGCGGATAGCCATGGTCCAGAGATGGTAGGGTGTCCCTGTCATGAACGAAAGTGACAGCCCATCAAGGTCAAAGCCGCCGACACGCAGCAGCATGGATTCCAACGCTGCAGAAATCCGCCGTCTGCGCGCCGACTTGGATCGGAGCAAGCCTGCAATTCGTCTCTTCGCCAGCGGCGACGCGTCGCTCTTTGCGCTCGGGACGCAAATCATGAGCGAGGTGATCGCGGGCGTGGCGCTCGGCTGGGGCACCGATCTATTGCTCGGCACGCATCGGCGGTGGATTGTCGTCGGCTCGATCGCGGGAGTGGTCGTCGCGATGCTGACGATCACAAGAACCGCCATCAAACTCAGCCAGCGCACGAAACGACCGCCTACCACGAACGCCAAGCAGGGAGAGACGCATGACACAGACGCAAGGTGACCCCGTCGCGGGCGGGAGTTCGGGGCGCGATCCCTCCTATCCGACCCTCCACTTGCTTGGTTCGATTGTCATCGTTTCCGTCCTGCTTCTCGTGGTTTGGACGCTCGTCAGAGTCGGTGGGAGCATTGATGCAGAGGTCTATTTTTCGGGGACCCTTGGGCTTCTCGCGGCTTTTTTTGGCAATTTTATGGGGGCACTCTTCGGGGGTTGGATGGCCGATTCAAAGGGACCCCAAATCGCGTGGATTGCCTCGACTGCCCTTCGATTGATCATCACCCCAGCAGCGGCGGTTTCGTTATACTTCTCCGCCCCTGTCCGACCAAAGCCGCTCCTTCTTACGGCGTTGGCGGCGTATCTGATCCTGTTAGTCGCTGACGCGGCCATCATGCTCAGATACGGCAACCGCGCGAAGCACTGACCGATCCGAGGTCAAGCGACGGCGGAGGACAAGGGGCCGCGGATATCGCGGTGTCTGGATGTGCTCTCGTGCGCAACGCTCGGGTTTTCCCTGGCTTTTCGCCCGAGGTTCTGAGTCAGCGTCGTGTGAGGCCGAGTTGAAGTTCCATTGCATTCGTGATGCTTATGACCCTTGATTTCGCGATTCCAACGCTCGGTTCCTTCGCCGATGTACTGCCGAACCTGATCGCGTCTGGCGCGAATCCACTTGCGCATGTGCTCGACAAAGAATCTGCCATCAGCGAGTTCCTTGGGTTCAAAGTCAAGCTGAGCGCGATCTCCATCGTGGTGTGCGGAGCCCTCATGTTCTGCCTCCTCTGGATCGCTGCGGGTCGAATCTCGACTGGACCCGCGTCGGACGGTACGAGCCGATTTCTCACCAAGGGTCGCGTCTCGCAGATCGTGGAAGTGCTGATCCAAGGATTGCGGGACGGCATGATCGAGCCTCTGCTCGGGAAGGCGACGGCGTCGTATTACATGCCGCTCTTGTTGTCGCTCTTCTTCTTCGTGCTGGCGATGAACCTCGTCGGGCTCATCCCGGTGGGGGACGCACAAGAGCTCGCGTTCGCCTTGGGTGGCGGAAACCACGGCGCTGCCGCTGAAAACCTCATCTTCTTTGGTGGAACCGCGACGGCATCGATTTCGGTCACAGCGGGCCTTGCGGTCGTGAGCCTCTTCGCGATGCTCGTCCAGGCATCGCGCGAACTCGGCCTCAAGGGACTGTTCGAGCACATGTGCGGCGGCAAAGAGTTGCTCTACGGCCCGAAGGGGTTGCTCTTGGTTGTGCCGATCATTTTCATTGTTGAAGTGCTCGGTCTCTTCATCAAGCCATCGGCACTCGCCATTCGTCTCTTCGCGAACATGCTCGCTGGGCACACGCTGCTCGCAACGATCTTCATGTTCACCGCGATGGCCTTGAAGGCAGGCGGTTGGGGACTTGCAGCGCCCATCGGTGTGATCTCGATTGCCTTCGCCGTCGCCATTAGCTTTCTCGAACTCTTTGTCGCCTTCCTTCAGGCGTTTGTCTTCATGTTCCTCACCGCGGTCTTTATCAGCATGATGAGCCATCACGGGGAGCACGACGCACATGCGCATGCAGAGGGGCAGAGTGATGGGCATGGTGACAAGTATGGAGCACACGCCCACTGATTTGACTCAACCCGGGCTGTGGGATGCCCGGCTGAAAGATTCCTAATCCTTCAACGGCGCGTCCCACCGCCAGCATTCAGAGCATCGATAGCATCGCACGAAACAGGTACACCATGAGCAAGATGAAGAAGATCATTCCGTTCGCCGTCCTCGGCGCCGTCGCCCTCCTCGCCTCGCCAGTGCTCGCGCAAGACGGCGACGCTGCGCACGCAGCCGCTGCAGGGAAGCCCATCGCTGCAGGCCTCGCGGCCATCGGCGCAGGCCTCGCCGTCATCGGCGCAGGCCTTGGCATTGGTCGCATCGGCGGAAGCGCAGTCGAAGCAATCGCGCGTCAGCCCGAAGCAGCTGGCGTCATTGGACCGCAGATGATTCTCACCGCAGCGCTCATCGAAGGCGTCGCGCTCTTCGCGGTCGTCCTCTGCCTCCTTGGCGTGCTGTGATTACACGCACGACAGGCACTTACTCGTGCGCAAAGCACGCGTGAGTTGCTCCTCAGCATTCTCGGTTCCGTCGGGGACACCCGACGGAACCGATTCAGATCATTCGTGAGTCTCCCTCACGCGATTCCCGCGATTTACTCGCAATTTCCCGCAGGATTTTCCTTATGGCCACGCTCCTCGCAGCAAGCCCTCTCGACTTCGACCTCGTCGGTTTCACCGTCGCGCTCACCGTGTTCCTCCTGTTCTTCGCGTTGTCCGCGAAATTCATCTGGCCCAAGATCGCCAAGGGACTCGATGAACGCTACGAGAAGATTCGCCATGAAATCGAATCGGCGGAGGCAGCGAGCCGGAAGGCAGTCGAGGCGCAAGCCGAGTTTGAAAGGCGTCTTCAAGATGCGCGCGAGCAATCCGCACGCATGATCGAAGAGTCGCGAGAGGCGGCGCGAAAGATCGCCGCTGATCTCGTTGCCAAGAACGAGGCCGAACTCGCCGAGATGAAGTCGAAGGCGATGCAGGATCTTGAAAGCGCGAAGGAGGGTGCGGTGCGTGAACTTAATGAACACGCGATCAGCCTCGCTGCGGTCATGGCATCCAAGATTCTTCGTCGGGAAGTGGGCGCGGGCGACCAACAACGGTTGGTCAGCGAATCGCTCGCCGAGTTGGGCAAGAGCACGAAGAACTGAGTTTCTTTTCCGAGAACGCTTCGAGAGACCGCAAAGACCATCATGGCAGTCATTACGAACATCGATGAAATCGCCCTTGTCTACGCGCGAGCGTTGCTCGAGGAGTGCGAGCAGGCTGGCGGAACGGCGCAAGCGGTTTCGATCGGCCAGGAATTGTCAGAACTGAGTGAACTCATTCGGGCGGACAAGAGGTTCGGCGAGTTCCTTCGATCGCCCTTGCTTGACGCATCCAAGCGTGAGGCTTCGCTGTCACAGATTCTGAAGGGGCGCGTGAGTGATGTGCTTTTCCGTTTCGCGATGGTGCTTGCTGAACGCGGTCGCGCCGGTCGGCTCGTCGATGTCGCGGACGCATTCGACCGTCTTCTGCAGGTGCGACTCGGACGAATCGAAGTCGATGTGTACACCGTCGATGGCAAGGCCGATGACGCGACACTCGCGACGGTTCGAACACGCGTAAAGGAAGCATTCGGGAAGGAACCCGTCCTGCACCAGTACGCTGACGCAAACATGATTGGCGGCGTGAAGCTGCGCGTGGGTGATCAACTCATCGACGGCTCGATCGCAACCGGATTACGCAACATGCGCACTCGCGTGGCACGCCTCGGTGGCGAGCAGATTCGCGGTCGCATGCGAGACATTCTTCGTTGAACATGCAAAGAAAGAACGGCAGCGCGAGCTGCACCGACTGAACCCCTTACGACGCAAAGAGGCATCGCTGTGAAGATTAGGACCGACGAGATCACCACTGTCATTCGCCAGGAAATCGAGCAATACTCGAGCCAACTCGAGATTTCAGAAGTCGGGCAGGTCGTTGAGGTGGGCGACGGCATCGCGCGCATTTACGGACTCTCCAAGGCGATGGCGGGCGAGTTGTTGGAGTTCACGACCGAGCACGGCTCCGTGCAGGGCCAGGTCATGAACCTTGAGAGCGACACCGTGGGTGCCGCAATCTTCGGTGAGGCGCGATATGTTCGCGAAGGCGCATCGGTACGCGCCACCGGCAATCTTCTGGAAGTGCCGGTTGGCGAATGTATGCTCGGTCGAGTCGTGGATCCGCTGGGCGCTCCCATCGACGGCGGCGCGGCACTCAATCCAAGCGAGTTCCGCAAGGTCGACATCGTTGCGCCGGGCATCGCGTACCGACAACCGGTCACGGAGCCTCTGCAGTTCGGCATCAAGGCTGTTGACTCGATGGTTCCCGTCGGTCGTGGTCAGCGCGAACTCGTCATTGGCGACCGCAAGACCGGCAAGACGGCCGTCTGCCTCGATGCGATCATCAATCAGCGCCGATACTGGGGCACGAAGGATGCCGTCGTATGCATCTATGTCGCGGTTGGCCAGAAGGAGTCGACGATCGCGAGCGTGGTGGAAACTCTTCGCAAGGCAGGCGCACTTGAGTACACCATCATCGTCGCGGCAGGCGCGAGTACCGCAGCGCCGCTGCAATACATCGCTCCGTACTCCGGTTGCGCGATGGCGAGCAACGATGT
>SXUJ01000058.1 GCA_005790565.1 Planctomycetia bacterium
GATCGTGCCGTCGAGCATGTATGTGCCCGCACCGATTTGAATCGTGTCGCCCGAAACGGCTGCTGTGACAGCGGCGACGGGACTCGTAAAGTCGCACGATCCATCAGGGCAGACTGTGATGGTGTCGGCGGAAGCGAGCGAAGAGAGTCCGCTCACCGCGAGAGTGAAGGCGGCGAGTGTTCGATGCGCGATTGAGGGCAGGTGGTGAGGCAGAGTGCTCTCCGTGGCTCTGGTCGATCTACGCCTTGGTCTGCGATCAGACGTACATGCCCCGAACAATAGGTCACAGCTTCACCAACAAGCAAACAGTTTGAGGACAATGGCAAGGTATTCATCGATACGGGGGCATCCAGGCGCGCCTGCGATAGGTTGGCCGGTATCGAGTCGTGGACATGGCGGCCAAAGTGACACCGGACGCGGCTGCGGCAGCAGGTTTCAACAGCGCCCAGATTGTCGATGGCATCCAGAGGCCTCGCACGGAAGTGTCTGGCCAACGCCTCTCACGCCGCACCCGCGGCAAGCGGGATACCGAGCCGTTGGCCTGCCTGCTCGATGATGGCCTGAGCAATCCTGTTGGTGCTGTATCCGCCAGGCACTCGGACGAACGGCTTGCCACAATCCTCGCAGACCTTCGACATCTCGCCGTAGCTATGGCTTGCGAAGCGAATCAACAGCAACACGACGGCGGTGTCGGGATTCTGAATCGGCCGGATGAGTCGGTCGTGCGGCTGATGCGACCGCGTCGCGACCCAGTCGAGTTCGCTGAGTTCGAATGCTTCACAGATCGCTCGCCTGCGATCGGGTCGCTCATCGCCGCCAATCATCACCACTCTCTTTCCTCGAAGCGCGGCACGCACGGCGCGCACTTCTGGCGTGAGCGCGCGACCCTGTGTTGATTCGGTGTCGTCGCCATCCCCATCGTCATCATCACCATCGTCACAGTCAACGCCCGCTGCTGCACTCGGATCCGTCAGCAGCGCAATGAGTTGCGCACAAAGAGGATCTTCGCGCACTCCGCGCGGGAGCACCTCGACGTTGTCGAGGGAGCCGAAGGTAGCGGCGAGTGCTCGATCTGAGATGGGTCTGCCAGCCTCGACAAACCCTTTGATCGCTGTGCAGATCGACGGCGCGTGCGATTCCGCCTCGTGCGGGTTTTCTTTGAGCTGACGGAGGTGATAATCCAGTTTCTTCAGCGCCTGTTGGGGCGCAGCCTCTTGTTTGATCTGATCGCGAATACCCGTGCGGATCGCAGCGATCCGTTCGAGAAACGCGGCCAAGTCGAACGGTTCTCCGCTGCTTGTAGACGGTGGCAGCGGGCGATCGTGCGGGAGATGGCTCGTGCACAGTTGAACCAAGGACTCGACATCGACATCGGAGAAGGGCGTCTGCCGCAGCGTCGTAAGTCCGGCTCGCGCGGTGCTCGCTGCATGCGCAACGACTTCGAGGATTCCATTCTTACGGAAGTTCTCACGCGGCTTGTCGAGATAAAGCTCGATTGCCGCCACGACGGCCGCGTATCGGTTCCTTAGTTCGTTCCAGACGCTCACCGGGTGAGCCCTTTCATCCCTTTGCAGTTCCCAGAAAAAAACCTGATCGCGTTGGCCCAGCGCGCACAATCTGTCGTACTCGACCTTTGTCTCCCAGAAGCCGCGGCGGCCGCAATCGATCGCCCACTCGATCGCCGTGAGGTGGTGTTTTAGTCGTCGATCCAAGCGTCGAAGCGTGTTCTCGAGCGCAGTGTTCGGCGCGATTGGCTTGTCGCGAGCGGTTGCCGTAGCGCTCGCCGGTTTGATCTTCTCCGAAACACCTGGGTTTTTCCATTTCTCGCCGAGGGCACTCAGTTGTGCTTGCGATGCTGCAGCGTGATCGGGAAGTGCGGCGGCGACCGCGATCGATTGGATTGCCGCTATCGGAGGCGGCTCAATCGGAGTGATCTCGTGTGGCTGCTCCACTCGCTGGTCTGAATCCGTCGGGCGTGGCGGCGCATCGGCAAGCGGTGCCGCGACCGCTTGAAGCCACGCGGCCAGTGCCGTCAGTACTCGGTGCGCTTCTGGATTTCGCTGAATGAAACCTCGAATCGCGCCGGTCAGTTCGCGCAGCGCATCGTTGTCGTTGATCGGTTGTTGTGCTTCTTGCATCTTGATCCCCGTATGTGCGACATGAAGTCGATCGGTTGACGCTGACGGTGATTCACGCGATGACCCTGGCACGACGAAGCGCGATCTGCCTTGCGACGACTCTCGCAAGATCGCGCCAAGAGCTGTCCGTGCTGCAACTCCTGTTCGATGCGTGCAGCGGCGTGCAGTGCGCGCAACACAAAACCCAGGAGCCATCGGATCCAACGCGCATCATTGAGTTCCTCACATCAAGGCCCGTGAACGCACCGACGAGACCATCGGCGCTTGTTCACTGAATCATATCCGTCGCTTGCGCGACAAACAAGATCGCTTGAGCTCGGTTCACAAGAACACTGCGACTGAGGAGCGGCCGACGAAAGCGCTCATCGGCGCGTGGGTGTCATCCTCAACCCTGCTCTGTGGCTTGCACTGCACACGCTGTTCGCTGAACTCACCGAGACCCAAGGGCACGAGGTCCGCGTGATCTGGCCGGCGCTGTCGAGCGTTGATGGGCCAGCTCTAGTCGTCGCGGTGGTGTCGGGAGTGGCGCTGCTCGGCCTGCAGTGGGGAGTGTTGAGAACGCTCGCGCTGGCCGTAGGGCTCAGCATCGCGTGGTCACGGAGTCCATCCGCTCAGCAAAGCTCCGA
>SXUJ01000059.1 GCA_005790565.1 Planctomycetia bacterium
CACGCGCGCAGTGAACACGCAGAAGTGCATTCGCGCCGGTGGCAAGCACAACGATCTCGAAGATGTTGGCAAGGACACCTATCACCATACATTTTTCGAAATGCTCGGCAACTGGTCGTTTGGTGACTACTTCAAGGTGGAGTCCATTCGATGGGGCTTTGAACTTCTCACGGAAGTCTACGGACTCGATCCCAATCGCCTCTATGCAACTTGGTTTGAAGGAAATGCTGCGGCCGGACTCGCGCCGGATCTCGAGGCGAAGGCGCTTTGGGAGTCACTGCTTCCCCCTGGTCATGTCATTCCTGGAAACATGAAGGACAACTTCTGGGAGATGGGCGAGACAGGTCCATGCGGACCATGTAGCGAGATTCACTTTGATCGCATCGGTGGACGCAACGCCGCATCCCTCGTGAACCGCGGAGATCCAGATGTTCTCGAAATCTGGAATCATGTTTTCATTCAGTTCAATCGCGAACCAGATCGCGCGCTCAAACCCCTTCCGGCGAAGCATGTCGATACCGGCATGGGGCTCGAGCGCTTGGTCTCTGTGATTCAGGACAAGCGCTCCAACTACGACACCGATTTGTGGTCACCCGTGTTTGAGGCGATTGCGGCGCGCACCGGCGCGCGCCCCTACGGCGGCAAACTTGATGATGCACTCGACATCGCCTATCGAGTGATCGCTGATCACATCCGGTGCCTTTCCCTCGCGATCACGGATGGCGCGAACCCATCCAACGAAGGCCGAGGCTATGTCCTGCGACGCATTCTGCGACGCGCGGTTCGTCATGGACATCAGACGATGGGCGTGCGCGGGCCTTTCTTGCATGACCTCGTAAGCGCCGTCGTCCTGACGCTTGGCGGTGCATTTCCAGAACTGAAGCAACACGCGACGCGGGTGGCGCAGGTCATTCTTGACGAGGAGGTGCAATTCGGCAGAACGCTCGAGCGTGGCCTTGCTTTGTTCGGCGAGGCCGCCGTGCGCGTGCGCGCGCAGGCAAGCAGCACCATTCCCGCGCAAGATGCGTTCAAGCTCCACGACACCTTCGGCTTCCCAATCGATCTCACCCAAGTGATGGCCGAAGAGGAGGGACTCACCGTCGATGTCGCCGGATACGAGGTGCTCATGGAAGCCGCGCGCGAAAAGAGCCGCGCCGTGCAGGGTGCCGACGCAGAGCTGCATTTTCCGCCCGACGCCATCGCGAAGCTCGAAGCACTGCACATTCACCCGACCGATGACTCCGCGAAGTTTGACCCGAAGCCCCTGACCGCGTCGGTGCGTGCGATTTGGAATGGCACGAACTTTGACGAGCATGCGGATGCGGATGGGGAACGAACGATTGCAGTCATCTTCGGCCGCACGCCGTTTTATGCAGAGATGGGTGGGCAAGTCGCCGACCACGGAGTCTTTCGCACGGCGAACACGACAGACGCGCTCGCCACGGTCGAATTCACCGACGCCAAGCGCGTGGGTGGCTACACCTTGCACATCGGCAAGGTGACACGGGGACGATTGAGCGTGGGCGAGGAAGGAACGCTCATGATTGAGCGAGAGCGGCGCGAACTCATTCGCGCCAATCACACGACGACCCACTTGCTCAACCTCGCGCTCAAAGCCGAACTTGGGACGGATGTCGAACAGAAAGGGTCCCTTGTCGATCGTGATCGATTGCGATTCGATTACAGCGCGAAGCAAGGACTGACGCTTGAACAAGTGAAGTCCATCGAAGCACGGGTCAATGACGCGATCCGCGCAAACCTGACCGTTGACGCGCGGGAAGTTCCACTTTCCGCAGCACGCACGATTCATGGTGTCCGCGCGGTCTTCGGGGAACGCTACCCCGACCCCGTGCGCGTCGTGTCTATTGGCGCAGCGGTCGACGCGCTGCTCGCGAATCCCGCGAACGAGGCGTGGGCGCTGCAATCGACGGAATTCTGTGGTGGCACGCATCTGGCGCATACCGGCGCCGCAAAACACTTTGTCCTCGCGAGCGAAGGCGGGCTCGCAGCAGGAGTGCGACGAATCTTCGCGTGGACAGGCGCCGCGGCGAGTGCCGCCGATGCCGCGGCAGAGTCGCTCATGCAGCGGGTCGCGACGGCCGTTCGACTCCCAGACGACGAACTTCTCGCGCAGGCCGCAGAGATCTCGAAGGCTGCGCAAGTGCTCACGCTTGGCGCACTCGCTCGCGCCGCACTCGAGTCCGCGATGGAGCCGCTCAAGGCGAAGGCGAAGGCCGCGCGCAAGGGCGCAGAAGGAGTCACGCGCGAGCGCGCAATTGCGAGAGCGCGTGAACTGGCCGAGCAACATGCAACAAGTGGCGCGGCAAGCGAGGCTGCGCTCATTGCGATTATCGAAGACGCGGATACGCCAGCACTCATGGCTGCGCTGGATGTGGTGCGCGCCCGGTTGCCACTCACGGCAACGATGTTTGTGAGTGCCGATCACAACGAAGGACGAGTCGCGTTCGCTGCGATCTGTCCGAAAGACGCCATTGCCAAGGGATTGAAAGCGGGCGACTGGGTGAAGGTCGCGGCGGTCGCGTGCGGCGGAAACGGAGGCGGAAAACCAGACGCTGCGCAAGCTGGCGGGAAAGATCTACACAAGTTGCATGATGCACTCCTCGCGGCAAAGTCCTTCGCCAACCAAACGCGATGACTCGCGCAGATCCACTCGGCTGATAGCGCAAGCGCCCCAAAGTCCGTTCCTCAGAGATGCCCCCTCCCTTCCGCTCGTACCTTGGCATGAAGAACTCGCGAACATGTGCGCGCAAGATTGACTCGCGCTGCGTGATGAAGTCGGTCAATGTCCGAACGACGAATGATTTCGGGACGGAGGAATGCACCCCTGTTGGGTCGACCTTCCTCCGTCGTTCAGCACTCACTGTCTGAGGGAGCGCGACTCCGCTTCCCCAGAGAGCGTCCTCTGGAATCTATCAGCCCTTCCGGGTCTTGATTGATTCCAAGCAGGATGGCCGCCCGCCATGCATTGCCCATGCTGGCGGGCGGTTGTGTTGCACGGGGAACACCCAATTCTTCTCTGCATTCGGTGGCTCCATCGCTTGCGCTTGCGCCGATCGCGTTGCGGGAGCGTGCGGATATCTTGCTCGAAATGTCGACTTCACACGGCTCGTCCACTTCCGTCGAATCATTGCTCAAGGAAGATCGAATCTTTCCACCGACGAACGCGCAAGCAATCGCCCTCGATGGCGCAGCCGTACTCTCGCTTGCGCAGTATCGCGAAATGCACGCACGCTCGATCGCTGACCCAAGCGGGTTCTGGGGAGAAATCGCAGCAGATTTCGAGTGGTTCAAGCCGTGGTCGAGCGTGCTCGAGTGGCAGTGCCCCGACGCGAAGTGGTTCGTCGATGCGACCACCAATGTTTGCTTCAACGCAATCGATCGACATGTGCTCGATGGCCACGCGAACGAGGTCGGTCTGATTTGGGAAGGGGAGCCAAAGGCCAACGGGATACCTGAGATCCGACATCTCTCCTACGGGGAACTCCTCGACGAAGTCTCTCAGTTCGCCAATGCGTTGAAGAAGCTTGGCGTCGTGAAGGGCGACATCGTCACCCTCTACATGGGGATGGTGCCGGAACTTCCGATCGCGATGCTTGCCTGCGCGCGCATTGGCGCAGCGCATAGCGTCATCTTTGGTGGATTTCCCGCACCGTCGATTGTCGATCGAGTGCTCGACGCAAAGTCGCGCGTCATCGTGACCTGCGATGGTGCCTGGCGCCGCGGATCTGTCGTCGCACTGAAGAAGAATGTCGACGATGCGATTGAAACGCTCCGCTCGCACGCGCACTGCGTCGAGCATTGCGTGGTCCTCAAGCGCACATCGACGGAAATCAACTGGAACTCGGATCGCGACACCTGGTGGCACGATCTCGTGCAAGAAGAATCTCGAGAGTGCGCCTGTGAGGCAGTCGACTCCGAAGATCTACTGTTTGTGCTCTACACCTCCGGTTCCACCGGAAAGCCCAAGGGCATTCGACACACGACCGGCGGCTACATGGTCTACACCGCGTACACCGCACGCATGACCTTCAATCTCAAGCCGAATGCAAACCATGTCTTCTGGTGTACCGCGGACATCGGCTGGGTCACGGGCCATTCCTACATTGTCTACGGTCTGCTCCCCAATCGTGTGCCGACGCTCATGTATGAAGGCGCACCCAATTTCCCGGCGGAAGATCGCTTCTGGGAAATCGTCGCACGCCATCGCGTGACGCATTTCTACACGGCTCCGACGGCGATTCGCGCCTTCATGAAATGGGGAGAATCGCATCCGAAGAAGCACGACCTCTCTACGCTCAAACTTCTCGGCACCGTAGGCGAACCAATCAATCCAGAAGCGTGGATCTGGTACCACGAACATATCGGCGCATCGCGTTGCCCGATCGTC
>SXUJ01000060.1 GCA_005790565.1 Planctomycetia bacterium
ATGACATCCAAGCTCGTCTGCATTGCAGACAGGCCACTGGCGGAAGCGTTGAGGGAAATTGCGCTCATAGTGTTGCTCCGAGATGCTTCGCAGTTTGTGTCGCCGCGAATCCGTGTGTGTGCATCAACTCAATCTGCCGTAGGTCTGGAAGAGTCGTCCGGTCATTTCGTCCTGAGTTCGGAGCATCTGCGTCCCAAACTCAAGTGCGCGGGTCGTTGCGATCAGCGAAGCGAGTGTGCGCACTGGATCAGTGCCGCTCCGTTCGAGCGCGCCTTGTTGAATCTCTGTGTTCCTGTCGGTCACAGGCTGCACCTCTCCGCCGATGACGCGGAATGCATTGCGGCCATCCTTGACCAGCGCGTCCTTGCGGGTGGGCGTGACGAGGGCGAGTTGTGCGACCGGCGCGCCCTCTTGCGTCACTGCACCGTCCTTGCCAATGACTATCTTCTTGGTCGGATCGACATGAATGTGGGCGCCCTCGCGATCGAGGACCGGTTGCCCGCTGGTCGAAAGAACGATGCGACCTTTCGCATCGACCTCGAAGTTTCCGTTGCGCGTCAGAAACTTGTCGGAGGACTTGCCGGTGGGGCTTTCGAGGACGAAGAAGCCTTCGCCCCGGATGGCGGTGTCGAGGTCTCGACCGCTTGGCTCGATGGATCCTTCTGATAGATCGATTTGGGTGGGCAGAAAGAGTTTGCCGCCACCAAGGCGTTCTAAGAGTTCATTTGGCTCAATCCCTACGGCGTCGGCGTTTTCCAAGCGCTCTGGCTTTCGATCGACGGCGACGAGGAAATCCGGTTTGAACCCAACCGTCTCCACATTCGCGAGGTTGTTCGCGATGACATCGAGCTTACGCATTTGCGTAATGACGCCAGCAGTTGAGAGGTGGAACCCGTAGTTCATTGTGCGTTCGTTTCGTCTGAGGCGGCTGACTGCACCACTAACTGCACAGAGCGTGCCTCGGGTGGTTCGACGGCCTGGCCCGGTCGCCGACTTCGGTCGAGAGCTGCCGCGAGCGACCCGAATCGCGCGATTTCTCGGCCTAGCGTCAGAATGGAAGGCAATGGGCGCGTGGCGAGATCGCCGCCCTCGGCAAGAACTGCCGAGCGGCCAATGATGAGTTGCGCAATGCTGTCGAGTCGCTGCGTCATGTTCGGCACTCCTTGCCGTTTCCTGATCACTCCGGATCAGGTGGGTCGTGAACCCGAGTGACTCCTGCAATCTCGATGCCAGCGGATCTGCGCCCATGGGAATACGCACTTCACCGGCTTCGTCAAAGAGCGTGGAATCTGACGAGCAATCGCGCCCGCAACCGATGAACTTGAACTCCATGCCTCTCGCAGACTGCACGGATCTTTGCCCGCATCTTGAACGGGGAGATGCCCGTTGCAATCCTCATCTGAAACTCGGTCACCTCGATGAAGCCTTCTCGAATTGTTGCGGAAACTTCCGCGCCTGCGCGGCTTGGGAGTCGATCGAAGGCAGCCCAAGCGCCCAGCGGGCGAACCCGTTCTCCTCGATTGGCTTCGGCAGCGACCTCCGCGTCGTCGCAGTTGCGGCCGCAGTCGTCGTCGCAGTCGCCGGCGAAGCGAGGCCCATCCAAGTCGGTGCGCAAGGTGGATCACCCAGCGAGTTTCACCACTGGACTCCGGAGCTTCCTGACGCACCTGCGAGTTGAGGCAGGTCTTGCGCCGCTTACGCTCGAGGCGTACGAACGAGATTTGCTTGATCTCTTTGATGATCTCAGCGCGCGCGGAGTGACGGCGCTCGACTCTATCAAGCCTGAGCATCTCTTTGAGCACGCGCGCTTTCTCTCGAAGACGCGTGGATTGGAGCCCAACAGCATCGGTCGGCATGTGGTCACCGTGCGAGTGTTTTTCCGCTACTTGCATGCGACACAGAAGTTGCCGAACGATCCCGCGCGGCTCCTTGAACGACCGACGAAGTGGAAGAAACTGCCGCATGTCCTGTCGCCGCTCGAAATGCGCAAACTCGTGGAGGCGCCGACGGGCGAGCATGGTGAACTTTGGATTCGTGACCGTGCGATTCTCGAAACGATGTACGCGAGCGGGCTTCGCGCATCCGAGGTAGGCGCGCTGCGGCTCAACCAGTTCAGCGATACTGCGGGAGCGTTGCATGTCGTCGGTAAGGGATCCAAGCATCGCCTCGTGCCTGTTGGCGAACATGCTTTGCGGTGGTTGCGGCAGTGGATCACCGAGTCGCGCGCGGAATTCGTGCAAGGCGATGAAGCGCGAGCCGACCACCGGCTCTTTGTGAGCGTGCGCGGGAAACCGCTTGAGCGGGTGGCGGTCTGGCAGTTAGTCAAGCGATACGCGGCGATCGCCGGACTCTCGAAAGTGCATCCGCATGTGCTTCGCCACTCCTTCGCGACAGATCTCCTTCGCGGCGGCTGCGACCTCCGTACGGTGCAGGAGTTTCTAGGCCACTCAAGCGTTGTGACCACCGAGGTCTACACGCATGTCGATCGTTCGAAGTTCAACGAGGTCCTTCGGAGATTCCACCCTCGTGTCGTGTAACGGCATGCGAATCTTCGATCGCGCGCAATCCGTTACTCTCAAGGAATGCAACTGCCCGATCCATGTACGCTCGTGATCTTCGGCGCCTCCGGCGATTTGACTTCGCGCAAGCTTGTCCCTGCGATGTTCGAGCAATTCGTCCGAGGCGCGTTGCCCAGCAGCACGGCAATCCTCGGCGTGAGCCGGAGTGCGAAGACGGACGAGGAGTGGCGCGCGGAACTGAAAGCGTGGGTGGCGGAGAACGCGAATGGCTATGACGAATCGAAGTGGGACGCGTTTGCATCGCGCGTGCATTACTTCGCCGGCGACGCAACGAAGGCGGAGTGCTACCCACCGCTGCGCGCGAGACTCGATGGGATTCAGGCCGCGCGAAAACTTCCCGACAACCTCTTGTTCTTTCTCTCCGTCGCGCCATCACTGTATGAACCGATCATTGCGCAGATTGACGCGGCGGGATTGGTGACGGAAGGCAAACGCTGGTGTTCAGTCAATCCAGTCGCAAAATCGTGGCAACGAATCATCGTGGAGAAGCCATTCGGCCACGACTTCGCCAGTGCGGAGAGTTTGAATCGCGCGCTCGGCCGCGCCTTTGAAGAGGAGTCGACTTATCGAATCGATCACTACC
>SXUJ01000061.1 GCA_005790565.1 Planctomycetia bacterium
ATGTCGCGCAAGGTCGCTGCAGAATCTCGCTTGGGGACTTGCACTCGCGACGAGTTGGACTTGGTGCATCGGCATGTTCCTGCCGATCATCCTGATGCGCCTCTTCGGCTGGCCGGGCGTCGCAGCATTCGTCATTCCCAACGTGCTTGGGTGCGCCCTCTTCGGTTTCACGCGATCTCGCGAAGAGAGCGAGCGCGAAGTCGCACAGCATCGACCCATGCTGGCCGTGTTTTCCGCCGTCACAATCGCCTATCAGGTGTTCTTCGTTGGATGGATCCTCGGTCCATTCGTCGTCGGGGGAATCGCAGGGCGCGCCGGAGTTTCAATCCTCGCGGGCGCGTGCATGCTGCTCCTTGGGTCACTCAGACTGCGCTGGATCGTTGCAACCGCCGTCGTCGTCTATCTCGGGAGCGTGACGGTGCTCCTGACCTTACCGCTCTCGGAACTACCGGCACTTCCGGCGCACGGCGAGCTTGCAGACGGCGCGCTCCTCGCGCTGATCCCGACGCTCGTATTCGGTTTCATGCTCTGCCCATCGCTTGACTTGACCTTTCATCGCGCGCGCCAACTTGCGCCCAACACTGGGGCCTTCACCATCTTTGGCGTCGCCTTTGCGGTCATGCTCGTCCTCACCCTCTGTTACGGGAGCATCGCTGGCGCGCTCAGCAGTCCCGCTGTCCTCTTCCTCCATATCACACCACAGTTGATTGTCACCGGTGCCATGCACGCGCGAGAACTGCGCGCGATCGAGACGCCGCAACTTCGTTCGTGGATGCTCATCCCGCTCGCCGTACTCGTGGGCGCGGCCATCGCAGCATTCGCACCATCGGAGGCCTCCTACCTTCGCATCCTCGGGGCGTATGGACTTCTCTTTCCAGCCTACGTTCTGATCGCGATGCGCGGCCAGAGTCAATCGCCCACCCGCGCAACGCTGTGGTGGGTGTTCCTCTCGGTGGGTATCTCGATCCCGTTTCTTGAGTTCGGGTTCATTCACCAGCAGATGTACCTCCTCCCCATCGGAATCGTCCTCCCAACCATCGCCTTCCTCCTCGCGCGCCGCGCAGGCGCGGGAAATCCAACGATTTCTGGGTAATTCGCTTTCCAAGGCGCCGGAAGAAATCTAGCCTGCATCGAAGCGTTGCCCAGTGCAGGACGCTGCAAGGAGACCGCGAGGCAGAGCCATGGCCAATCCCCTCAAGCCCCTTCCGAAGAACCAGTTCGATTTCTGGCAGGCGCAGCACCTCATGGTTCGCGCGGGGTTCGGCGGAACTCCAGAGCAAGCGCGCGCACTCGCGGAACTTGGGCTTGAGAAGGCCGTGTCGTATCTCGTGGAGTACGAATCGCTCCCCTCTCCTCCCGCGCGCGAGTTCGACGCCAACATCATGCGGCCGCCGACCGCGGAAGAACGCGCACTCCAACAACGGGCTCAAAGAGACAACGACGAAGCGCTTCGCGCACAGATCCAACGAGCGCGTCAGGAGCGCGAACGCGGAGATCGCGAACAGTTGCGCGAGATTCAGAAGTGGTGGATGCAGCGGATGATTGAGTCTGGTCGTCCGCTCGAAGAAAAACTCACGCTGTTCTGGCATGGACACTTCGCGACCGGATACCGCACGATCGAAGACAGTTTTCACATGGTGGCGCAAAACGCCTTCCTGCGCGCCCATGCCAACGGAAACTTCCGCACGCTCGTGCATGGCATCCTTCGCGACCCCGCGATGTTGGAGTACCTCGATAGCGATGAAAACCGACGGAGGAGCCCCAACGAGAATCTCGCGCGCGAATTGATGGAACTCTTCACGCTCGGCGAGGGCCACGCGTACACCGAGCGCGACATCAAGGAGGGCGCGAGGGCGCTGACGGGGTGGACTTTCCGCGATGATGCGTTCTACTTTGATTCCGCACAGCACGATCCGACATCGAAGTCCATCCTCGGACGCAGTGGCGAGTTCGGTGGCGACGAGTTTGCCGACATTCTGCTCGCACGGGAAGAGTGCTCGATCTTCATCTGCACCAAGCTCTATCGATTCTTCGTCAACGATGCGCCCACCCTGACCTCTGACGATCGACTCGCGATCACCGGCCTCGCGAAGACCCTCCGGACTTCGAAGTACGAGTTGAAGCCCGTGCTGACACAACTCTTTCAGAGTGCGCACTTCTACGCCACGCAGAATCGACTCGCTGTGGTGAAGAGTCCGATGCAACTCATCGTGCAGGCAATCCGTTCATTCCATTGTCCCTCACGCGAGCTCGCCTCGCTCGTCTCCGCTGGCGATCTGATGGGGCAACAACTCCTCCAGCCGCCGAGTGTGAAGGGCTGGGACGGCGGGCGCGCGTGGATCAACACCTCGACGCTCTTCGTGCGACACAACATCCTTGTCTATCTCCTCACAGGTCATCGACCTGAGCAGTACGACTGGCTCGCGGCAAGCGACGACTTCGATGCAATGCACCTCGTTGCGGGACTCCAACGCACCGACACACCGCTTGATCCGAAGGAGACCGTCGTCTACCTCCTGCGATTCGCCCTCGGCGCCGAGCCCCGACCCGAGCGCGTCACGCAACTTCTGAAGTTTCTCGAAGGACGCGGAAATCGCGTCGACAATGATCGAATCCTCGCGCTCCTGGCACTCATCAGCGCGATGCCTGAGTATCAACTGTGCTGAGCTTTTCACCGATGCAACCCACTCCCTACACCCGGCGACTCTTCCTCCAGCAAGGCATCACCCTCGCTTCGCTCTTGCCGACGATTCCCGCGTTCATTCAGCGGAGCGCGCTGGGCATGATGCCGGCTCTGGGCATGTCGTCGATTCCTGGCATTGCGGATGATCGCATCCTCGTCGTCATTCAACTCGGCGGCGGGAACGATGGGCTGAATACCGTGGTGCCATTCGGCTTCGACGCCTATTACAACGCTCGGCCCGGCATCGCGATCCCCGCGCCGGATGCAGGTCGCGCGGGGAACGCAGGGGCGCTCCTCCTTGATGCTGCGCGCGGGCTCGGTCTGCATCCGAATTTGACTGGATTCAAAGAACTGTTCGACGCGGGACAGATGTCGGTGGTGCAAGGTGTTGGGTATCCGAATCCAAATCGGTCGCACTTCACGAGCATGGACATCTGGCACACTGGGCGCACCGACGCAAGCGGCACCGGATGGCTTGGTCGCTACTTCGATTGCACCTGTAACGGCACACCGCTTCCCGAGGGCTCCGTGACCATCGGCCGCACCGCACCGCTCGCGCTGGTGGGAGATATTCAGAAGCCGGTTGCGTTTGAGAGCGCTGAGCTCTTCCGTTGGACTGGATCGGACCTGCACCCCTCCCTCAGCGCTCAGTACGACGAGGTCAATCGTGCGGGCACGCTCGATGGAGTGCAAGAAGACTCGCAACTCGCGTTCCTCATGCGTACATCCCTCGATGCGCAACTCTCGAGTGATCGGATTCGCGCAGCCGTCGCGAAGCAGCCCTTGGTGCAGTATCCCGGTGGCGCACTCGCGAATCAGTTGCGCATGATCGGCGCGATGATCCGCGACGGCATGAAAACGCGCGTTTACTACGCCTCCCTCGGCGGCTTCGACACGCACGGCGGGCAGCCTGGCTCGCACGGAAATCTCATGCGACAACTTGGCGACGCCGTTCGCGCGTTCCAGAACGATCTCAGGGCGCAGGGCAATGAGCAGCGCGTGATGAGCATGGTTTTCAGCGAGTTTGGTCGCCGCGTGAAGGAGAACGCGTCCAACGGCACGGATCATGGCACAGCCGCGCCAGTCTTCGTCATCGGCGCAAATGCCAAGCCTGGCGTGGTTGGTACGCATCCCTCGCTCACCGATCTCGACCAAGGCGATCTGAAGTTCGGCACTGACTTTCGATCGGTCTATGCGGCGCTCCTCGCCAACTGGATGGGCGCTGACAGCGCGCGCGTCTTACGGGGCGAGTATGCACCGGCTCCCGTGATCGCCTAGGCTCAAGCATATGAACATGCTTTCGCGCACATGCAGTGCCATCTGCTTTCTCTCTGTGCTTCCGCTCGGCGCGTGTGACGGGAAACCTGCCGCACCTTCCACCCCCATCACACTCACGGCGCCCATTGCGATGAAGATTCCGGTGCATGGCATGCACTGCGAGGGCTGCGTCGACGCGATCACCGACAAGGTGATGAAGATTGACGGCGTGAAAACTTGCGTGGTCTCGCTCGAGAAGAGCGAGGCGGATATTGAAGCTGCGCCCGAACTCCGCGTCGCGATCGAAACCGCGATCAAGAAGCTCGGCTACAAGCTCGAATGATTGAGTGATCGATCGAGCGCGCGCTCAATCTGGAGTGCCGCGTCTGAGAGGGTGGAAGCAATCCTTGCGCCTGCCGCGTGGACATGGCCACCACCGCCAAAGGTCGAAGCGACTTGGTTGACATCAATGCATGCGCGGGATGCAAGGGCAGGCTTGGAGCGAAAGCTCACCTTGATCGCGCCCTCCTGCTCGACGAGGAGAACACTTGCGCGCAGCGACGATGCCATCAAGGGGAGATTGACGACACCGGCGAGTTCTTCCGGCAATCCGCCCGTTGCGGCGAAGTCGTCCTTCGACAATTGCATCAGTGCAACACATCCACCCGAGATCGTGCGCAGGCTCGACAGCGCGCGGCTCTCAAGCAACACGCGCTCAAGGCGATGGCATTGCTCGAGGCGCGCGTAGAGTTCGTCCTTTTGCACTCCAACGCTCAGCAATCGCGCGGCGAGTGCGAACTCACTCGCTCGCGCATTCGCGAAGCGAAACCACCCCGTATCCGTCGCGAGCCCCACATAGAGCGCCTCCGCGAGGGAGTAACGCCCCGCTCCATCCGCGCCGTACCCGAGGTCCACTTTGAGTTCATCCGCGAGTCGAACCAACAGCGCCGTACACGAACCACATCGAACATCAACCACTCGCGAACTCGCGATCGCATCGCCGCGTGCGTGATGATCGAGGTTGATGACGGATGCATGCCGCTGGCGAATCCACGGCGCGAGCACCTCAACTTGTGACCAGGCACCCGTGTCGACCACGACCACGAGGTCGAAGGAATCATCGGGGAAGTGTGGCTTTTTCGGATCGACGCGCACCACGGCGTCACCGCCGACCACTTCAAGTAGGTTCTCTTCGAAAGGCCCGACCATCCAACCCTCCGCCGCGACGGAGCGCGCCCGACAGATGCGGAGGGTGGCAAGCACCGAGCCGATCGCGTCGCCATCGGGCTTTGAATGCGTCGTGACAAGGACGCGCTTGGCCGCCTGCACACGAGACGCAACTTCCGCAAGCGAGCAGTTCGTTTCGTAACAGAAGGTGGTGACGGGAGGCGAAACAGTCATGAGGGAGTCACTCCGCGAGACGAGGTGGCAAACTCAACAATCCTCGCTCGGTCAAGCTCCATTTGGTCGAGCAGGGCCTCAAGGGTGTCAAAGCGTACCTGCGAGCGAAGGCGTTCGCGCAGTTCAATCTCGATCGTCCAGCCGTACGCATCGAGCGGAAGTTGTAACGGTCGGCCGTCGGCGTCCAGGAGCGTGGTTTCAACGGTTGTCCCAGTGCCATCAAAGGTTGGCTTACTGCCAACGGAGATTGCCGCGATCGCGTGGCGTCCGACCTCCACTTCGCCTATCCGCTGCCCGACGCGCGCAAATCCCGCGTACACACCATCCGCAGGCAACAGGAGTTGATGCCGCGCAAACTGATTCGCGTCAAGATTCGCCGTGGGCCAACCGATCGTTCTCCCCCGCTGATCGCCTTTGCAAACTTCCGCGCGAAGCGTGAAGGCGCGTCCGAGGATCCGGCGCGCATCGCCAACATTTCCCGCACGAAGCAACTCACGAATCTTGCCCGATCTCGCTTCAACCATGCCGCCATTTGCCATCGCGACGAGCACGCTCGGCACCTCAACAACCTCAAATCCAAGCCGAGTACCCAAGGCACGGAGGAGCTCCATCGAGCCCTCTCTCCCTCGCCCAAACCGGAAATCGCTGCCTTCGACAATTCGATCGAAGTGGAGGCGTTGGTGAAGATCGGTGATGAATCGCTCTCCGCTAAGTCCGAGAAGTTCTTTCGTTGGACGGATCAGCTCGACTCGTGTCGCACCGTGGCGATGGAGCTCCAGCACCCGATCTGACGCGCTCTGCAGCCTCTCGAGCTTGAAAGTGGGGTCGAGAACCGAGATCGGTGGTGGATCGAAGGTGACGACCTCGACTCGATCGAGCCCGATATTCGCATCTCGGCCGACCTCGGAACGATTGGCAGCCGCCCTGAGAAGGGCTTGATGCCCGAGGTGGACTCCATCGAAGTTGCCGAGAATGATCGAGTGCATGACAATGACCGCTTCCCTCTCACCGCCCCTCCGAGGGGCAGCAAGTGGCTCTACAGCATATGACCAGTGAACTTGGAACGCGGACCACGAACGACGCCTCGAACCTCGTGGATGAACTCGTTTCGAGTTTTCGATCCACCGCGGAGCGGGTTGGACCGTGGTTCATCTCGCAAATGCCGCAGATGTATTTTCAGGACACGGATCGCGCGAGTCAACTCGCACATCTCCGCGCGATCATCGCCGCAAAGGCGTCTGGGCGTCCGATCGACCTCACGCTCAAGAGCGAAGACGGGCGACAACTCACGCTCATCAAGAGCACGAATCGACCGGGAGTGCTCGCTGAACTCGTCGCGCAGTTGCCGCTCGACCAATCGCTTCGCGCCGCGAAGATTCATTCCTCCTTCGACGGAACCCTCGTCCTTGACACCTTTGTCTTCGGCGAACCAGAGCCGTTTGATTGCCGCGACGAAAGGCAATCCGCGAAACTCACCGAGACGATTCGCTACGCCAAGGAGCACAAGCTCGACTGGACTCCTGACCAAATCTCGAACTACTTCGCGGGTTGCTCAGCGGAGTATGTGTTGACTTGCACGCCGCTGCGCGTGGCCGCCCACTGGAAGCTGTTCAGTCGCGTTTCGGGCAGTGACGGCACGGTCGTCGAGCTTGAATCGGAATCGCATCCGACAATGAGCCGCATCGTGATCGTGGTGGAAAACGCTCGCACACGCACGATGCTCGAACGATCGGCGCGCATTCTGGCACGGCACAGTATCTCCATCCACCGCGCGTACCTCGATATCGTGCGCGATGGGAAGGATGGATCGGTCACTTTCGTGGGATTCGTCGTCGGTGGGCCTGAGGGAACGGCGGTTCGCAAAGACTCTCCACTCTGGGCGGCTGTCGCGCGAGATCTGCGTCGCATCAAGTGGATCGACGGCCGGGCGTTGGCATTCTGCGATCGACACAACATCCTCACAAGCGAAGAGGCAGAAGTGCTTGTGGGACTGTGCCACCTCGCACAACAGGTGCTCTGCCCGCAGAATCGATTCCTCTGGACACGCGAGCGCATCCTCGGGTTCGCCGAAGAGTCGCTCGCGGTTTCACTGGAAATCGTTCGACTTTTCGTCGCGCGCTTTGATCCCAAGAATCCCCTCTCGGACCGCGATTACGCCGCGAGACGCTCCACGATTGAGTGCGACATCGTGCGCCAGCCGAGCGAGAATCACCGGCTCGCGCTGACGAAGATGCTCGAGGGCGTCGACTCGACGCTCCGTACCAATTTCTTCCTGCCCAATCGATTTGCGCTCTGCCTTCGCATCGATCCGGCCTATCTCGCCAACAGCGAGCGGCCCGAAAAACCCTACGCGACCTTCTTCGTGCATGGTCGCGAGTTCGACGGGTTCCACAACCGATTCCAAGACATCGCACGCGGTGGGCTTCGTGTCATTCGCACTTCAAGCCCAGCGCAACATGCTCGGGAGAGCGAGCGCTTGTTCGACGAGGTGTACGGACTTTCGTGGGCGCAACAACTCAAGAACAAGGATATTCCCGAAGGCGGCGCAAAGGCCGCGATCCTGCTTGAGCCCAACGCGACGATTGATCGATGCGTGAAAGCATTTGTCGACTCGATCCTCGACCTCATCGTGCAAACACCCGAAGTGAAACCGCTGATCGTGGATCGATTCGGCAAGGACGAGTTGATCTACCTCGGCCCGGATGAGAACATCACCCCTGCGCACATCGAGTGGATTGTCGAACGCGCCCGCCAGCGCGGCTACAGCATGCCGACGGCATTCATGAGTTCGAAGCCTGGCGCGGGCATCAATCACAAGGTCTACGGCGTCACGAGCGAAGGCGTCAATGTCTTTCTCGAAATCGCGCTCAAGGCGCGTGGGATTGATCCGAAGAAGCAACGGTTTACAGTGAAAATCACCGGCGGCCCCGATGGCGATGTCGCGGGCAACATGATGAACATCCTCGAGCGCGATTACGGCAAGAACGCCGTCATCGTGGGCGTTGCGGATGGCTCAGGTTCTGGCGAGGACCCTGAGGGGCTCGATCACGCGGAGCTCATTCGACTCTTTCACGCCGCACTTCCGATTGCGAGTTACGACCCGAAAAAACTTTCCGCGAAGGGGCGCGTCACACCAGTGGACGCTCCCGACGGTGCGCGACTTCGCAACACCTTGCACAACCGACTCGTCACCGATGCGTTCATTCCCGGCGGCGGCCGACCAGCCACCATCCACGAAGGAAACTGGCAGGAGTTCCTGACGACGGACGGCAAACCGAGCGCAATGGTCATCAGTGAAGGCGCCAATCTCTTCCTCACGCCTGCCGCACGCGAAGAACTTTCGAGTCGCGGCGCGACCATCATCAAGGACTCCAGTGCGAACAAGTGCGGCGTTATCTGCTCGAGCTATGAGATCAGCGCGTGCATGGTGCTGTCGGATGACGAGTTCCTCTCCATCAAGGACAGCTATGTCGCGCAGGTCATTGAGCGACTGCGCGAACTCGCTCGGGTCGAAGGCGAGTTCCTGATGCGGAGCGTGAAGACGCATCCGAGCCTGTCTCTGCCGAAGATTTCGGTCGAGCTCTCCAAGAAGATCAACACGACCGCGACTGCGATCGCAGCCGGCGTGCCGAATTGGAACGCCGCGGACCGCGCTCTCGCAAACGAGATGATTCGCGATCACCTTCCGCGTGTCCTGTTTGAGTTTGCGGGTGATCGTGTGTGGAAATCACTGCCGCAGTCGTATCAGACTTGGATCATCGCGAATCGACTCGCAAGTTCCATCGCGTATCGAGAAGGAATGGACTTCTTCGACGGACTTGCGCCCGCGGAAGTTTCCGATCTCGCGCTCCGCTACATGAAGAGCGATCTGCGCAACCGCGAAGTCGTCGCGAAAGTTCGTGCGTCCACGCTCGCTGACAAAGAACAGGTTGCCGCGCTCCTCGAACGAGGTGGGGCGAGAGCAGGGCTAGCTTGACGCGAGGCCAGATCGCTGCAATAGGTTGAGCGCTCGCGCAAGTTACTTCCAGCGCAACTCCGCAAAAACCTGCGCTCGCTTTGGAATGCGCCGGGGCGCGTGCATCGCCACCAGCGCATAACGGGCTCCGTGCGTCGGACGCACCCATTCGCAGCGCGGTGGACATTTGGCTCAGTGCGGCGGATTCGTTCGAGCGATTATGAATCCCACCAAGGCTTCGCGGCTTGTTCGTGAATGATCGCCTCTTGCAGGAAGAAGACCGCTCGTTCGAGTCCCTCTTCCACGCTCATGAGCGGGTCTTCATGCTCAATGGAGAGCACATGGTCATAGCCATGTCGTCGCAGCATCGAGACGAATGGCTTCCAAAACTCATGGCCGTGACCATAGCCACAAGTGCGGAAGGTCCACGCGCGTTTGTGCAAGTCGCTGTAGGGTCGCGCGTCGAGGTAGCCGTTGACCTTTCCTTCGTGCGTCGCAAGTTCCGTGTCCTTCGCGTGACAGTAGAAAAGTAGACCCGCTTCGCCTAGCACGCGCGCCGCTTCGACGGGGTCGATGCCCTGCCAAAAGAAGTGACTCGGATCAAGGTTCGCGCCGAGCACCGGCGTTCCCTTCAATCCCGATGCTTTCATCGATGCCTCACTCAATCGAATGATTGTGTCGGGGTTGTAGACGCAGAACCCAGGATGCGCCTCCCACGCGACGCGCACACCGTGCGTACTCGCAAGCCTCGATTGCGCACTCCAGTAGGGAATGAGCACCTTGTTCCACTGATAGTCGAGCACATCGCGGTACTCCGTCGGCCACGCACAGGTCACCCAGTTGGGCTGTTTGTCCGTCTTCGATCCGCCCGGGCATCCGCTGAAGGTAATGACGATGTCCGTTCCCAAGATCGGCGCGAGTTTGATCGCGTTGACAAAGTCACGATGGTGCGTGCCGGCAAGTTTCTTGTCCGGATGCACGGTGTTTCCGTGCACCGCAAGACCCGAGAGCACTAAGCCGGAATCCTTCAACAAACCACGGATCCGGTCTTGTTCCCGCTTACTCGCGAGCACCTTCGCAGGGTCAAAGAACCCCTTCCCTGGATAACCACCCACCGGTAACTCGATCGCTTCGAGCCCAATCTCGCGGCAATACTCGAGCACCTCCTCAAGTTTGCGTCCGTTGAAAAGCGCAGCCATTACACCAAGAAGCATGATCTAGACCTCGAGAAAAGTGGTCGTAGGAACTCCAACGGACTCGTCGTGCGAACGCTACCAAATCCACGCGGGATACGCGTTGCGCCGCGACACGAAGATCGCGACAATCTCGACCATGCGTCTTGCTTCGGCCTCGCTCAACTTCCATCCGACTCTCGCGCGTCTGCTCTGCGCGTGCGCGGCCGTCAGCCTCGGTCCTCGTGCCCACGCCGCCGCGGATCCGCCCGTCTCCCCTCCTGCCGCCGCACCAGCTCCAGCGACACCTCCCGCGCAATCCCCGCCTCCTCCTGACGCGCCTCCTCTGCGACCAGCGCCACCGAGCACGCTCGACGAACAAGTGATTGGGTCGGACCCCTACGCCGTCAAGAACGGCGCACGCGTGCATGTGATTGTCGACCGCTTCAGCGAGTTTGGAGGAACGATCGTTTCTCAGACTGCGGAGGAACTTGCGCTCAAAGAGCCGAGCGGGCGCATGCGCACAATTCTCAAGGCACGCATTTTCGAACTCGTCCCTCTTCTCGACGAACCTTCGAAAACGCGCGTCGAGACAGAGTTCCGAGATGGCCGTCGACAAATCGGCCTGCTCATTGACGATGGGTTTGAACATCTGACGCTCGAGATCGGCGGGATCTCCACGACATTCAAGCGCGAACTCGTCATGCGCACGATTGCGATTCCCACTGACGAAGAACTCTATCAACGCGCGAAAATCGCGATCGAACCCGATCAGTATGGCGCGCGCTTCGGGCTGTGCGTATGGCTCCACGAGCGCAAGATGTATGAGGAGTGCGAGGCGGAACTGCGATCACTTCTCGAGGCCACCGAACACTACGACGCAAAGCAATTGCTCGTCGAAGTCAGGGCGCAACTCAAACTCGCCGCCGAGACGAGCGCGCGCAACGCGACGGCGCAGACAGAAGAAGACGAAGGCGACGCGGCAAGTTCCGAGCCAGAAACACCGAGCAATCCTCGCGATCGCGCAGTGGATCAGATGAAGGGCCGCGTGCTCACCGCCGATGAGGTCAATCTCATTCGCGTTTACGAGATGGATCTCGCCAAGCCCCCGAAGGTTGAAGTCGATCACTCTCTCATCCGCGCGGTGTTTGAGAAGTACGCGACGGATGCGCTCGTGCCAAGCACCCAAGAGGGGCGTGAGCTTTGGTTCTCCAAGGAGCCGATTGAGTTCGTGAAACTCCTCTTCGCACTCAAGGCGCGGGAGTTCTATCCACGCATCGAAGTCCGCACGGAACCGCATTCGCTCAATGTCTTCCGAACGAAGATTCACAATGCTTGGCTCATCAACAACTGCGCGACCAGCCGCTGCCACGGCGGAGTTGACGCGGGCCGATTTTTTCTGCACACGCGAGATTGGAAGAACTCCAAGACGCGCTATACCAACCTCCTCCTGCTCGAACGGAGCTCCATCGACGGTCGTCCATTGATTGACTTCGACGATCCCTCCATGAGCCTCCTCTATCAGATGGCACTGCCGCGCACTGAGGCTCGGATCGCGCATCCCGCGGTGCGTGGTTGGGAGCCGGTCTTCACGCCAGGTCGCCGCGCACTGGCCGATGAATTCTTGCTCTGGGCGCGCGATATGCGGCATCCTCGACCGAGTTACCCCATCGAGTACGACCCGCCGCGCTTGCGGGAACGAACCTCGAGTGGGACGACCGGCAACGATCGCTGAGCACCCGCGTCCCAAGCCTCTCCTCTTGTACACTTCGCGACTCGCGTTGTCCGCGCTCCCGGCGCGGTCGACCATTGAGGCGTTGAAACTTAGCCATGCCAAACTCACTCCACCTTCGCTCGTTCCAATCCCTGCGCCCGTTCACTGCGGTGCTTCCTCGAATCCTCGCAGCGGGCTTGCTTGGCGGCGCTTCACTCTTGGGTGGATGCAGCGACGAAACCGTCACGAAGTCCCACTCGTTTGATGTGGCGTTTCAAGCAGCCGCGAAGGAAGCGCTCGCAACGACCGACGCGTTCAGCACCGACCCGAGCCAGACCGCGCTCACGCGACTGACGAGCCTGGCTGGAGAGTTGAAGTCGCTCACTGGCGCGACCCAGAGCCAGACCGACGCCGCTCGTGCTCTCGCAGCAAGTCTCTATCGCAAGATCGGCGCTGCGCAGTTTGCACGCGCGCGCGGCATCGAACAAGACGAGTGCACCGCCCGTGCCGTCGCGCTCGCGCTCGCTGATTCCGCTGCACGACTTGAGGGCCTCGCGACGGGATTCGAAAACGCCGACATCGACGCAAATCGCGCAGACCCAGAGGCGCTCCGAGATGATCACAGCGCCCGCGGCCAGACCATTCGCGCCGTCGCAGCGCAAGGGGCCGCGCAACTCACTGAGCTCGAACGACAGATCGAAGCCATGCACGCGAGCGTCGGCCGACTCGAGACAGACGCTGCCGTGCTCTTGCTGAAGGCTCGTCAATCCGGCGCCACCGCGGGGTACCCATTCGTCGCGGAGGCAGCGCGCCTCACCGCCGATGCCTCCGCGATGAAGGTGTCGATGTCCGCGATCGTCGCACAGCTCGATGCAGCCGCTCCGCTGGTGCAACTCGCGTCGCTCTCGGGCGAAACCTCAACGGCAATCGCCGATGCGGCCGAGTCGCAACTCGATCAGCTGTCGAAGTTGGAAGGCGCGCTCGACGCGCAAGCAAAGTCTGCGAGGGAGTTGTCGGGAAGGATGCGCGACAGCGCGATCGCGACACTCGCGCAAATCGACGCTGAACGCGCCGGCCCACTCGCGGACACATACACCGCCGCGTCCGACGCGCTCGACCAATCCGCAACCCTCGCCCGTGGCGGAAGCAGCAACGACGCACTCGCGATGGAGATTCACATCGAGCGCGCGCAAATCATGCTCTCGGCGCTTCGCGGCATGACCGATCAAGCGCGCGAGTATGCGATGCTCTCGAATACGGGCACGCTCTTTGGCGGCGAAGCGAGATTCGCGACGCAAGTCAATGCGCTCAAGGCCGACGCAGAAACTCGTATCACGGCACTCCGCGAACAACTTCTGGCCGGCATCGATGCCACGCAGTCGCTCGGTGAAGACGCGCAGTCCGTCGCGACGAAGAAGTGGTTCGAGGACGCGAAGAAGAGCGCCGACGCGCTCAATGTCGACACGCTCTTTGCGCCACCTGCGCCCATCGCGGTTGCTTCACCTGCAACGACGCCAAAGGCCACGGCCGCGAAACCTTCCGCCCTCGGCAGCGGTAGCGCTGGCGCGAGCGGTTTCCCCACGCCGGCTGACCTCGCGGCTGCACTCAATGCAAGCCGCGTCGATCCAAAGGCTGACCCGACAAAGGTCTTCTCTGCGAGCAGCGCTGGCGGAAAGGCGATGCTGAGCGTGTTGAGCCAGGTCATGAAGGAGATCATTCCGCTTCGGGAAGCCGTTGCGAAGAAGTTCGGCGTCGACGCTCTCGGTGCAATTGGCTCCGTTGGTGAAGGTCTGGGTATCCCATCCTCTGTACTGAACAGCACGGCGGAGCTCACAGTCGGCGAGATCGACGGCGACAACGGAACGCTCGTGGGCGGCGACGCGAGCGTGCCAATCGTCAAGACTCCCACCGGATGGCTCGTTGATTTCAACGCACTCCTTGAGAGCAGCGGCGTCGATATGACGCAGCTGGAACAAATGGCACCTATGATGAAGGCGGGTGTTGCGATGATGATGCCCATGCTCAAGAAGGCGATAGCGGGAGTCGTTGCAGAGGTCGAGAGCGGCGAGATCGCGGATGCCGATGGGGTTGGACCCGCACTTGAAAAGGCGATGGCAGAGAGTATGGGTCTGGGTCGCGGCGGTTGATCGGAAACGGATCGACCCAGCGCAGTTGCGGTTGAGGCGCAACCGATTCGAACACGCATGAATGACGAAACGCTGAAAACGGCCGGCGGTTGCATGGTGATCGCCAAGGGCGTTTCGCTTACCGCAACTTCACTCCTCGTGATGACCGGGTTCCTCCTGTTCGTTCCCATCTTGAGGTCGAAAATCATCGAGTGGGATGTGCAACTTCCGGCGTTGAGCCTCTTCGTGATCGAGCATCCATTCCTCGCGTCACTCTCGGCACTACCCACGCTTGCGTGCGGCATCTGGATGATCGCGACGCGCAAGCGCGCGGTCTTGTTGGGTTGCGTGGGCACGATCCTCCTCCTCGTCCCCGCCGCGCTCTTCTTCGCGGCCGTCGGCATGCCCGTCATCGCGGTCTATCAAAGCGCGCTCGAAGATCCACTCGGAAGCCATCGGTAGAGCACGCGGCGGAGAGACAGACCGCTCCCCTCGACCAAACGAGGGTTTACCAACCGCGTTTCACAGCCCCCCGTGCGCCGGACGCGACGAGCACGAACCGGAACGAGATGGGAATGACCCGCGTTTTGCCCACTCTCTCACGTCAACCAGGACAACTCGTGCGGACGCCATTGCACTCACCAACGCGGAAACGCTCGTGCGTTGGCAGCAGAACGGACGGGCCGGTGAAACACTCCGACCGGACTCACGGGCGTCGTGCAAAGCGCGGCGGGAGGAACGCATACGGTCGCGCTGAGGTTTGAGGGTTTCATTCGCTGTTGGAGCCACGACCGTTGCGGTCAGCGCACGGATCCCGCTGGCCCCGTCTACGGAGTGCGCGTCGTTGGAGGTTCCTATCAATCCATCGTGGGGAGTCAGTGCGCTTCCACAAACGGGATGCAATCTCGAGATTCGCAACCGGGTGGGATGAACTCGCGATCCGGCGACCTCAACCGCGACGGCAGCATCGGCGCGCCCGACCTCCCGACGCTGCCGAGGAGGTCGGGTCCGCGTTACTGAGGTGATGCCGCCTTCGCCGCAAGCCACGCGAGTGCGATCGCTGCCTGTTCGCGCACGAGCGTGTCTTCCTGCGTGTCTCTTTGGAGTGCGCACAGCCTCGCTTCGATCATCGCGCGAGCCGATGCGTGATGCTCGGCGAACTCCGCGAGAAGCACGATCGCATTGCGCTTGAGCATCGCGAGGCTCGCGCGCTTGAGTGCGCTTGAGACGACGAGTCGCGCGCGATCCGCTTCGTCCCAACCGAGCAGTTCGAACAGCGGCAACTCGCTGAGTCGCTGCGCGTATCGCGCATCGACCACCCCGACGCGTTCGTCAACCGACCGTCTCTTCTTCGGCTGACAGTGTGGGCATGCCGTTTGACAATCATCACAGCCAAAGAGCCAACCATTCATCGCGCCGAAAAACTCAGGACCAATGGTTCCGCGCTGTTCAATCGTGAGATACGAAATGCACTTGCTCGCGTCCACTGAGAACGGCGTGATTGCGCCGGTCGAACATGCGTCGATGCAGCGGGTGCAACTGCCGCATGGGTCCGGTGACCAGTTTGGAGGACGCGAACTCGGCGCAATGTCGAGCGACGTGAGCAGCTCACCGAGCAGAAACCACGATCCCTCCCCAGGCACAAGCAGTAGCGAGTTCTTACCAATCATCCCGTTGAAGGCCTGCGCATGGACTTCGCGCTCCATCAAGGGTTGGATGTCGCCTGTGAGGCGAAAGGTCGCGTCAGGAAACTTCGATTGCATCGCATGGCGAAGTTTGTGCAAGCGATCGCGCACCAGGTTGTGATAATCCTTCGAACGCGCGTATCGTGCGATGCGCCCCTGCGCTTCGCAGGGATCGTCGAACTCGCGCTCGCGATCGCGTGCGCCGTCGTGGTAACGATCCGCGACACAAATGATGCTCACCGCCGTTGGAAGCAACCGTCGCGGATCGCAGCGATCAGCCACCGTGTCGGCGAGGTAACTCATTTCGCCGTGCTTGCCTTGCGCGAGCCACGCACGCAGTTCAGTCGAACGCGAACTCGCCTCTGGCCTTGTGATGCCCACGAGCGCGAATCCAAGCTTGTGCGCCATCGCGACGACCCAATCATGGCGTGCGATTGCATTCTCGGGTTGCGCGAGGTCTGCGCCGAGCATCACGACCTTCTCAATCCTAGAAGGCGCGAAAGCACGGCGATCGGAAGTTCTTCCACCAGCCCACCGCCGCCCGTGACCGCCTGCGCCGCCGCGAAACCACTTCGCGCCGCGCCCTCCATCGTCGCAGGCCATCCCGTGTCGGTCCAGTCACCCGCGAGTGCGAGATTCGCGACTCCTCCGTGAAGATCGCCTGCGTACGGCGTTGCGCGCGGACGCATCGCGTCCATGTGCGCGCTCGAACGAATCGTCGCGTGCCGCTCCTTCACACTGCGCACCTCGACTGGCTCCACCGTTCGCGCATCCGGCAATGCCCAACGCACGTCCTCAAGGACGCGATCCACGATCTCCCGTTCGTCCAGTTCCATCCATGCATCGGCTGCAGAAATCACCGCGTGAATGAGTTGGCCTTGCTCCGTCGATCGCTTAGTGAAGAGCCACTGCGTCCGTCTTCCCGGAAGCACGAGGTTCGGAGTCTGCATCACCATCGATGGGAAGTAGAGATGCACACCGAGGATGGGAGAAAAGCCGAACTCGTCAAGTCGCTGCAGTCGTCGATCCGCTGCTCGCAAAGTGTTCGAAATCAATCTGCTCAATCGATCCGGAGGCACCGCCGCAATGACCGCGTGCGCTGGAACCATGCCCGCGTCTGTGACAACGCCTTGCGCGCGCTCGCCATCAAAAGTGATGGCCTTCGCGCTTTCGCCCAATCGAAGTTCGCCACCCACTCGCTCGATCTCTGCGTGAGCACTCGCGTACAGATCCCGCAACGGAATGTTCGGAACTCCAATCGCGCCTGCCCAGTGACTCGCGAGCAAACCCTCTTGAAAGACCTGCATCGCGTGCGCCGCGTTGCAGTCCGTCACGCTCGCATTACACGCGCTGATCACGATGGGTTCCCAAAACATCTCGCGAGCGCGGGTCCCCTGCCGCGTCCGGTCGAGAAACTCGCCGAAAGCTCGGTCACCCCACCGAAGTCGGCCCGCGAAGCCCAGACGAAGCATCCTCCACATCGCGAAGGCAATCCGATGCTTCTCCGCAAGCCCGAGCCCCCGAAGCCGAAGCAACGCGATGGCGAAGTGAAGTGGTGCCGGGAGAAACCGCGCGTTCGACACCGTGTCATACGCGCCGTTGCCGCGCGCCCAATACGACGCTGTCTGCCAATCGATCGAGTCGAGAACCCCGAGTCGGTCATAGAGATCGCACAAGTTGGTGCAGCAGCCGGTCAGCACATGCTGGCAGTTGTCAAGCGTTCGCGAGGTGCGCGGGTCGGTAAAACTCGTCGCACGACCACCGAGTTGCGCGCGAGTCTCGATGAGCACGGGACGCCATCCCGCGTCCGCGGTGCGCAACGCAGCAGCGATACCAGCGACGCCGCCACCGATGATCGCGACGGTGCGAGAGGCACTCATCGAGTCGCTCCTCGCGCCGTGCGAACCAAGATAGAGAGGACGATCCACAACTTCCGCGCGAAGGAAAGGGACACGCGCCGACCGCGCATTGCGCGCCGTGGGTCCGCTGCGATGCGTTCGAGAACTTCTCGGTAGATGCACGACATCACCAGGGATGCCGCTCGACTGTCGGGCATAAGAAGCGCCTCAAGCGGGTCGCTCGCGACGAAGGACATCCGCGCCGTTTCCACGGCGCTCATCACGCACTCTTGTGCGGGACGATTGCGAAAGTCGCGCAAAAAACTCTCCCGCGTGACGCCGTGGGATGCGAGGAGCGCGCTCGAAAAATAGCATCGTCCTTGTGCTGCGTCTTCAGCTAGATCGCGGAGCATGTTCGTGCGCTGCAGCGCAAGGCCACGAAGGGTCGCAAGCCGCAGCGCCTCTGCCTGTTTTGCAGGCTCCACAACTCCCCAGATCCCGACGCAGATGCGGCCCACGGTGGAGGCGACGCAATCACAATACGCATCCACCGCCGCTTCATCGACGAAGTCCGCTCTTGCCAAATCGGTGCGCTGTCCTTGAATCGCACCGAGAAAATCTTCGAGCCGAATCGGGACTCGATGCGCGACGGCGCTCAACGCTCGCGCGATGGCCGCGCGCGTGGCGTTGGGCGCAACAATCGGCGCTCGGACGAACGCCGCGCGCGTCTCGACTTCAAGCGCGTCGAGCGCATCGGCGCAGGACCGCGCATCGGCATCTGGTGCATCAACGATGTCATCGGCAACCCTCATCCACGCATACACCACCGCGAGCGCGAGGCGCTTCTCTCGCGGAAGCAGTCGAATGCCATACCAAAAGTTTCGCGCCTCGCGCCGCGTGATCGCTTCACAACGCGCGAATGCTGCGCGAAGGTCGCGCGGGTCCGCATGTCGCGACATGACGCCGCGTACGCTCAGCACGCGCGCCCCTCTCGTCCCCAATGCCTGGCGTAGGCGCACGCGACGAGCCAGCATTTTTCAATGGCGAGCATCCGAGGTCGGTGCAGAATCGTCTCGAAGTTCCAAAGTTCGATTTTCCGCAGCGTCCGGGAGCCTCCCGCAGCGAACAGTCCGATGAGCGGTCGCGACTCGCGCTGTGCGCAAGCGATGAGCGACGCACCTCGCTCATAGAAGGGCCATGTGCGATCCACGAGAACTGCAACCAATCGACGCGACTCCTCGAGAAACTCTCCATCGCATGCGAATCCCTGCGCGGTCGTTTCGCGCAATCGCCGCTCAAAGTCAGGAATGCGCAACTCGCCGTCATAGATCTCCTGTGGAGCGTAGATCCGGTTGCGCGCTTGAAAGTCTCGTCGGATGTCCTGCCAGTGGTTCGTGAGTTGCAGCGCCGTACAAATCGCATCGCTCGCGGCCAGTTGTTCCTCATGGCATGGTTCACCGAGGACTCGCAGCACAAGACGCCCGACCGGATTCGCGCTGAGCGCGCAATAGTCCAGGAGCGAGTTCCAAGTGACATATCGCGAGACCGCTTGGTCCTGTTCGAACGCGGCCAGCAAGGCGTCAAAAGGGTCGCGTTCGAGTCCAAGACGCGTCACGGCCTCGGCGAGCGCGACAAACACGGGGTGCGTGACTGGTCCATCCGACGCAAAGGCTGCGTGCAACTCGCCCCGCCACCAGCGCAACAACGCGAGCGACTCATCGGGCGAAGAAAACTCATCGCTCAGATCATCCGCCCATCGGCAGAATGCGTAAAGCACCGCGAAGTCGTCGCGGCATCGACGCGGAACCAGCGCGGAGAGCACACTGAAATTTTCCGAATGCATGCGAGTGAAACGATGGCAGTAGGCTCGCGACTCCGCGAGCGAGAGCGGCCTCGCCGGCTGGGCCCCGGGGCCAAATCGCGCCATGTCCTGCACAACTACGCTCGCGTGCGCCATAGACACGGAAGGTTACCCATCACAACGGCACAGCGGGAACAGACTCACGCAAGGGATTTCCGTGGCGCGTCCATCGTGCCAGCCCCCTATGATGGACGCCCCTGATGAAGATCCTGCTCGCCAATCCTCGCGGTTTC
>SXUJ01000006.1 GCA_005790565.1 Planctomycetia bacterium
ACGAGTTTTCCCCCTCGCGTCTGCAGGCACTCTGGCGCAAACGCCCGGACGCGAGGTCAACGACGCATGCGCTTGAAGCCGTTCGGCTTGCCATCCGCAAACTCCCACACGACGACATCAACAGATCGAACACCCCATGCACGCGCCACCGAGTGTGTCGAAAACAGTACATCGAGCCGTCGCCCCTTGATCGCGCCACCAACATCGAGGACGGGCACCGGTGCGCCACCGTCATAACCGGGAACACTCACGAGTGATCCGAGCGGCAAGACCTTCGGGTCTGCCGCAACGAGCGCGCCACCATTGGTTTCTACCGAGTAGCCGCTCGCGGTAATGCCATCCGCGCTTGCGCCGCAACTTCGCGCGTCTGGGCTGTACGCAGTGACCTTCATGCGCATGGTTGCCGTCGGTCGAATCGGCCGGCCGTCATAGGTACGCATTCCGGAAGTCGACGCGAGCGGTGTCACTGGAGCCAACACGACTGAAGACGTTGATGTGTCTCGCGCTCGAACCAGCATTCCCGTTGAGGCGTGCGATTGCGCCTCGGATTCGTCGCGTGCGCTCAAACTCGAGTAGGCAGGTTCGATCGGAAGTGAACTCTGAGCGTCACGGCTGGTTCCAATGCCGAGTGCCGCGAGCGACAACATCAGTCCAAGCGCAACGGTGCCTCCAAGCCAATGAGGACTCCGCGTCGATGCCCCTACGGCATTGATCATTGGAGTGTTGTCATGCGGAGCGTTTTTCGTGCGCATTTTCGGTTTCGCCGGGGGAAGCGTATGGAACGACTCACTCGTCGTTTCCCGTATCTCCACGCGTTGAAATTCCATGCCCTGCAATCGAACTCGCGCACACGCGCAGTCGCACGAGTTCGCTCTCGATACGGGCATCGTAGCCGTCCGGTTGGAAGAAGTTGTCGTATCCACAGCAGAACTATCGTTCGCGAGTTCTCGAGAGTTCACTCGAGTGCTCATCTCCAGTCCATACTTCGATCAACAAGGCAGAAACTGCCGAATCGAAGCGGTACGCTGCTCCAATGAGTTTTGAGGAGTTCCTCAGCAACTTGCCAATCGGCCTTGTCGGTGGATTCTTCGGTGGCATGCTCGGAATCGGCGGCTCGGTGGTCTCCATGCCTCTCCTTGATTTCGTCCATGGACCGAACCAGCAGCTCTATCAGGCGAGTTCGATGGTGGCCAATGTCTGCTCCGCGCTGAGTGGGTCACGAAAGCACCGGGGGCGCGGGACCATTCGAACCGACCTCATACCCACCATGCTCCCCCTTGCCGGAGCGGGCGCAGTGTTGGGTGCCGTCACGAGCAATTGGATTGAGCCGGCACCGCTTCGTGGGGTCTTTGGCACGTTCCTGTGCATCACGGCTATCCTCGAATGCCGCGGCGCCCTGCTCAAACGCGCGGACTTGGACGAGCGCGACGAGCAAGCGCTTCGTGGTACGCGAACGCGATGCGGAATCGTTGCGGTCTCAGGCGGGCTCGTCTCCGGACTACTTGGGGTTGGGGGCGGCGTCCTCATGGTTCCCATGCTTCGCGGATTCGTTGGGCTTGGGCTGCGCCAATCGATCGCCACTTCATCCGTTGTCATGCTTGCTTCAACGACAGTGGGAGCCGTTACGAAAAACGCGACCCTCGGTTCCATCCACGACAGTACCGGCAGCGCAATCACACTGGCGCAATCGATGTCCCTGGCGCTCCCGCTGTCCATCGGGGCGCTCATCGGCGCGGCACTCGGCGCGAGTTGCTCCTATCGAATGCCGCTTCGAGGTCTGAAACTGGTCTTCGCCACGCTGATTGCCATCGCGGGCGCGCGAATGCTCTTGCAAACACTCCACGCGACGTGCGCACCTACGCTGACGAGTTGACAGTTACTTCACGCCAACGGGAGCGTTTGGCGAGAGGGTTGGCGTTCCGCCGGGAGCACTGCTGGGCTGTACGGGAGGCGCGATTGTCGGGAGCCCACGGATCGGCTTCGGTTGCGTGGCGCTGGGGGTAATCTCCGCCCTCTCCTTGCACGGGAAACAGCCGGTGAATCCAGGATCAATCACTTGACCCCAGAGTTCGAAATCCTGCTGCCGTTTGGCGGAGTAAATCGTTGCGTTCACATAGGTGAGCCCACGAGCACTGCTCGTCGAACTCGCGCGTAGGGTGACGATCGTATCCGTCCCCTCACGCACCTGCGAAACCAGCTCGACTTTGAGATCCGTCGATCCTGCACTTGCCGCGAGAATCGACTCCCCCTCATCAAGTTTTGTACAGGTCACTTGGAACTCGACTGACTTGCCCGCCTCAAGCTGACCAAACGTGTGGCGGTAATCCGAAAGCGCCATGTTGATCTTCGGCATCGTCGTCTCATGCCGAACGAAGATTTCCACGAGCGGGCAATCGGGGTGATCCGTCTCGATGATCCAGTAGCGCGGAAACTTGCCTCCGGGGAAATCGCGGTCGATGCTCCAATCGATGACATAATGATTCGCGGGCTCATCCTTCGTTGGATCAAAGCCAATGTAGTGCGGCGCGTAGCCGCCGATCGCGCAAATCTTGAAGGGCCGACCATCGATCGACTCGACGACAGTGCGGCCCATCTGGGGCTGCCCGGTGACGATGTTCAGGTAGTAGGGCTTCACGCGCACCGGCATCGAGACTTCGCTCTTGAGTTGGATCGAGACGATCCGGCTGAATCCATCGATCAGTACCTTGATTTCAGCCTTTTTGTCACCCGCGCCGGAGGTCGGCTTCATCTTTGCTTGAATCTCAACAAAGCCGCCAACGGGAATCTTCTGACCTGAGATATCGTTAATCGTCGTGCACTTACAACTTGGCTGAACGGAAAGAACTTCGAGTTCTTTCGTGCCGGTGTTCCGGAGTTTGACGACCCCTTCCGCGATGTCGCTAGGAGAGATGACGCCGAAGTCGAGGACGGGCGGATCAACCGCGATTGGGGGTGGCAGATCTTCTGCCTCTTGCTCTGCAACGACTGCGTCACTCACATCGGTCGCGGGCGCGTCCACAACCGGCGCGGCGACGGTGGTCGCGGGTGGAGCAATCGGCGCAGGGGTTGGCGTTGGGGCGGGCGTTGGCGCCGCCGTCTCTCCGCCACATGCCACGAGCATCGAGATCGCTCCCACCATGGAAATCATGAGGGCTTGCGAACGGAAGGCGAGACGCGAGCGACGGGTGAACATGATGGTGGCTTTCGACGGAAGCAGAACCCACTTCGCTTCGCAACGGCTGCCCGCGGAGAGGGGAGGAAAAGTGTACCGACCTCGGTTTGGAGGTTGCGTCGAGGCGAGTCGTCGAGGCGCGACCTCCCTCGGATCAAAGACGCATCGCAACTGCGTTTACCCTATCTCCGGAAGCGTCCAACCTCACTGCTACCCCGGCTTCCCGATTCCGGCGTGCTGGCTGTGCGTGATAACTACCCCGAACCAGCTCTCCCTTCCTGCGGTTGGCAGATGTTTCGGTTGGGTGTGCGCCGATTCGGAGGTTTGTGCGGGATGTCGCACATATCCAACTTTTTTGAAAAAAACTGCCTTCATGATTTGTAAGGCGCGTTTCCTGGCGTACCTTGTTGGTGACTGAGCAGCAGAAATGCCGCAAAGTCCCAAACTTGCCCTTTTCCCTCCCTCCGCCCCCGGCCTTGTGCCGGGGGTCTTTTTTTTACGCAATCGCCGAAACATCCACACGCTGCGCGTGACTGTTGGAAAGCGCGGGACAGCCTTCGGACGGAAGATTTGATGCGGCTCGCGGGGAGCGATCTGCTACGCTTCGCCCCCACTTTCCAAAGGCTCTGCGACCATGAATAGCAACGATCTCAGCAACGGTATGGCCATCAAGATGGATGGCAAGCTCTTCCTTATCACCGAGACGGAGCACCGCACGCCGGGGAACCTTCGGGCGTTCATTCAAATCAAGATCCGCGACCTCAAGAGCGGCGCGTTCTACGAAAAGCGCCTTCGCTCGGGAGAACATGTCGATCAAGTTGATCTCGATCGCCGTCCCATGGAGTACCTCTACGCGCAAGGCTCCGCGTTCGTTTTCATGGACCTGGAGTCTTACGATCAAGTCGAGTTGCAGAAGGAAATCGTGGGCGATCTTCAGGACTACATCCTTCCGAACACGCAGATCATCGTCTGCTGGTGCGACGGGAAGGCAATCTCCGTGGAGTTCCCACTTACGGTCACGCTGACCATCACGGACACATCACCTGGCATCAAGGGCGCGACCGCAACGAACCAGTTGAAGGAAGCAACCTGCGAAACTGGCTTGAAAACCCGCGTCCCGCCCTTCATCACCATCGGTGAGAAGATCATCATCAGCACAACCGACGGCTCTTATCGCAGTCGCGCGTAAGCGCTGTCCGCGACATCGCGTTCGGCGACGCAACCTCAGGTGGTTGTCATCTTTTGCAGTGCGCGCTCGGCGAATTTTCCGATGCCGACGAAGACGAGGATGGTGGCAACGATGCCGCCAATGAACACGACGCGGGGCGTTGTGTCGTAAACGCTCACGATGTCTGTCGCGCCTGAAGCGACCGCGCTCGCGGCGAGGAAGCACACGATCGAGGTTCGCGGGAGCATGCCCAGCGGAGTCGCAAAGAGCATCAAGGTAAAGGGAACACGAGTTGCGCCGAGCGCGAAATTCGTAAGCGCAAACGGCGACGCCGGTGGAAGCCGGAGGAGCGTCACGATCGTGAAGGTCCGAAGTGTGGAACCTCGGACAAGCGCGTCGCGAATGACCCGACCGCGCGGATGCCGATCGATCCAATGGTCGACGCTTCGACCTGACACGAGCCTCGCGAACAGGTATCCGATTGCAGCGCCGCCGCTAAATCCGAGGATCGAACCAGCGAGCCCCCACTTTAGTCCGAAGACCCACCCTCCCAGAAATGCTTGCGCGTAGGTCGGCAGCAGCCCAAGCCCTGCTGAAAGGGCAAAGACTGCGACGAATCCCCAAAACCCATGCTCAGGATCCGACTGCAGGAACTTCGCTATCGCTTCAAGGTCATAGATGATGTAGAGCCCTGCGAGACCAGGAAAAGTCCCCCATGCAACTCCCAAGATCGTCGACGCGAGAAGCCGGGTATCCCGACTTGGCGCGTGCGCAGGCGCGCCCGAAACAACAGGCTCAGGCGTGTGAAGGGGATCAGGCGAAGCCATGTGGTTAGCGTATCGTGATTCTCCGTCCGACTCTTGCCCATCCTTGAGACAGTCCGTTTGAAGCGCCGATAGAAGTGTGCCATGCAGCAGAGCACCCGAACCTCTCTCTTTCTCGCCGCTTCATTCGCGGGCGCCCTCGCGACCAACTTCACCTTGGGTGGCTGCGTGACTCGAACCCAACCGTTGGCAGGGTACTCAAGCGACGAGGTGTGGATTGCCATGCAGGCCGTTGCAGATTCCCCAAGCTACGACGACTGGCACATCGTGCAAAACGATGTGTACGCGAATGATGCCTCTCGCTCGATCGAGATCTACCGCGAACTCCGTCGACTGTATGTAAGCCCTTACGCCGACCCGCAGAAGCAAGCGGAAGAGTGGCGCTTCCAAATCGCGCTTCTCCTCGACGCGGACTCCGGCGCACCGTCGATCGATTTCACCGCGCGGCAGATTGCGATCCCGTCTCATGTGTGGGACGAAGCTGATCGCTACTTCGCGCAGGTCACTGCCCTGCTTGGTCCACCAAAGGTGCTTGTTGACGAACAGAGCGCTCCTCCGGCCGCGCCGACCGCCGCGGCTCCGAGTGAAATCGTCCATCCGATCGAGGAAATCCCCGCCTCAAATGAGCCCGCGGTTGACATTGACGAGGTCACCCCTGCGCAAGCGCCACCGGTCGATGTACCACCAGCATCCGCACCATCCGCGTTGAGCCTGCCTCGGTAGCCGATTGCGCGACGATCGGTCGTGTCAATCCCTCAGCACTACTCCCACTGCGCGTTGTGGTGCACCTTCTGGACATCGTCGTGATCTTCGAGCGCGTCGATGAGTTTTTCCACGCGCGCGGCCGTTGGCGCGTCGAGGGTGATCGGGTTCTGTGACTGCCAGAGGACGCTGCTCTCCTCAATCGGAAATCCACACCGCTCCAACGCATCGCGGACCTGCAGGAGGTCACTCGGCTTCGTCACGATACAAAACAAATCTTCTTCGCTCGAGACATCGAGGGCGCCTGCTTCGAGCGCAGCTTCCATCACCGAATCCTCATTCCTCCCACCACTGCGCAAGAGAATCTGTCCGATCTGAGTAAAGCCGAATGAAACTGAACCTGGAACACCGATCTTTCCCTCGTTCTTGTCGAAGACAACGCGAATATCTGCCGCGAACTTGTTCGCGTTTGTGATGAGCGCCTCCACAATAATCGCGACGCCGTTGGGGCCATATCCCTCGTAGCGAACCTCTTCGAATCGCTCCGCCACACCTTCGCCCGTCCCCTTCTTGATCGCCTTCTCGATCGTATCTCGAGGCATGTTTGCCGATCGCGCGTCCTCGATGGCGAGGCGAAGCGATGGATTGAACTGGGTATCCCCGCCTCCATTTTGTGCGGCGACAATGATCGCACGAGAGCATTTGCTCCAAGCCTTGCCACGCTTTGCGTCGACGGCGGCCTTGCGATGTTTGATGTTCTTTGCGTGACTGTGCCCTGCCATACGGTGCAACCTCTAGTGTGATTCGCCGACTTGAACTTCGCTGATTGGATTTGCCTCACTTGCGCCAATCGCGGGCGTTGCCCCACGCGCCACCGCCTGCAATCGATGCTCGGACTCCATGACCGTCTTGCCGTACTCACGCGAGAGAAACTCGTCAGGATCGAGGAACTGCATGCCAAACTGGGTGTGCTGCAGAAGAGTCAGACTTTGCGCAATCTCGCGGGGCGGATACCGGAGCGCCGCGACTTGTGCAATCTGCTGCCAACACTTGATCGCTCCCGCCTGGTCGCCCGACAGCCAGAGCGCGTCACCGAGGTGAAGCAAAGTCGTGATGGAAGGGTCACGCGGCGCGAGGCGCAGCGCCGTTCGAAAGAGGGTGATCGCACCCTGACCACTCGCGCCATCTTGGAGTTCACCCTTGCGATAGCGCAGTAACCCAAGCGTGTCGAGAAAGGATGCGTTGTCGGGCGCGAGTTGCGCCGCGCGAATCGCAGCCTGCTCACACTCGATGCCCCACACGCCTCGATCGAGCGCGGCGTACGCAAGATTATTCAGACTTCCCGCGTGACTCTGGTCAAGGCGAAGTGCTTCAAGAGTCAATGCGGCTGCGCCTGCGTCGTTGCCGAGGAGCGAGTAGGTTCCGCTCGCGCGATGCACCGACTCCGCCTCCGTGATCACAACTCCGGCTGTGATTTCGCTCTCGCGCAGGTACGGTTCAACACCAAGTGCACGCACCGTCCGCAACCCATGAATCGTCTCCGCCTCGCGCCCGCCCGAGAGTGCGTCAAGCGCGGTGGCATGTCGAGCGACAAGGGCTCGAATTGCTGGCTCCATGATGGCCTGTTCACTCAGCGCGTGGGCGAACATGGCGGCGAACTCAGGTTCGAAGCGCGCGAGCAATCGCCCAGTGAGCAAGAAGCTCTGCGCCGCACCTTGTGTACCGAGCGTCACGCGAGGCGAAAGACTCATCGCAAGGGCTCGCATGTCCACGGCATCGGTACCCGACTCGCTCTTCGTGTCGTAGAGCGCGACGGCGACCAGCGGCGTAAGGTCCTCCGCCGATGCGAGCAAACGCTCGACCACCGTTTCCAAGAGCGGCTGCGCGAGTGATGCGTTCGCACTCTCCACGGCTGAAATCTCAATGAGAAGCGCGAATGCCCGAACGAGAAGCGAATCGAGCGTTGACGCGGGGACGAGTGCTGCTTTGAGGTGCGTCAACGCAATCGCGTCATCAGACGCCGCGTGCGCAAGTTCCGCAGACAACATCTCCAACGCTGGTGTCTGAGGGCGCGGAAAGAGAGATGGATCCGCGCCAGAGCGCATGCGAAGTGCTCGTCGCTCCTCGAGCGCATCAAGTGGCGTCGAGAATCGCTCGCCAACGCCACGACCAACAAGTGCATCGGCGGGGTGTTGCTCACTGAGGCGCGCGAGGGTCTTCGTTGACCATGCGTCACCCGCCGATGCGCGAGCCTGCAACCGCGCGAGCGCGCCCCTCTCACTCGAACACTCACACGCGAGCGCGAGCAACTCTGGCACGAGTGGGGACCCACTGGCGGCCAGCGCCTCTGCGGCGAGCAATGCGTGCATCGCGATACTTGGGGGAGGAGGACAGTCGTCGCGCGAATCCCCACGCGCAGCAGCAAGTGCGACCCATGCTCCCTCAGCACCGACTCCCCCACTCAAAATTTCTGCTCTCAAGAGTTCGCGATCGACCTTCCCTGCACTACCGGTCTCGAGGCGTCCTCGTGCAGACTCCACGAGAAACTCCTTGCGGCGCGCACGGCGCGATTCGTCCTCCGACGCGGCAAGGGCCTGTGCGGCTCGATCCGCCGTGCGAATAGACGCGAGTGGGTCAAGCGAACTGCGCTCCGCCTCGAGCGTGAGTTCCGCCAGTAAGTCCGCTTGAAACGCGTCTCGGTCAAGGACCCGGCGAGCCTCGTCGACGAGCGACGCATCTCGAAGGTATCCCGCTGCAACGATCTGCGCGGCCTGAATCAGGGCGGTCGCTGGGGCGTGTAGGCTGAACGCCCGCGCTACCGCAGCGCCATCCTCCGGAAGCCCAACCGCGCAGAGCAGTGCTGACCAGAGCATGCGCGAGGGATCGTCTGTCGCACTTTCAAGGACTGACTGCATCGAGTGAATGCGCAGTCCACTCCACGAGAGCGCTTCCGCTGCAACGCGCAAGGATGCTGGATTGTGCGCGACACTCAATCGCGCAATATCGATCGCGTCCGTTGCGCTCTCGAGTGCCGCGCCAGCAATGGCGAGTCGATACGCGAAAGGATCTGTTCGCCACGCGCGCGACGCTTGACCACGAACCCGAGCTCGCGCGCTCTCGCTTCCGAAGCGCGCGGCGATGCATTGCAGGCGAAGATCTTCGGGAAGATCTGCTGCGAGTGCTTCCGCGCGTGCACTCGCGAGGGGCAAGGACCCTGACGGTCGGACCACGCTCGCAATCGACGCGATTCGCAATAGGGCCGGTTCGTCGCGCAGGAGTGCGGCCGGATCACCGAGAATGCGAAGACACTCTTCGTCTGCCCGACTCGCATCCAGCACGACGCAACTCGCGAGTCGCCAGCGAGCGATTTCCGCTTCAAATCCGTCCAGCGACGCAACCGCGCCCCACGCTTCCATCGCCCCTTGGCGATTCCCTCTCGATTGCGCCAGGTCACCAATGAGAATCCGCGCACGCATCGCCACCTGATGAAGGGAGGCGTCCGTCGCGTGCTGCGCGCTGAGCGCGAGAAGTTCCTCGGCCACATCCTCCGCGGCGTCGAAGGCGCCGAGTGCCAAGAGCGCGTTCATGAGCGCCTCGTGCACGCGCCCGCTTTCAACGGGTAGTGCACCCAGAGCCGTCGTGAGTGGCAACGACGATGTGCCGACAAACCACGCGAGATTTTCAGCAGCATCCGAGTACTTTCCTCGGCGCTGCGCATCGAGACCATCGAGCGCTAAGAGAAGTGGAGAACGCGGCGCGATTGTCCGCAACTCTTCGAGCGCTCGGAGAGCCCCCTCGGGGTTGCGTTGCAAGAATTGGACGCACACCAACGCCTCTCGTGCCTCCATGGACTTTGGAAACGCGCGAAGCAGCGCAACGACAGCCTCGGCCGCGCGCGGCAGATCCTTCGCGTCAAGCGCCGTTCGTACTTCGTCGAGCAGTGGTGCGGGAACTCCCTGCAGCAACTCTGGCGAGGCGCTCGCGGGGAGCAGCTTTCGAAAACTCTCAGTGCTCCGCTTCGCATTCGATCGGTACGCGGGTTCGTTCGGAGCGGGCACGACGAGAGGCGAGGATGGAAGCCTTCCGACGGATGCCCGCGCATCGCGCGCGGCTGATTCGCTCGGCGTGGATCGACAGGCGGATACGAACGCCAGCGCACTCAGCGTGCATCCGAGCACTCCCAATCCGCGAAGCGAATCTTGCATGAATACAGTGCCTCCTCAGGGCTTCGACGAAACGGTCAACGGCCTCTCGACTTCGGCTTCGACTTCGGCTTCGACTTCGGCTTCGACTTCGGCTTCGACTTGGGCTTGGGCTTCGGCTTCGAAAGAGACTTGACTTTGGTCTGCGCCTTGCTCTTCGGCTTCTCGCGAGCAGCTGGCTTGCTCACCTGCTTCGCGCTCTTTTTCGATGCCGCCAGAATCTTTGCGCGAGCCGCGGATGATGGCTTCGATTTCGTTTGCTTCGCCGACTTCGTGACGGCTGCTGGCTTCACGAGGGCTTTCGGCGCAGGACTCGCGGCTGGTTTCACGAGCGGCTTGATTTCGATCTTCGCAACGGGTGGCGGGGGAGCCACAGTCGATGGGACGGCGAGTGGGCGGACGAGCGGCCGCGCGACAATCTGCAAGGGCACCCGAGTCGGATGCGCGGATGGGCGATTGGGCATGCCCGCAGAATTGAGCGGTTGGGTTCCGGCAGGAACGCCATCACCGACCGGAGCGACTGCTTCAGGTGGAATCTTGGGACGAGCGACGATGCCGGACTTCTCATGCCGATCGCGCAGATTCTCGCGCAACCGGAATCCAGATCGGCCTGCGGACTTCCACGCGTCCTCGGTGAACGCGAGCAACGCGCGATGCACCCGCGCCGCGTCGTCCGCCTTCACATGCTTGTGCATCCACGCCGTGACGAGGTCAGTCGTCGCAAGCGGATCAGCGATGCCTTGAAGGTGCATTGCTTCCACGGTTGTGTCATCAATGGGGACGAGCGGATGCTGAAATGCACTTACAAGTGTGCGATGGGCAACGAACGGCACAATGCATGAGATGCCCTCCACATACGCGCGTTGCTCGCGTCGGGCTTGGCTGCGAAGGTGATCAAGGCTCGTGCGGTGTTGACGCTTGTAGACATCATTGAGCGCGCGGTGCAATCGTTCCGCCCGCTCAAATGCATGGGGATACTTCGGCCCGATGATCGCAACGACCTCGCCTTCGAGCAAGACACGCAGTTCGTTAAAGTCGACCGTCTCACGGCGTATGGACGCAATGGCCGCGGTGGCGAGGGCCGGCGTCGCGTCCCACATCATGTATGCGGTGATGAGTGCCCCGATACCATCCGGAGCCTCGACATCCGGCGCGTCGATAGTCGGAATCGACGGTTGTGCCGAGCCGAATTTTCTCAGCATCGTGGCGAACTTGGTAGCGCGGATGGGGTCAATCTTCATGCGGCGTTACTCCATCAAGCGGGATGCCTTGCATTCACATCCGCGGCGCCTGGTTGGTCTCCGAGATCCGTAGTGGTTTGCGTTGCCGATTCCGAACTGGGTGATTCGACCCGAACGCCGGTGGCGCCAGTCGCGCGAATCAGCTCGTCCAAAGCGGCACCCTTCTTGAGCCTGTCGTCAATCTCGAAGCAGAGCTGCGGGATGCGCCCGAGTCTCCCTTCGTGCAGGATGCGAAGTCGGAGGTGACCGGCCGCACTCCGCAGTCCAGAAAGCGTCAGGCGCTCGCGATCCGCAGGCATCACACTGACCTTGATGCGCGCTTCGAGCAAATCCGGCGTGAGGACGACCTCCGTGATCGAAATCATGCCTTGCACACGCGGATCGGAGAGTCCCGCGCTCAACATCGTTTGCACTTCACGCCGAATGTACGACGCGAGTTGCAAGGGACGATCCGATGCGCGTTCTTCGAATCCAGTCCCAAGGTCGATGCCCATACCCACGCCCATCCCGAGCCCTCCACTGCGCGGAGTACTCGGGAGACGCGGAGGACCCTTCGGCCGGGGCGCACGCAGCTTTCGGTTCCGTCCACGCGGCGCCTTGGGCGAATCGCCGCTCTCGGACTCTTCAAACTCGACATCGTCGAAGGCCACAGGAACTCCCTCTCTGCGTCAGGTTCGCGCCACGGTGATGGTTTTGTAGCACTCGAGGACATCGCCAACTTTGATGTTGTCGTAGCCCACGATCTTCATGCCGCATTCGGTTCCCATGCGAACTTCCTTCGCATCGTCCTTGAACCGCTTGAGTTGCTCGAGCCTTCGATCTTTCTCGATGACGATGCCATCGCGCGTGACGCGGATCTGCGCGTTGCGCTCGACGATGCCATCGGTGACATAGCAGCCAGCCACCGCGCCAACCTTCGATACCTTGAAGACTTGACGGACTTCGGCGTGACCGATCACTTCGAGTCGAAGTTCCGGTGCGAGCATGCCGCGCGCTGCCTTTGTCACATCGTCGACGAGGTCGTAAATGACTTCGTAAAGCCGGATCTCGACACCCTTCTGCTCTGCGATCTGGCGCGCCTTGCCGGTCGAAGTGACATTGAACCCGAGCACAATCGCCTTGGTCGTTTCCGCCAAGGTGATATCACCCTCCGTGATTCCGCCCGCGGCAGCGTGCTTGACGGAGATCGTGACTTCCTCCATGGGAAGCCGAGAGAGCAGACCCTTGAGTGCCTCGACCGAACCCTGCACATCCGCCTTGATGACGATGGAGAGTTCCTTGCGCCCCTGCTTCTCAAGGTGTGAGAAGATGTTGTCGAGCGTGATCTTCGGCACCGCAAGTTCGCGTTCACGATCCATGCGCCGTCGCTCTTCGGCCGCCTCTTCCGCAGCACGAATCGTCTCCACGGCGTACGCCATGTCACCGGCGTCGGGCAGCATGTCGAGTCCAGAAACCGCGACTGGGGTGGAGGGGAATGCTTCTTTGAGTCGTTCGCCTCGATCATTGAGAATGTCGCGCACGCGACCGAACCCACGGCCGACCACGAGGAAGTCGCCCTTCTTGAGACTGCCCTCCTGAATCATCACCTTCGCCACTGGCCCACGGCCTTCTTCGATGCTGGCTTCAAGCACGGTTCCGCGCGCGAAGCCCTCGAAGTCCGCCTTGAGGTCGAGCAGTTCCGCTTGGTAATCGAGCAATTCCAACAATTCTTGAATGCCGTCGCCGCGCGTCGCGCTCGTCTTCACCATGTCAACGGTGCCGCCCCACTCGTGCACATTGATGCCCGCAGCTGCGAGCTGACCGAGCGTCTTCTGAATGTTGGCTTCGGTCGCGCCGGGATGGTCAATCTTGTTCAACGCGACGACGATGGGAACGCCCGCTGCCTTCGCATGATTGATGGACTCGATGGTCTGTGGCATGACACCGTCAATGGCGGACACCACGAGCACGACGATGTCCGTGACCTTTGCACCGCGAGCGCGCATGTTGGAAAACGCTTCGTGGCCAGGGGTATCGATGAAGGCGACGAGGCGTTCTGTATCGCCGGCCTTCACAGGCACCGAGAACGCGCGCGTCGACTGCGTGATGCCGCCTGCTTCCCCCGCAGCGATGTTCGTGCTTCGGATGCGATCCAGGAGGCTTGTCTTGCCGTGATCGACATGGCCAAGAATCGTGACGATTGGTGCGCGGCGACGCTCGCTCTTTCGGATACGCCCCTTGAAGCGCTCTTCAATGATGTCGGCGACCGACTTTGCTTGATCGACGATGAGATCGATGTCGAACTCGAACATCACTTCGATCGCCTTCTCGCGATCGAGCGAACTGTTCATGTTCGCCATCATGCCCGCGAGGAACAATTTCTTGATGATGTCCGCGCTCTTCACGCCCGTTGCAGCGGAGAGTTCCTTGATGGTGACTGGTTCACACACATGAATCGCCGCAGCAGGCTTCGCAGCCGCTGGAGTGCGTGTGCCGCCACCTCCCGTGTGACCGGGCCCGTGCATCGGAACACGGTGTTTGCCGATGAATCCGCCGCTCGTCGCCATGCGCTTGTTACGTTCAGCCTGATCCTGCGTACTAATCGCCTGGGGTCCGTGACCCGAACGCGCCATGCGACCAGCACCGCCCTCACGAACGCGAGGAGCGCCTCGCGTGGCGGGCGCACTGCCCGGGCGAGTCCCTGTCGTCGCGCGCCGCGGCGCGGGGAGATTCTCTGCTGCTTCGACTCGAATGACCTTTGGACCCGTGAGCGAAATCTTCGACAGTGACTCCAACTTCTGCCCGCCCGGTGACACGGAGGTCGGTCGCGTTGGAACATTCATCACGGGCGCGGCATCGTCGATGCGCGCAAGGCTCGCTGGTGGTGGTGGTGGTGCAGTGATGAACCTTCGCGCCGGTGGAGGCGCGGCGGGACCGGCGGCCGCTCCGCCGTGCGGGGGCGATCCATCCGCGCGTCCAGCGCGAGGAGAGTTGACTTCGCGAGGCGGAAGCTTCGCAGAGAGCCCGGCGACCGGCGCGAGCTTCGAACTCAGGCCCGCAATCACGCGAGGCATTGCCGGTCGAAGCGGAGCCGCGCTCGGCGCGCTCGCAGCAACTGGTGCTGCAGGAACGACCGGCGCAGGAGCAGAAATCGGCGCGGCAGGCACTGGCACCGGCTCAGCCACCACAGGTGCGCTACTCGGTCGAGGCGCGGGAGTTGCGAGTTGCGGTTCCGTGGTGGTTGGTGAGGATGGCGCAGCGGCTTGCGCCGGCGTGGCGTCGACTGACGCGCTTGATGGCGTCGGTGGCGTTGCCTCGGCGCTCGTCGCAGCACTCTCAACTTCAACCGCCACTTTCTTCGCGGTCTTCCGGACAGCCTTTCTTGGGGCTTCGATCGTGGCGGTCGAATCGCCAGCGCTCCCATCACTTCCTGAAGTTCCCGAGAGCGTGCCCATCGGCGTCGTCTCGGTGACCTTCGCGCGAATCGAACGAGGCTTGGGCGCGGTCTTGGTTGCCGTTGCAACCGCACCGGCTGCACCACTCGTCGTGCTCTCACCCTGCGCGCTCGATGCCGTTTGGGCGGTTGCCGCTTCAGATGTTGCAGAAGCGGCGAACCACTCACGAATAGTCTCGGCTAGCCCCAATGACACAACCGCGTTGTGGTCCTTGAAACTCGGGAGATCCTCGGCGACGCACCGCGCCATGATGTCCTTGGAATTGACACCCAACTCCTTCGCAAGCTGATGCACTTTGAGTGTGACCTTCTTCGACAAGCAATGCTCCATGAGTGAGACCTGACCAACAACCAAACCTGCGAAGCGCACGCGCGCTCCGCGCTAAGAACACGGCGATCAACCGCCGCCAAGAATTGAACTCGCACGACCCTCTGCCTCTTGATCGGTGGCGACTGCCTTGGCGGATGCGAATGACTCCGATGAGCCACCGAGCAAGTGATCTGTCGCAGACGCATCTTCCGCGGCTCGAGCAGCAGCCTCGGCGGCGGCAATCTCTCGCTCTGCGGCAACAACCTTTGCGCGCTCGCTCGCGACTTCACAGACCGTCATGGCGAGATCCTTACTCATGCCGATGTCGTCGATGAGCACTTGCGGCCCAATCTCTTCGACATCGAAAACGCTAATCATGCCCATCGCGCCCATCTTGTCGAGCATCTCGTCGGTGACACCCTCAATCGGACGCAGCGTCCCCTGCAGTGTTTCGAGTCCCTTCGCAAACTCGACGGGCGTGAGGATGTCGACATCCCAACCTGTCAATCGAGCCGCGAGGCGAACATTCTGACCGCGCTTGCCGATGGCGAGCGAAAGTTGGTCTTCGCGCACAATGATCGTCGAGCGACCAAGTTCGAAACAGAGACTGACTTCTTCGACGGCTGCCGGCCGCAGCGCATTGGCGATGAGCACCTGGCTCGACTCGTTCCACCGCACGACATCGATCTTTTCGCCATTCACCTCGTCGACAATGTTTCGGATGCGAATACCGCGCACACCAATGCACGCGCCTTGCGCATCGACCTTTGAATCCACGCTTGTCACCGCAACCTTGCAGCGTTGTCCTGGTTCGCGTGCGAGCGCCTTGATCTCAATGACGCGCTCAGCAACTTCGGGAACCTCCGCTTCGAACAATCGACGAATGAAGTCAGGATGCGAGCGCGAGAGAATGATCTTCACTTGGTTCCCTGCATCGCGGACATCAAGCAAGAGACAGCGAATGCGATCGCCTGGCTTGAATGACTCGCCCGGGATCTGCTCAGACTTGGGCATAAACCCTTCGGCACGGTCGATCTGCACGAGGTACGCCATGCCCTCTTGCCGAGAGATCGTGCCGGTAGCCAGTTCTCCAACGCGCTTGGTGAATTCTTCGAGCAGCGAGTTCCGCTCATCCTCTCGGAACTTCTGAATCATCACCTGCTTCGCCGTTTGCGCCGGGATACGACCGAGTTTCTCAATCGCGATGTCCTCCGTGCCGCCCTCTTCGAGGTTACGCCAGATGCTGATCTTGCCTGTGATGCGGTCCATCTCGCATCCGAACTCCTCCGTTTCAAGCGAATTGAAATGCTTCCTCGCGGCGCTAATCATCGCCAATTCGAGGTCGCGAATAAGTTGCTCACGATCGATGTTACGGTCGCGGGCAATGCTTTCGAGAATGCGGAGTGTTTCTGGATTCATGACGCTGTTCCTAAATGTGCTTCCGAGATGTGCAGACGAATGAGAGAGAAACGAAAGAGGCGGAAATGAAGCAAGGCAAGCCGCAAAACGACATCGAGTCACGCAGTTGCAGCGAATGCTGCGGCGTGACCCGTCCGGTTGCAGTCGCCTCGGCCGATGGCGGTCCATGGGCAAGCAGCGCGCTGCGTTCGACAGTGATGAGATCAAACGATCACACCATCATCGACTCCTGATCGGTGGAACGCCACGCCGAAAGCTTCGGCGCGCGCCTTCCAATGCAACCCTCATGCGGAGAGGGATTTCCGAACATGGACGCCGAGCGTCTCATGAGCGAATTTGCGTGAAGGCGGGTAGATGTGCGTGGTTGGGTGACAGCTTCATACGATTCAAGCCAGATGGATGAAGTTGGAATCCGAGGAGACCACAGCAACGCGTTCGAACAGGAAAACAGACAGGCAAACTCTGAGCAGATGTCCCCCATTGCGTAGATTGAAGGGGGACCCCCGAGAGCAGGCCGGAACTTCTAGCGGCCTTCTGTCGAGTCCTAAAAGATACGCGGGAGGACGCAAATGGTCAAATCGGCCCAGCTGCGTCGGCACTTATAGGGCGCTCAGAGGAGCAGATTCACCGTGCTCCGGAGCGTTCCCCGGGGACCGTTTGTCGAGTAATCCTCAACGCTCTCGCGCCCCTGTGCTGTCCGAGTTCGACCATAAACTTCGCTCTTCCCTCAACTTCAAGGACGCATGGATCAGTCGCGGCGTGATTCGTGGAGATCAGGTCCCCGACCTCGAGTTGCTGAAGCTCCGACAGAGAAATCGTGGTTGTTGCCAGGGTTGCGCTCAGTTCGACCTGAGCCGACCCAAGTCCTTGTGTCAAACGATCTTGTGCGTCGGAAGCCCCGCGGCGGCCAGTCACAAACCAGCTTTGAGCCGAGAGTCCTTCCATGAGCGGTTCGATCGCAGCGTATGGAATGCAGAGGTGCATGGGTCCCGCGCGATTCGACATCCTGACATCGAAAGCGATGATGACGACAGTCTCGTTCGGCGGGACGATTTGAACGAGTTGGGGGTTTGATTCAATCTCACCGAGCGAGAACTGAATCGGGCGAATCCCCTGCCATGCTTCGGTCAGTGCTGCCATACCGCGACTGATGATCTTCTGGATAATCCGCGTTTCGATCAGCGTCATGGGGCGCTGGGGGATGAAGAGGTCCTTGGTGTTTCCCCCAAGCAATCGATCGATGATCGGATAAATGACGAGCGGGCTCATTTCTAGGCACATCGTGCCTTCGAGCGGCGGACAGCGCACCAGTGCGTAACCGGTTGGATTCGCGAGCGCCTGCGTGAATTCCGCGTAGGTCATCTGTGATGCGGACGCGACTCGGACTTCGACGATTGTTCGCAGATAGCCTGAAAGCGAAGCACCAAAGGAACGGGCGAAGGTCTCGTGCAGCATCTCAAGCGCACGCATTTGGTCCTTCGAGATTCGCTCTGGTCGCTTGAAGTCATACGGCCGAATCTCGATCTTTTCGCGGTCCCTCCGGACGCGGCTGAAGATTTGCGCTGGTGGCGCGTCCTCTTCCACCACCGGCTGTTGCGCGGCGTTGAGGAGTGCGTCGATGTCGTCTTGGCCGAGGATGTCTGGCATAAGAACCCGTCCGTGGGAAGCAAGACATGAATCTCGGACTCCGCCGAGCATGCGAGGACTGTCAAACTACAACCCGTAAATCGTCTGAATCGTTCGCGGTTCTTGAGGATGACCGCGCCGCAACCGCGTCGCGAACGCGCCGTAGGATGCAGCAACCTCTACGGATGGATCCCCCACTATGCGATGTACGCGCCCGTTCGGCTGGTTTCAAGGCATCCTGAGAAGCCTCCATCGGCGCTGCCTCTTTCCAATCAGCTCCAAAACTGACATGCCCCGCCAAATCTTGTCCTCCGTCGTCGTCGCCATCACCCTTCTGACGCCGAGCGCCGTTGGGCAATTCAGCGCACTCGGAGAAGATCAGGATTCCTTTTCGGACTCGCGAGCAAAGGTTGACGTTCGCGCCATCGCGAGCACGAACGAAGTTGCGCCTGGCGGCGACCTCCCGATTGCGGTCACCTTCAAGATCGCTCGTGGCTGGCACATTTGGCCATCAGAATCGAGTTCAGTGCCGGTAGGCATGACCGCGTTTGATGGCGCGATCTTCACCGCACTCGCACTGCCAGAAGTCGACGGTCAGCCCTCGAACGCTCCGGGTACAGAACTCCACCTCTCTTCCATCCGATGGGCGAATGTGCACGGCGCAGCGGCGGACCTCGGTGATGGAGAGCGGATCTACGGCGTCTTTGAAGGCGAGTTCACAGTCTTTGTCCCCGCGACGATTGCGCCCGAAGCCGTGGAGGGACCGCGCACGATCAAGCTCATCGCGAGCTTTCAAACATGCAACGATCGAAACTGTATGGCGCCGGCGGATGTGGAACTTGAGATTCCAATCACCATCAAGCGTGGCGCGGTGAGTGGCGCGCTTCCGCGCGAGTTCACAGCTTTTGATCCGAGCGTCTTTGCGACGCTGCGCGGAAGAGGCCCAGACGGCGCGACGCCGCGCGATGCACAGAGCGTCCCAATTGCCTTTGATGTGTTCGGTTTCGGCTTTTCGATTGACCCCAACGGCAGCGGGTTCTTGCTCCTCCTCCTTGTTGCCGCGCTCGGCGGAGCGCTCCTCAATCTCACGCCGTGCGTCCTGCCAGTCATTCCGCTCAAGATCATGGGGCTCGCCAAGAGTGCGGGGCACCATCGTGGGCGCATGCTCTTTCTGAGCGTTGTCATGAGTGCAGGAGTCGTCGGATTCTGGATGGGGCTCGGACTCACGGTCGCGTCAATCTCCGGTTTTACGAGCACGAATCAGCTGTTTCAGTATCCACTCTTCACCATGGGCGTGGGCGCCGTCATCGGCGTGATGGCCATCGGGATGACTGGATTTTTCTCGATCCCCGTGCCGCAGTTTCTCCAATCCGTCGAAACCAAGCACGACAGCGTCCTCGGCTCGTTTCTCTTCGGCATCATGACAGCGGTGCTGTCGACTCCATGCACGGCGCCACTCATGGGCGCAGCCGCCGCATGGGCGGTGCTGCAACCCACGAACACCGTCCTCCTTGTGTTCGCGTCCATTGGCATCGGCATGGCATTCCCCTACCTCGTGCTCAGCGCGTTTCCGAAACTCGTCGCACGCATGCCCCGCGCGGGCGAGGCGAGCGAACTCATCAAGCAGTCAATGGGGCTTCTGTTGCTCGCCGCCGCGGCGTTCTTCATTGGCAGTGGCGCGTCAAGTTGGCTCGTCGAACCTCCAGATCCACCATCCAAGTGGTATTGGTGGTGCGTCGCCGCTGCAGGAGCCGCCGCAGGTGGTTGGATCTTCCTTCGCACACTTCAGATCACAAGAGTGCCACGACGGCGTGTGGCGTATGGCGGGCTCGGATTGATCATCGCGAGCATCTCGATTTTGATCGGCGCGACTCAAACCAAGTCTGGACCGATTGCGTGGGTCTATTACACCCAAGCACGGATGGACATGGCGCTGAGCGAAGGCAATGTCGTCGCGCTCGACTTCACCGCAGAATGGTGTCTGAATTGCAAAGCACTTGAAGCGACGGTCCTCCACAGCAGCGCCGTGGCGAAACTCCTCAACGGAGAGGGCGTCACGCCGATCAAAGTAGACATCACCGGAAACAACGATGCGGGGAATGAAGCGCTGAAGCGCGCCGGCCGCACGACAATTCCGCTCTTCGTGGTCTACGCGGCGGATGGAACGGAAGTGTTCAAGAGCGATGCATACACGGCGACCCAAGTGATCGCCGCGATTGAGGCCGTGAAAGCACAGTCCTCGGGCGCTCCCGACTCGCGCCGCCGTGAGTC
>SXUJ01000062.1 GCA_005790565.1 Planctomycetia bacterium
GGCGAGATCTACAACCATCTCGACATTCGACGAGAATTGAGTGCCCTCGGCGTGCACTTTCAGACGCATGGCGATGCAGAGACACTCGCGTTCGCGTTGAGTGCCTGGGGTGCCGAAGCACTTCCTCGACTTCGCGGCATGTTTGCGCTTGCGGCATGGTTTCCCGAGAGCGCGGAACTCATCCTTGCGCGCGACCCACTCGGCATCGTGCCGATGCATTGGGCGATCACTCGCGATCAAGACGGCCCAGTCTTGGTGTTTGGGAGCGAGATTCCGGCGATTCTCCAGCATCCCTCGGTTCGAAAGGCGCCCGATCTCGCGTCCATTGCCGCGTACTTAAGGATGCCGCGTCGATCGTTTGGTGAACGAACACATTACGAAGGCATTCGCTCGCTGCGCCCGGGGCATTTGTTGCACGCTGACCTGCATCAGGACAGCGCGAGACTGCAAACACTCGCGTTCCACGCGTACCCGCCTGGACCCGATGCCACGGGCCTCACGCTCGCCGATGCGGCAGCAACAGTTCGCGAAGCAGTCGTGTCGAGCATCGTCGCGCACCTCCAATCCGATGTGCCCGTTGCGTCCCTCCTCTCCGGTGGCGTCGACAGCACCATCATCGCTGCCGTCGCTCGAGCCCACGGCTGCGGCGCGTCGACATTCGCAGCGGGCGCCGAGGGCGACGACATCTGCTCTGCCTCTGACCTCACCCATGCGCGGCTCGTTGCCCGTCGGCTTCGCAGTTCGCATCACGAGTGCGTCGTCCACCGGAGCGAATTCCTCAGGCGTTGGCAATCCTCGGTTGAACGGTTGCAAGTACCGCTCGCAACGCCAAACGAGATCGCGATCTCGGCACTCGCGCAGAGCATTCAGCCGCATGCGAAGGTGGCGCTGTCGGGCGAGGGCGCGGATGAACTCTTCGGAGGATACGAGCCCGCAATCGCGGCAATCCAGGGATTTCTCGAACACGGCAGCCACCACGGCCGCAAGGCAAGCGCGTCGGAAGCTGCAGCGTTTCATCTCGATGCGTTCTCGTGGGCTCCAGGCGCTGCGGTGCCTGAGCTACTCGCGCCCAAAGCACGCCTTGCGGCTCGCCTTGAACCGCTGCTCGAAGGAGAGCTCACGCTTCGCTTCGAGCAAGCGGGCGATCCCTCCCTACTTGCAACACACCTCGCCGTGCAGCAAGAGTTCAACCTCCTCAATCTGCTTGAGCGACTGAACTGCAACATGATGCTGCATTCCGTGGAGGGCCGCGTGCCGTTCAGTGATGTTCGCGTGCTTGAGGTCGCGCGCACGATTCCCGCGTCGCTCCTCTTCGAAGATCACGCTTCAGGGACGACTTGCACTCGCACCCTCGTGGGCAAACGAGTGCTCAAAGCCGCGTTTGCTGATGTGCTCCCTCCCTCAATCGTCGCACGCCCGAAGGCGAGCTTTCCGCTTCCATTTCAAGAGTGGATGGCAGACTGCACTGGCGTGCTCGACGGTGACGGCGCGCGCGAGATCCTCTCCCCCGCTGCACTTGAACTCGTGAGAAATGAGCCATCTCGGCACTGGCGCCTCTCCTGGCCAGTGCTGAACATCGCCATGTGGGCCAACAGCAATTTTTGAAACCCATGCTGGCGTTGGACGGGCGATCCGATCTCCAGTCTGATACACGCACTCATGGATCACGAGGACCCGCACGAGCACTTGTCGCCCCTTTCGAAGTTTGGCGACATTGCCTTTGCTGCACTTTGCGGACTGCTCTTGCTCGCTGGATTCATCGCGCAGAAATCGGGTGCGCCCGATCTCAGCCTGGTTCTCTTCGGCGGGTGCTTTCTCGTCGGCGGTTGGGAGCCAACCCTCGATGGAACGCGCGCGCTCCTCAAGGGTCGCCTCGATATCGATTTCCTCATGGTCGCTGCGGCGGTCGGCGCCGCGGTGCTTGGCGACTATGCCGAAGGCGGTTTGCTGCTCTTTCTGTTTGCAACCGGACACGCGCTCGAACACTTTGCACTCGGCCGTGCTCGGCGGGCGGTGGCTGCTCTCAGCAAGTTTGCGCCAGACCGCGCGCGTCGACGAACGAATGGCGTCACAGATTGGGTCGCGGCATCCTCGCTCGCGATCCACGACGAGATCGTCGTGCTTCCGGCCGAGCGAATCGCGGCCGACGGATTGGTAATCGAGGGCGCAACACAGGTTGACCAGAGTCCGATCACCGGCGAATCCATGCCGGTGTCCAAAGGAGCCGGAGATGGCGTCTTCGCTGGAACGCTCAATGGTGACGCGCAAATCGTGGTGCGTGTGACGACGACCTCGGCAGAAACCGTCGTACAACGCATGGTCCGGCTCGTCGCAGAAGCGCAGAAGTCGAAGTCTCGCGCCGAACGCACCGCCGAGAGATTCGTTCGCGTCTATGTGCCATGCGTGATTGTCGCCACGATCGTCGCATGGGTGCTTCCGCCGATGCTGGGTTGGCTTGATTGGCACGATGCATTCATCCGTGCCATGAGCATGCTCGTGGGCGCCTCGCCCTGCGCACTCGCAATCTCCACACCTGCCGCAGTGCTCGCAGGCCTCGCGCGAGCCGCCCGCATGGGCGTACTCATCAAGGGTGGCGCGCATCTTGAAGCACTCGGCACTATTCGTGCGGTGGCCATGGACAAGACAGGCACCCTCACCACCGGCAGGCCCGCTCTTGCTGCGGTTGTACCGCTCGATGGATGCGCAGAAGAGGAACTCCTCAGATTCGCCGCATCAGTCGAGACCGCGTCCTCCCATCCGATCGCTCGTGCGGTTGTCGCAGGCGCGCAGAGCCGCGGTATCGAAATCCCACCGTTCGAAAATGCCGAGCTTGTGCGCGGGAAGGGGGTGAAGGCAACCGTTCTTGGAAAGCAAGTGCTCGTCGGCCGACCGCTGCTCTACAGCATGGATGGACACCCAGCGCTCAAGCGCGAGGTCTTTGATGCGATCAACACGCTCGAAGCGCAAGCATGCACAGTCATGGTGGTGGTCGCGGGGACTCAAGTGCTTGGCGTCATCGGAGTCGCAGACCGAGCGAGAAGTGAGGCACGCGCCGCGGTCGAACGGATGCGTGAAGAGGGCGTGCGCGTCGCGATGTTGACGGGCGACAATCGCGCGACAGCCGAGGCCATCGCGCAAGTCACTTCGGTCCTCGAATTCGAATCAGATCTCCTTCCTGAGCAGAA
>SXUJ01000063.1 GCA_005790565.1 Planctomycetia bacterium
AAGTTTCCTATCGTGGATGTGGTCAGGTCGCGTGTTGGAGGTAGAGACTACCCGTGGCTGCGGAGCCAGTCGCCGATGTGTGGATCATCAGGGAACAGAGCTCTCAAACTTGCACTGTCCATGTCTCGCTGTGCGCGCCGAGGGAATGCCGCGAGATCAAAGACTTCCTCGAGAGGTGACCACCATTCACCCGGTTGCGCGAATGGCGTCGGTTGTTGGAAACCGCGCATGAGCGTATCCCACGCAGAGGTTCCTGGAAGTCGCGCGTAGTCTTGGTACCGCGCGAGGTCGAAGTCATCATCGGCTTCCATCAGCATGAAGAGTCGGGTTCCGCCACGGTAGATCCGCATGGAGTGAACGCCGATTGCGCGGAGCGCGTCGGTCACCTCGAATGGAACCTTGAGGTGCAGTGCAACATACCGCGCAATCATTTCCGGATTGTCTTTGAGGTCGATGGCCTGTGCGAACGTGCGCATCATGCGATGGTAGTCGATCCTCAGAGGCGAACATGCGGGCGAACTCTCGTGAGTTCGACTTCCTTCACGGCCAACCACGCGCTATCGTCTGAGGATGCGAGCAGCGAACACGCCCATCGTGGACTGGATTGTGCTGACCGCTGCGAATCGTCGGCAAGCAGCGGCGTATGAGAGCATGCTCGCGGCGCGCGCGCAGGATGGACAACTTCCCTACGGTGCGCGGTTCCTTGTGGTCGCAGACGCGCGAGATCAGCGCATTGGTTCAGGGGCCGCGACGGTCCTCGCGCTGCAATTGCTGGCTGAGAAGCTCCTCGCTTCGCGGTCGGGCGCGGCGCCAAAGAGATTGCGAGATCTCTTTGCTGGGCAGCGCGTTCTCATGCTCCACTCTGGCGGAGACGCGAGAAGGCTCCCGATGTACGCCGTGCAGGGAAAGTTGTTCGCGACGCTTCCTCGGAGCGGAGGAGCGGGTCGCGCGGGTGCTGTTTTCGATTTGCTCCTCGATGATCTCATCGCGCTTTCCCCGCGCGACGGTGGCGAAGCATTGATCGCCGCGGGTGATTGCGTGCTGGGCGTCAAGCACGCGCGAGTGCGGTTTCGCGGGAGCGGGGTCATCGGTGTGGCAACTCGCGCCCCCGCCACGCGCGCGACTCGCCACGGCGTGTACATCTTGAAGGGGCGCTCGAAGGAAACCATTTCGTTCCTTCAAAAACCGACGATTGACGCGATGCGCGATGCGGGCGCGCTGTCGAAAGACGGGAAGGCCCTAGTTGATACGGGCTTGATGTCGCTCGACCCAATCGCAATCGAATCGCTGTTGATTGCATGTGGCATTGCATTGAACGCGAAGAGGGGTGTCGTGGCGCGCAGGGGTTCGCTTGCCGATCGCATGGCGCGCGCAGATTTACCGCCGATTGATTTGTATCGTGAGATTCTGTGTGCGCTGCCCAAGGCGCAGTCGTTCACTCGGTATCTCGGGCAGTGTGATCGCGCAAACCGTGCGCTGCTGCAGGAGTTGTTCAAGGGACTTCGCCGGACGCGGTTTTCGTGCGAGATTTCTGACGCGGGTGAGTTCTTGCACATCGGGACGACGAGAGAACTCCTCGATGCGGTCGTGGGCAACTCCGCGGTGGCGAAGCGATTCGAGTTTGAATCGGCATCGATCGCGAGCGCGAGTGGCGGCGATTGTGTGGGCGCCGCGATGTTTGAGTCGGGCATCGGAACGCTCGCTGTCGCGCGCGATCGCGTCGTGCTTGATCTCGTGCACGCGAAGCGATTGGACTTGGGCGGCGAGAATGTCCTGGTTGGTATCGATACGGACACGCTTGTCCTTCCCCACGGTGTGTCCATCGGTGTACTGCCTGTGACCGGCGGGCGCGCGGCGATCTGTTGTGGCATTGAGGATGACTTCAAGACTCCCGTCGAGAAGGGCGGAACCTTTTTCGGAAGGCCTTTCGCGCACTTCGCGACGCAGTGCAACATGCGTGTTCGAGATCTGGTGGCGGCAGGTGGGTCCTTATGGGAGGCGAAGCTTTGGTGCGTGAGTGGAGAAGGTGATTTGCTTCGAACGATTGCATGGATGTGGCAAGGAACTGCGCCACCCTCGAGTTGGGCGCGTGCACGCCGCGTGAACATGCGCGAGTTGCTCGTGACAGCGGATGCTCCTGCGCTGGAGTCCAAGCGCGCGGCGCGTGCGTTGCATTGGCTTGCACGAGACACCAAACGGGCGCGCGCGGCAGTGGCGCAGACAGGCGACGCGATGCAACGAGCGTCGTTGGCCGCGCGTCTGTCGCAGGAAATGCGCGCAGCCGGGGCCGAGGCAGCGGCGAGCGCGATGCGCGCCGAAGCGTTTCGCGCGGTTGGGGACACGGTGTTGAGCCGTTTCGATCTGCCAGAGTCTCCACTCCGCGCAGCGATTCTCCCAGATCAGGCGATCTGGACCTCGACGCCAGTTCGCGTCGATCTCGCCGGAGGGTGGACGGACACGCCGCCGATTTGTAACGAGGTCGGCGGGAGTGTGGTGAATGTTGCGGTGACCCTGCGAGGACAACTTCCTACGCAAGTTGTTGCCAAGCTCGAGGAGGAGTTGGTGATTCGGATCACAAGTACCGACCTTGGGGAGACGCGCGTCATTCGCACGGCTGCCGATCTCTCAGGTCGCACAGACCCCACGCGATGGTCTTCATTGGCGGAGAACGCACTGGTCCTGACGGGCGCGGCGCCAAGCTCGCGGGATGCTTCCTTGACGCGGTGGCTTGAAGAGATTGGTGGCGGAATCTCGTTGACGATGTTCTCTGCCGTCCCCAAGGGGAGCGGACTTGGGACGAGCTCCATTCTCGGCGCGGCAACGATTCATTGCCTCGAAAGGTTGTTCGGTCGAGAGTGTTCGCGCGAGAGACTTTTCACACTGACGAGCGTGTTGGAACAGATGCTGTCGACGCGCGGCGGATGGCAGGATCAAGTGGGTGGGCTTCTTGGCGGGTTCAAGGTCTCGCGCACGGTGGCTGGCGCGGAGCAGATTCCCGTGCCGGAATGCATCACGCCGTCGCGGCGACTACTCGCCGCGCTCGAATCGCGCACGGTGCTCTACTTCACCGGCGAACGGCGGATGGCGAAGAACATCCTCGAGTCGGTGGTTTGGAACTGGCTTGTCCGCACGCCGTCGACGCGTCGCGCCGTGGACGCGCTGCATCAGAATGCTGCGCGCATGTGCACGGCGCTACGCGGAGCGAGCGTGGATGATGTAGCGGAGGAACTGGCGTTTTACATGCGACAAAAGCGCGTGCTCGATAAGGGATGTTGTCCACCTTCCTTTGACGCGTTGACCTCGCGTTGGAAGTCGAAGCTCTCTGCCGCATGTTTCGCGGGCGCGGGCGGCGGCGGCTTCATGTTGCTTGTGGCGAAAGATGCATCTCGCGCGGAGGCACTGCGTCAAGACATTGCGAGGCATCCACAACATCCCCGCGCCCGGGCATTTCCTTTCGAAGTGGATCCGGTTGGCTTGCGCTGTGCGGTGCTGTAGCGAGTCGCTCGGGTCACTGCATCGGTTACGCTGCGCGAAACGATGAGTACTCCGAAAGTGCCATTCTTGCGGTCGATACTGGGGCGGAGTTTGGTTTTCGGTGTCCTTCCGACAGCGATTGTTCTCGCAGCCGTTCTCGGGTCGAACGGACTTCGGGCCTTGTACGCCTCTACGGAGTCGCTTGAAGAGGCGCTCCGTGCGAACGCACGCCTTGCGATTGCGCGAATCGAGCGTCAGAACGCCGAGGCAGCGCTGGTGACGCGCACACTCGCGCAAGCGCAGGAGGGCGGTCTCTTTGGCAAACGCGCCGAGACGCTTGAGGTCTTGCGTCGTGCGGTGAGGGGGAGTACGAATTGGCGCGGCGTGTACATCGTCTATGAGCCATCCAGCGATGGCAGTGATGCTGCGGCGCTCGCTGCTGGGGCGATCCCAGCAGAGGCCATGGATCCAACGGGCCGATTCCTTCCATATATAAGGCGTTCCCCAACCGCGCCCGGTGGCACGCTCCTCGAACCGACTGAGGATATCGAAGACGGAGGGGGCCTTTGGTACGCGCATCCGAAGGAGGTCTACGAGCGCGGTCGCGAGGTTGGCACCGTCATCACCAAACCCTACGAGTATCACGGCGACGACATCATCGAGTGTGTCTACCCCATCATCGTGGATGACAAGTTCGCGGGCGTTGCCGGGGTCGACATTCCGCTCGCGCAGATGCAGCGCGAACTTGAGGTGATGGCGCTTGCGCTCGGTGCTGACATTTTTCTCGAAACACGCGGCTTCTACATCCTTGCAACCACAGATCCCGTGGGAGACTCTGACGCCGCCCGCAAGGCGCGCATTCGAACCAAAGAGGTCAAGGGGTCTGCGTATGCGCCGTTCTTCGGCGCAGTGCCAAGGGATGGCGAGGTTGCGTTGACCGAGCGTGTTGATCCTGTTCTCGGCGAGATGTGCTACTACGCGTCCGCGACGATTACGCCCGGCGATTGGCACTTCGTGCTTCGCAAACCGCAGCGAGAGGTCCTCGCGGGAACGCTGGGCGCGATCACGGCGAACATTGTGACGGCGCTGGTGGGACTCGCGGTGGTGCTTCTCCTGCTGTGGAGGGTCGCTGCGAGGACTGCGAATCGTGTGCGCCTCGCGCAGATCGCGGCCGCAGGCATCGCGCAAGGCGATCTTGCGTCGGAAGGTCGCGCGGTCGAGGGCGAGGATGAGACGGCGCAGTTGCTTCGCGGCGTGGAGTCCATGCGTCAACAACTCGCGGACATCGTGGGTCGAGTGCGTGGCAATGCGCAGCACCTCGCCGCGAGTGCCGCCGAGCTGAGTGCGACTTCGCGACAGCAGTCACGGACGGTTGAGTCCTTCAGTGGCTCGACCGCGCAAATCGCCGCTGCGGTGCGCGAGATTGGCGGAACTGGTGCAGAACTCCTGCGGAGCGTGAACGAGGTCGATGCGGGAGCACGGCGAAGCGCTGCGTCAGCCACCGCGGGTCGCGAGGGACTTGACGCGATGACCGCATCCGTGCAGCGGCTCGATCGGTCGACCGCGGAGGTTGCCGAGCGTCTCGAGGTGATCAGTGAGAAGGCGCAGGCGATTACCACCGTCGTTAGCACCATTACCAAGGTCGCGGAGCAGACCAATCTGCTTTCGGTCAATGCGGCGATCGAGGCGGAAAAGGCTGGCGAGTCTGGACGCGGATTTCTTGTCGTCGCTCGCGAAGTACGCCACCTCGCGGATCAGACGGCGGGCGCGACTCTAGACATCGAGCGCATGGTTCGACAAATGCAGGAGGCGGTTGGAAGCGGAAATCGTGAGATGCGAAAACTCGCGCTCGAAATGAGCACAGGGCTTGCGGAAGTCAGTCGTGTCAGTCAAGCACTCACGCAGATCATTGACGAGTTCAAGAAGTCGAGTGAACGGTTTGGCGCGGTGAAGGAGGGCATGCAGACACAGGCGATTGGAGTCGATCAGATCCACGACGCAATGCAAGTGCTCGTTGTCGGAGCGCAGGAAACTGGCGTGAGCGTTGCGGAGTGCTCTCGTGTCGCGGATGAACTTTCCCATGCGGTCGCGTACTTGCAAGAGGCTGTTGCGCGGTTCCGACTTCCGAGAGCGGGAGGCTGAATGCAGGCACTGTTCCTCGAGATTGAAGGGCGGCGATTCGCGATCGCCGCGAGCGAGATCCTTGAGGTCTTGCCCATGGTGGAGTTTCGCGCCGCGCAGGCCGGACCCGAGTGGTTGCTCGGACTGTTCAATCGTCGTGGGACCATGGTTCCGCTCGTGGATCTCGCGCACATGGTGGTCGGGACACCCGCCACGCTGCGCATGGGTTCTCGCATCGTGATGGTGCAACTTCCGGAGGGCGATGTGCTGGGCTTGCTCGTTGAGGAGGTCACGGGTCTTGGGGATCGCGACTTCGACGCGGCCTGCGCACATCCAGGCTTTGCCTTTGGCGGGGCTGCCCATTTGGGTCCCACGATTCCCGACGCGGACGGGACGCTGCAACTGATTCGATGCGATCGATTGCTGGCGGATCAGCGACGACTGCCCCTCGACCTCGCCGTCGAAGGAGACGCGAATCGATGAGCGCGCAACGCATCGCAGAGTGGCTTTCTCGAACAAATGCGATTCGCGCAGACGCAGTAAGCGTTGCCGCGTTGGCGCCGTTCTTGATGGAGCGGCTCCGGACCCTCGCCTGTGCCGACTGCGATGCCTACCTCGCCATTCTCGATCGAAGCGTCGACGAACGCTCTCGTGTCGTCGCCGCCTGCGCGCCGAGTGAGTCGTGGTTGTTTCGTTATCCCGCGTCATTCGAGTTTTTGCGCCGGAGCTTTCGAAATGAGGCGCGCGAGATTCGGATGTTGAGCGCTGGAAGTGGAGGCGTGTCGGAGCCGGCAAGCATGATGGCGACGCTCGTTGGCGCAGGTCTCGCGCCGGAACGAACCAGAATTGATGCAATCGATCAGAGCGTGGAAGCCGCGCGTGCACCGAATGTGTTCACTCGTACGCAATTGCGCGAACCGATTCCATCGTGGGCGGCGGGGAGTTTTCGATCGATCGACGCTCCCGCCGAGGGAGTTGCTCTGCACGAGCCTCTCTTCACTCGGATCGTGCTGAAGCAAGGGGACTTGCGATCATGCCCACTCGAATCACACTATGACGCGATCTTTTTCCGGAATGTCGCCATCTATCTCCCAGACGCGGCACGCATGGCCATTCTCTCTCGCTTGAAGCTCGCACTCACAGCCGGCGGGATGCTGTTCGTCGGACATGCGGAGATGCGGGTTGCTGAGCAGGCGGGTTTCGTGCCGGTTGCAGAGGTTGGCGCTTTTGCGCTACGGCCGCGCGTTTCGAGCGGGGCGCCCGTGCGCGTGGCGCACAAGCCTGTTGTGCGTACACCCGAGATTGCGGTCCCCGCTGCCTGCGTTGCCGCACCTCGGCCCGAATCAATGACCTCGCTCGAGATCGCTCGCGCTGCGGTCGCGCGGGATCCTTCCTGCGCGGCGTTGCACGAAACACTCGCCGCGGAAGAACTCGCGGTTGGAGATGTCGCTGCGGCGGAGGGATCATTCCGCCGCGCGCTTTACCTCGAACAGAATCGAGAGTCGGTGTTGCTCTCGCTTGCCCTGTTGCTTGAGCAACAGGGAAGATCAGCGGAATCGGCGCGGTTCCGTTCGCGCGCGTTGAAGGCCCATCTTGCGAGTGAAGGCGGTGCTCGATGAGCGGTCACGAGCTCGCCCCTAGGAAGGACAACGACGGCTTTGGTCGAATGCGCGAGTTGCTCGCGCGTCCCATGGACCCAGCGATCATCACCGCGAACACGCGCATCGTCGCGCAGCCAGATTCCGAAGATGAAGGCGCGCCGCGGAGTTTGCTGATATTTCAACTTGGCGGGGAACGGCTCGCGCTCGAAGCGGGTGCCTCGCATCGCGTTGTCGCGATCACACCGGTGCGGCGCATCCCGCACCGAACCAACGCGGTGTTCGCGGGCGTCGCGAATGTCGCGGGGGAATTGACGCCGGTTGGTCGACTCGATCACGCGCTCGGCCTCGCGGAGTTTCAACCGAGTGCGAGCGCGCGCTTCGTCGTCATCGGTTCGGCACAGGCGCGATGGGCGTTTCCGGTGGACCTCGTCGAAGGGGTGCTGCGTTTGGGCGAATCGCGCTTTCAGCCTCCGCCTGCAACCGTCGCGCGCGCCGCGGACGGATGCACCATCGCGCTTGTTCGGGTCGATGCCGCGGGTGACGCGCTGTCCGTCGCGCTCCTCGATATGGGGCGCGTTTGCGCGTTGCTTGGAAGGAGCCTTCGATGAGCGATCTCGGTGGATTCTCGCTCTTCGATCTCTTTCGCTCCGAAGCAGAGCAGCATGCCGCGACCCTCTCTGCAGGACTCGTCACGCTCGAGAGGAGCACTTCCCCAGCGGACATAGAGCCACTCATGCGCGCGGCGCATTCAATCAAGGGCGCAGCGAAGGTGATCGGCCTCGAGTGCGTCGTAGAGTTTGCGCACGCGATGGAGGACACGCTTGTCGCCATGCAGCAGGGCAGGGAAGCGCCGAGTGCGCCGCGCATCGATCAGTTGCTCCGCGCCGCAGATTTGCTCGCGTCACTCGCCTCGGTCGCCGAGTCTGAACTCCCACGGTGGATCGAAACCAACCTGCCAGCCATGCATTCGCTTGTGGCGTCGCTCCTGCAACGCGCGGATGACAGAGGATTGGAGCAGAGAGCGCAGCGACCCATCGAGGGTGTCGCTGCGATTGCCGCTCCGCAACCGGCGAGCGTTCCGAAGGCGGAGCCGCAAGCGCGTGCTTCGGCGGTTCGAGTGACCGCCGAGAAGCTCGATCGGCTTCTTCAACTCTCTGGCGAAATGATGCTCGAATCGCGCCGCCTCGAACTGGTACGGCGGCAATCGCAATCGTTGAAGTCGCGCGTGATTGAGCTGGAGGACGAACTCGACCGTCTGCGAACTTGGATGCGCGTCCAGAATATGGACGCGGGCGCCCTTGCGTCGCTACGCGGCATCGTGCAGCGCACTCGAGCGGAAGTCGTCGGTCAGACGGCGAGCGTGGATGAGTCGATTCGCCGAGGAGAAGAGACCGCGTCTTCGCTTTATCACGAGGTGCTCGCGAGTCGCATGCGTCCTTTTTCGGATGTCACCGGCGCCCTGCCTCGCACGGTCCGTGATATCGCGCGATCGCTCGGAAAGGAAGTCCACCTCGAGATTGAAGGCGAAGGCGTGCAGGTTGATCGCGATATTCTTTCGCGCCTTGAGGCTCCCCTGAATCATCTCCTACGCAATGCGCTTGACCACGGATTGGAGACGCCCCAAGAGCGTCGCCGTGCCGGGAAGCCAGACTCTGGTTTACTTCGCGTGGTTGCTCGGCATGAAGCGGGCATGTTGCGTATTCGTGTGGGCGATGATGGTCGCGGCATTCGCCCCGATCTTGTGCGCGAGAGTGTGGTGCGCAAATCGCTCGCGAGTGCGGACATGGTGGCGGAGATGAGTACGCAGGAAGTGCTGGAGTTTCTCTTTCTGCCAGGGTTTTCGACGGCGGCGAGTGTGACGGATCTCTCCGGACGAGGTGTTGGACTCGATGTCGTACAAAGCACTGTCCGAGAGGTCGGCGGCAGTGTGCGGGTCGAAAGTGTGCCAGGAAACGGGACGATTTTCGAGTTGAAACTTCCGATCACGGTGAGCGTCATCCGAGCGCTGCTCGCGGATGTCAGTGGCGAGACTTTCGCGTTTCCACTGACACGCATCGAGCGCGTGGTGCAGATGCCCGCCGCGGAGCTCACGACGATTGAAGGTCGAATGCAATTCTCGCTCGATGATCGCTCGGTCGGGCTCGTGGATGCCGCGGCGCTGTTCGAGTTGGGCACGATCGAATCTGGCGAGACCGTCAGCGTGATCGTTCTCGGTGGCGATGACTGGTATGGGTTCCTCGTCGATGCTTTCGTGGGCGAAGAAGATCTTGTCGTGCGTCCGCTCGATTCGCGCTTCGGAAAGGTCGCGCACATCGCGGCTGCGGCGGTGCGGGAGGATGGAGATCCAGCCCTGATCGTCGATTGCGAAGACATTCTGTCTTCTCTCCGACAGGAACTCACGGAGGGCCGATCGCACGCGGCGAAGCGTCGCGCGATCGGCGCAGTTTCGACACGCCGCAAGCGCGTGCTCGTTGTCGATGACAGCGCGACTGTGCGGGAAGTGGAACGGCAACTCCTCGTGCGCCTTGGATACGAAGTTGAAAGCGCACGCGATGGCGCCGAGGGACTCCACGCGCTGCGAGGGGGCGGCTACGACCTGTTGGTGACGGATGTCGACATGCCACGAATGACCGGCATCGAACTCGCGCGCGCGGTGCGTGCGGATGCGGTGCTCTCCACCATTCCAATCATCATCGTTTCGTACAAGGATCGTGAGGAGGATCGTCTTGCGGGGCTGCACGCGGGCGCGAATGCCTACCTCACGAAGGGGGCATTCGAAGATCAATCGTTTGCGACTATGGTGCGCGATCTCATTGGAGAAGCGGAGGCATGAGCCCAAAATCCAAGGTACTTCGGATAGGGATTGTGAATGATCTCGCACTCGCGTGTGAAGCACTTCGCCGCGTGGTCTGCTCCGATCCGATGCTTGAGCCGGCGTGGATCGCGCGCGACGGTGAGGAAGCGGTTGCGATGTGCGGGAGGGACCGACCTGACGCGATTTTGATGGACCTCATCATGCCGGTGATGGATGGCGTTGAGGCGACGCGCCGAATCATGCGCGCCTCCCCGTGTCCAATTCTCGTGGTGACGGCAACCGTGAGCGGGAACGCGGCGCTTGTTTACGACGCGCTTGGCGCGGGTGCGCGCGACGCGGTGAACACACCCACGCTCGCGAGGAATGGAGTGGTGGATGGTGGCGCGGAACTCATTCGACGCTTGAAACGAATCGTGCGTGTTGCGGAACTCGCGCCGCTCGCCGTCGCAAGTTCTCGCTCGCTGTTCGTCCCCACGAGGCACGCGGCCGTGCCCACGATACTTCTTGGTGCCTCGACAGGCGGGCCGCGCGCGATTGGAGAGATTCTCGCAGCACTACCCAAGCCGATCCCTGCGGCCGTCATCATTGTGCAACATGTGTCCCGTGATTTCACCGAAGGTTTGACGCGCTGGCTCTCGACCAAGGGCGGTGCCGAGGTGCGGCTTGCGCGCGCGACCGACAAGCTCCGGGTCGGCGAGGTGCTCGTCGCGGGCGACGATCGTCACCTTGTGTTGCAATCGAACGGCGAACTCGCGCTGATTGAGGGAAACGAAGATGAATTGCACACGCCAAGTGTGGATGCGCTCTTTGCTTCGTTCGCGCAGCATGGAGGGCCGGGTGTTGCGATTCTGCTCACCGGGATGGGCAAAGATGGCGCGAGCGGGTTGCTTGCACTCAAGAACGCGAACTGGCACACGATCGCGCAGGATCAGGCGACGAGTGTCGTGTGGGGGATGCCCGGGGCGGCGGTTGCGCTTGGCGCGGCGCGCGAAGTTCTTCCGCTCAACAGCATCGCTCCCGCCTGCGTGGCTGCGTTGCGCCCAAATCTCACCCGCAAATCGCCTCGACCCTGACTCGATTTCCTGACTGAGGACGCTTTATGAATGCATCTCAACTCTCCGATCGCGTCCTCCTTGTCGATGATCAGCGGATCATTGGCGAGGCCGTGCGGCGCATGCTCGCTTCGATCGCTGGTTTGGAGTATCGAGCCATCGACGATCCTCACAAGGCACTCGAGGTCGCGCGCGAGTTCAAACCGACGCTGATCTTGCAGGATCTCGTCATGCCCGGCGTGGACGGCCTCGACCTCGTTCGCGCTTACCGGCTCGAGGCGGTGACCGCAGGCGTGCCGATCATTGTGCTCTCGTCGAAAGAGGAGGCGGCGACGAAGGCGGAGGCATTCGCGCGCGGTGCGAGCGACTACATCGTCAAACTCCCAGATCCGGTTGAACTGGTCGCGCGCGTGGTGCATCATTCTCGTGGGTACAAGGCGCAACTGGAACGCAATGCCGCATATGCCGCACTGCAGGCGAGTGAAGCGCATCTCTCCAACGAGATTACCAAGGCGAGTGAGTATGTTCGGTCGTTGCTCGATGCGCCGATGCAAGGTGTCGTCGCCGCCGAGTGGCGGTTCATTCCATCGGCGAGCCTCGGCGGCGATGTGTTTGGATATCACTGGATCGATCCCGATCACCTTGCGATGTATGTGCTCGATGTCAGTGGCCACGGCGTCGGCCCCGCACTCATGGGCGTGAGCGCACTCAATCTGATTCGTTCGAACGCCAATGACATCGCACAAGCACTCGATCCCTCCCGCGTCTTGCGCACACTCAACGCGGCCTTCCCGATGGATCGCCATCACGGTATGTACTTCACCGTGTGGTACGGCGTGTATTCGAAGACATCTCGCGAACTCGCGTGGGCGGGAGGCGGTCATCCACCAGCGTTGCTGATGCGAGCGGGACGGGTGGAGCGATTGGAGTCGACGAGTTACATGGTCGGCGTGACGCCGGACTACGACGCACCAACGCTTCGGACGCAGATTCTCGCGGGCGATCGAATCTACCTTTACTCGGATGGCGTCTTTGAGATTCATCTCCCTTCGGGCGGCATGTGGAGTTTCGACGAGTTTGTTGTCTTCATGGAACAATCGGAGGCGTTGGGGCGGCTCGACGCGGTGATGTTGCACACCCAGCAACTACAGGGCAATGCGGCATGGGACGACGATTATTCGATGGTCGAGATCGCCTTTGAATGAGCCGACGCGAAGAGGAGTTCCTGCATACACTTCGCCCCCCATTCGACGCAACCCCTTGCAGTGAACTGAACGCTATGAAGACCGTGACGATCATCGGAGCAGGTAAAATTGGAAGAATGACCGCGCACTTTCTCGCCATGACTGGCGAATACTCAGTGCGCGTCGTTGATGCGCACGAAGGAGCGTGGCATTCGGCCATCGACGGTCTGCCCAACGCGACGGGTTTGACGATTGATGTGCAGAACGCGTCGCAATTGGATGCTTCATTGCAGGGCGCGTGGGCCGTGATCTCATGCGCGCCATTCTTCTGCAACCCGCTCATCGCCTCGCGCGCGAAGGCCAGTGGCACGCACTACCTCGACCTCACGGAAGATGTGGCGGTCACTAAGAGCGTCATGGCGCTCGCGAAGGATGCGCAGACGGCATTCATTCCACAGTGCGGACTCGCGCCTGGCTACATCACGATTGCCGCGAATCACCTCGCGGCGCCGATGTCGGAGATTCACGAACTTCGTTGCCGCGTCGGCGCACTGCCGCAGTTCCCGTCGAACCAACTGAAGTACAACATGACTTGGTCGACGAATGGGCTGATCAACGAGTACTGCACTCCGTGCGAGGCACTTGTGGATGGGGAGATGACGCTTCTTCCGCCCCTTGAGAATCTTGAACGCTTTACCATTCACGGGACCGAGTATGAGGCATTCAACACTTCCGGGGGACTCGGCTCGCTGGCTGAGTCGCTCGCAGGCAAAGCGCGCAGTGTGAATTACAAGACGATCCGCTACCCGGGCCACTGCGACCTGATGAAGTTTCTGCTGCATGACCTCGGCTTCATCGACAAGCGCGAGGAGTTGTGCGCGATCTTTGATCGAGCCATTCCAGGAACAAGTGACGATGTGATTGTGACCGTCTGTGTCGCGATTGGCATCGAGAACGGAAGACTCGTTGAGAAAACGGATGCGCGCCGCATTCCCGCGCGGAAGTTCGACGGCAAGCACTGGACAGGCATTCAGATCACCACAGCGGCGGGAGTTTGCGCCGCGCTCGATCTCCTTCGCGACGGGAAGTTGGCGCAGAAGGGCTTCATTCGAATGGAAGACATTCGGTACGAGGATTTCATTGCCAATCGATTCGGTCGTGAGTACGCGGTCTGATTGTTCGCGCGCGTGAGTGCAAACCCGCGAGTGGTTACAGCTCTGTCACTTGAACATTGCGGAAGGCAACCGCATCTCCGTGCCCACAGAATCCGATGTGGCCGCGCGTTCGCTTGAGCCCGTCGTGTGTTTTCTCATCGATCGTCTGGCCGTCCTTGGCGACTTCCGCAAGGTCCACATCGACGATTTTGATTCCATTGAGCGTCACCGTCGCCTTCGTGCCCACGAACCGAATCGTTTCCTGGTTCCACTCGCCGATCGGTTTCATCGCTTCACGCTTGGCTGCGGCGATGCCATAGATGGATCCGTGATACTGATAGGGCTTGAGGCCGGCGTACTGCGGCGCGGAATTGTCGAGCACTTGCACTTCATAGCCTGCGTACGCGGGATCACCTTGCAGCGGACTGCGAATCGCGATGCCATTGTTTGCGCCAGCGGTAAGCCGAAACTCGAAACTGAACTCGAAGTCGCTGTACTCCCTTTGGGTAAAGAGATTGCCGCCCTTGTCGGTACAAACAATCGCGCCATCTTCGACGCGATATCCACCCGTATCGCCGACCCATCCAGCGAGGTCTTTCCCATTGAAGAGTTGCACACTTGCGTTGGGAGGCGCGGTCATTGCGCATAAGGCGCTCGCCGTGAGGGGCAGGACGAGCGCGCGAATGACCGATGCAATCTTCGTGGTGTGCATGCGCAGAGTCTACTCCACACAAGCGCGCACGAGCCGACGCGCTGAATTGCACTACGATCAGCGCATGCCAAGTTCGCGCATACTTCCTCGTTGTTTCGCACTTATCCTTGGAGCAGTGCTCGGATCCGCTGCAGCAGCGCAAGAGCCGGCGGCTGCACCACCAGCGTCAAGGGCAGTTGCTCCCTCGAGGGAGGAACGCTACGCACCCGCCGCGAACATCGCGAAGGTATCGCTCGAACGAGTTTTCCCGAACTTGAAACTCGTGCGTCCCATTCAGATGTTGCAGGCGCCTGGAGAGGCCGGGGGCATCGTGTTTATTGTCGAGCAGCCAGGTCGCGTGCTTCTTGCGGATCTCACGCAGGACAGCGCGACCGAGACGACTGTTGCGCTTGACATCCGCGAGCGAGTCAACGACTCAGGCAACGAGGAGGGATTGCTTTCGATCGCCTTCCATCCTGATTTTCCCAAGCGACGGGAGCTCTACATTTATTACACCGCGGCCGAGCCGCGTCGAAGCATCCTTTCGCGCTTCGCTGTGGGCGCCGATGGGCGCACCGTTGATCCTTCGAGCGAGGAGATCTTGCTCACCCAATCGCAGCCATACTCCAACCACAACGGCGGCACCTGCCTCTTTGGCCCGGACGGCTTCCTTTACCTCTCTCTCGGGGATGGTGGGGCGGCGAATGATCCGCATGGCAATGGACAGAATCCACAGACCTTTCTCTCGAAGGTGTTGCGTATTGATGTGAATGGGAACTCGTCAGGGAAGGCGTACGCGATTCCGAAGGACAATCCATTCGTCAGTGATGCGAGCTACCTCCCAGAGATTTGGGCGACGGGCACGCGCAACATCTGGCGCATGCAGTTCGATCGCAAGACCGGAGATCTCTGGGCGGGTGATGTTGGTCAGAACAGATACGAAGAGATTGATCTCGTGAAAAAGGGCGCAAACTACGGTTGGAACGCACGTGAGGGGTTCCATGCGTTTGGCCGGGAGAGGCCAAGCGATGGTGCTGCAGTTGTGTTTACGGAGCCCCTGATTGAACATCCGCGCCGCGAGGGGGTTTCCATCACAGGTGGATTCGTCTGTCGCGATCCGAAGCTCCCATCGCTTGAAGGCGTGTACCTCTACGCGGACTTTGGCTACGGAACGATCTGGGGTGCGAGGCTCATGGGAGAGAAGTGCACGAAACCAGAACTTCTCTCGAAGCACCCTTCCACGCTGCTTACGAGCTTCGCGGAAATGAACGACGCGAGTCTTTATGTCATAGGGTTCGATGGCGGGCAGGAACAGCGGAATCCCGGCTCGATCTGGAAGATCGCCGTGCATCCCTGATGATCCTTGAGTCCCTGCGCCGATCAGGCCGACAATGATCCCATGCCAACGCCCCTTCGATATCAAACCGCAGGCGAGTCGCACGGACACTCACTCGTCGCGCTGATTGATGGTCTTCCGGAGGGGCTTCGGATTGACCTCGACTTCATCAATCACGAGTTGCATCGCCGACAAGGCGGATACGGTCGGGGTGCTCGTCAACGCATCGAGAGCGACACAGCGGAGATTCTTGCGGGCACTCGCGCGGGCGTCACCATTGGTTCGCCCCTCTGTCTTCGAATCGCAAATCGCGATCACCGACTCGATGACCCGGATAAAACTCCGGCGCTCTCGCGACCTCGTCCGGGACACGCCGATCTTGCGGGAAGTTTGAAGTACGGCACGACCGATTGTCGCGGGACCCTTGAGCGTGCTTCCGCGCGAGAAACGGCCGCGCGGGTTGCGGCGGGCGCCGTCGCGCGACTTCTGCTCCGAGCGTTTGGGATGGAGTCATTCGGGTTTGTGCGCGGCGCGATCGATGTGCAGGCTCCTATCGAGCCCACGGCCACGAACTGGTCCGCGCTCAAGACTGTGCGCGATGCGAGCGAAGTTGCATGTCCTGATGTGGAGACTTCAGAACGCATCATCGAACTCATTCATCGCGCGAAAACGGAGAAGGATACGGTCGGCGGTTGGTGCGAAACACATGTCTTTGGTTGCGTCCCCGGGCTCGGCACCTGTATGCAGTGGGAAGAGCGCCTTGACGCACGACTGGCTTACGCCGTGATGGGTATCCAAGCATTTAAAGCGGTGGAGATCGGCCTCGGTCGTGCCTGTGCCGCGCGGTTTGGGAGCAGGGTGCATGATGCAATCGTCTATGACGAATCGACGCGAACGGCGTCCCATTTCGGGTTTCAACGATCGTCGAACAATGCGGGTGGGCTGGAGGGGGGCATGACCAACGGCATGCCAGTGGTCGTGCACGGGACCATGAAGCCGATTTCAACCTTGCTTCAAGGAATGCCTTCGGTGGACCTCCGGACGCGCGAAGCGGTGCAGAGCCAGTATGAGCGGAGTGATGTCAGTGCAATCGCTGCCGCGAGTGTGGTCATGGAGCATGTCGTTGCCTTTGAAGTCGCGCGGGCATTCTTGTTGAAGTTTGGCGGGGACACGATGCGCGAAGTGGAATCGGCGTACCTGCGCTACCGGTCCATGTCGTAAGCGCGCGGTGTACTTGCCTTCGTCCCCGCGTGGCGATAGCGTCGAACGAATGCAGACCGACACCGCGCACTGGCAGCGAGCTTCGCAAGGCGAAAAAATTCCAACAGTGGTACTGGAGCGCGCACATGAAGTGAGCGTTCGAGTGGCACAGGAGATTGCGTCGCTCATCCGCGCGAAGCAAGCCATGGGCGCCCGCTGTGTCCTCGGACTCGCGACGGGATCGACACCGACGGCGGTCTATGACGAACTCGTTCGCATGCACCGCGACGAGAAGTTGTCATTTCGCAATGTCGTCACCTTCAATCTCGATGAGTATTGGCCCATGCAGCCGCACGAGTTGCAGAGCTACCACCGATTCATGCGAGAGCACTTGTTCGACCATGTCGACATTGATCTCGCATGCGTGCACATTCCGGACGGCACCGTGCCGCCGCAGGATGTGCGTGCGTTCTGCGAACGTTATGAACAGATGATTCGCGACGCGGGCGGGATCGACTTGCAGTTGCTCGGAGTTGGACGCACGGGCCACAT
>SXUJ01000064.1 GCA_005790565.1 Planctomycetia bacterium
CCCGCTGCGGGTCAAATCGTTGCACTCGCTTTGGACTCCGCTGGGCCGAGTGAATCGGCACCAGCGGAGATCTCGCTCAGTGCGTCGGAGTGCGTCACCAAATGCAACGGGTCCGATTTGCGCCGATCGCGATTCATTCGCGGCGGCGCAGTCGAAAGCGAGCGAGGGAATCTGCTGCTTGGAGCAGATTCCAAGTCGCGAGCGCTCAAGAAGCGCGAGCGAGGAATCTGCGGCTTGGCGCAGATTCCAAGTCGCGAGCGCTATAGGGACGCGCGCTTGGGTCGAAGCAAGGCGTACGCGATGCTTGTCCCCACGAGGACAAGTCCGGCAGCGAAGAGCAAAAGCACGCGCACGATCGCTGAGATCTGCGCGAGATCGACAACGACAAGTCGCAATGCCAACAGCGCGAGAAGCAGAAGTCCAATCCAACGCGCACCCGCCACGCTCCGACGAAATCCCCAGTAAAGGCAGCCGATGGCAAAGACGCCGAGCACACTCACAAGAAGAGTCGCGCGCATCGGCCCATCGGAGATCGAGCCAAGCCAGACGATGCACCCTCCGATGAGCGCTGCGAGGGCGAACGCGTGAAGCGCGCCCTTCGTTCTCGTCGGGACCAAGGGCGTCGCACCGAGTTGACGCAAGACCAGTTGTCCCGCGAAGAGCGCGACCGCTGGCGTACACGCGGCGTAAATCCACGGGTTCCCGATTCCCCACGGCCTGTTGGCAGGCGAGAACAGCGCGAACATCGCCGCCGTCAGGATGATCCACGCCGGAAGAGCCGCAGCGAAGATTGCTGCGCGCCCGAGTGCGAGCGACCGGCGTTGGTACGCGATCGTGGAAATCGCGAGGCTACACGCGGACAGGATCCATGTGATGCGTGCGAAGATCTCGTCGCCTGGGGCGCTCGCTTGATAGACGCGAACGAGCAGGACGCAGGTGCACAGTGCGCTCACTTCAAGCGCCAACGCTGCATCAAACCACCCCTTCGCCTTCTCCCACAATGCCGCTCGGAGACTCCACAGCGCGCAGTGAGGGGCTGCAAGGAAGACGGCCTGCAACAGCCACAATGCATTTCGATCCGTGGTCGCCGCAATCCACAGCAACGCGACCCAGACGCAAAGCAGCCCGAAGCACGCATACGCAAACGCGAGGAGATGCCACCCCGTATCGGCAAATCGTGGCGAACGCGTTCGCGCGACAACCAGCGCCACCGCGATCAACGAAAACACAAGGGATGCCGGAAATGGTCCGAGGAAACAGAGAATGACCGAGACGCTCAGCAGGGTTGCGAACCCAGCGATTGTCAGCGCCAACACGCGTGGCCAGATGCCGCAAACGAGTGGCAGGAAGAGCAACACCGTGACCATCAAGGGCGCGAGGAAGTCAGAGGAGTAACGAACGGCGAGTAAGTCCCCCATGTCCCGCGAGAGTGAGAGGTCCAGAGGTGCCCAGACCGACGGGCGGATCGTTGCGGTCACCGCCGTCAGCAACTGCCACATGCCACCGAAAAATGCAACGACGGTGGCGAGCACGCACGCGGGCACCAGCGCGAGGCGCCCGAGGCGCGCTGTCGAAAATGCGAGTAACGCCGCAGCGCCGCCCGCGCCAACCACGACACCCGCGCCGTCGAGAAACACTCCGAGCGCGGCAAGGACCGCGAAGGGTGCGCACCCGATCGCGACACTGCTCAATGTCCGGCAGGCGACCGCGACTTCATCGCGGAGGGTGTCCGACGCGTCGGGTGCGATTTCGTCTGCATCGCCTGGTTCACCGATTGCACGCAACTGAATTCCCGCGATCGAGAGTCCTCCACCCATCAGGAGCGGGAGGTACGCGAGTGGATCACTCAGACTCGAGCCACCACCCGTCGCAACCACGCAGCCGACTAACGCGGTTGCGCTCGCCGCCGCGAGGGTGATTGCATTGTCCTTCGCGTGCCTTCCTCGCAGAGCTTCGAAGATGCAACTTCCCGCGAGGATGCCCCACCACACGAGGGGAAAGAGCGCTCGCTCCACGGGCCCGGCGTTGGACAACACCCCCCACGCGATCGAGAGAGGAACGCCGCCGAGGAGCGCGAAGTTCCGAACACGAACGAAGTTCATCCCGCCAAGGGAAGTCAATCCCGTCGCGAGTAGAAGCACGGCGGTCAACTCGATTCCGCTCAGAATCGACCCTTCGGAGAAACCATTTCCCGCGGGGAGCGCGAGTCCACCCAGCAGCGAGAGCACGCCAACCGTTGCAGACTTGCTGCGAACGGCGCATCCCGCTCCGACAAGTCCAGCGCCAGCGACGAGGAGTGCAGCCACCGGCGCGTCAAACAACCGAAGCATGAATACGCCGCCAAACACCGAGGCGAACAGCGCGACGATGCCAATGCCATAAAGTCCGCGCGACGCGTCCATGCTGTAGCGAACTCGCACCCGCTCGGCGGCGACGAGAAAAATGGCGGCGACAGCGAGACTCGCCGCAAACTTCGCTTCAGGCCCGAGTCGACCGAAGAGGCCGGTGTCAATCGCGTATTTTATGAAGTAGGCAATCGCGCCGAGCACCGCGAGCGCGCCGGCGACTGCCGCGAGTTTTACGCCGACGAATCGTTCCACTTCGCTCGGGAGCGGAGTGGACGAAGTCTCGGGCACGAAGATTGGTGGAATCTTTGGAGGCGGAACAACGATCGGCGGAGGAAGAATCCCGTGCAAAGGCGCATGCGCACTCGCCGGATCTTTCGGAATCGCAATGCCATGCGCATCGAGCAGCGACTCAAGTTCGTGGATGCGCCGCCGGAGGAACGCGGTTGCATCAGGAGTCGAGGAAGTACTCGAGGGAGACGCTTCAGGATGATCGTCATGCATTGACGGTCCCTTTCGTTGTCACGCACAGTCACAGTCGCGTGCGGATCGCCCACAGATCAGGAAAGAGTGGATTGAAGAGAGTCGAGCGCAGGTAGGCCGCCCCAGGACTTCCACCAGTCCCCTGCTTGAATCCGATCGTGCGCTCCACCATCTTCACATGGCGATAGCGCCACTCCTGCACACCTTCATCGAGGTCGACGAGCAATTCGCAGATCGAACGCTCCGCGGGGTGTGATCGATAGAGCAGGAGCAGTAACTCTTGCATGAGCGGCCACTCTTGCGGGGGTTGCGTCACATCACGAGTGAGCAGTTCAGGCGGCACCGCGTGACCGCGAACCGCAAGAAACTTCGCAAACGCGTCGTAGAGCGTAGGCTCGGCGAACCGCTTGAGCATGATGGCGCGTTCGGGCGAACCTTCGGGATTGTGTGCGAGCACGCGAGGGTTTTTGTTGCCGAGCAGAAACTCAAACTCGCGAAACTGCGCGCTCTGAAATCCGCTCGAACTCGCGAGGAAACTGCGGAAGCTCAAGAACGAAACGGGCGTCATCGTCTCCAACACATCGATCTGCTGCACCATTGTCTTCAAGATCGTGAGCATGCGCTTGAGCGTGGAGGCCGCTTGCACCGCGTCTCCCGTCTCGAGCGACCGCGCGGCAAATCGACCTTCGTGTAACTGCTGCTTGA
>SXUJ01000065.1 GCA_005790565.1 Planctomycetia bacterium
CGCTGCTGCTGCCCGCCGGAGAGTTCCCCTGGCTTGCGCGCGGCGTACCCCTCCATGCGCACGAGCGCGAGGGCATCACGGACGCGCTTCTCCTTTTCAGCGCGGGGCACCGATCGAACATCGAGGCCGAATGCCACATTCTCCGCCACACTCATGTGTGGCCACAGCGCGTAGTTCTGGAAAACCATGCCGGTGTTGCGCGCGTTGGGCGGCGTGTCCGTGACCTCGGTCGAATCGAAGAAGATCCGCCCCGCGGTTGGTTCGATGAAGCCGGCGATCATCCGAAGAAGCGTGGTTTTCCCGCAACCCGATGGGCCGAGAAGGAAGAACAGCGCGCCGGTGGGAATCGAAAGCGTGATCCCAGCCACCGCCGCAGTTTGGCCGTAGTGCTTCGCAATGCCTTCGAGCCGGATCGCTGTCATAGGTGCACTGTAGATCAGCGTTGGAAACCGCGCGTGAGGGTGTACCTTGCCACCCTGCCGGATTCCTCACGCGACCGCGGCAACGCGAAGTGGTGCAAGTACCTCGATGAACGAACGCCTCCAGCAATACTTCGAGCGACTCAAGAGCTGGCGTGGACCGCGGCCTCGGGATCTCTCCGTCGCAGGGGAGATCGCGTCCATCGCGAAGTTCGCGAAGAAGCGCCAGCGAGATCTTGGAGAGGTCATCACGGCTTGGAACACGCTCTGCCCAGCGAAGCTCTCAGGCGTATGCACAGTTGACGGTCTCACCAACGGCATGCTCGCGATTACGGCGAGTTCGCCGAGCGCGGGCTATGAACTCTCACGACTTCTCCGCACGGGACTCGAAGAAGAACTCAAGCGCCGATTCCCCACGCGAGTCCGCCGCATCAAGGTCACCATCGGCGAGGCTGCGGATTCAATTCCGATACCGCGAACGCCAGACATGGAAGATTGATTCCGCGAAACCGCGCGCTCTGGCGTCAGCTTGGCTGTTGTTTTTGATGGAGGTGCGACCTCCGCTGGTGCCGATTCACTCGGCCCAGCGGAGTCCAAAGCGAGTGCTGGAGTTTGTCCGCGCGCCGCACTGTGCGTACTCTGCGCTGGTGGCGATTCATTCGCCCCAGCGCAGTCCAGAGCGAGTGCAACGATTTGACCCGCAGCGGGTCAGAATCTTGCACGAGCGCTCAAGCACGCGCGCGGCAGAATTCAGACTCGCGCTCAAACGGACGCGTCAATCACGAGTCGCCGATGCCCTTGCGGACCTGCCAATACTCGAGTTCGATCGGCGCTTGACGACCGAAGATGGTGACGAGGACGCGCACAAGCCCCTTCTCTGGGACCACGGCATCGATCTCGCCTTCGTAATTCTGGAATGGCCCTTCCATGATCGTGACCTTGTCGCCGATCACAAACTCCATCTTCACCTGTGGCGCTTCCTCAGGCTTCTTGGAGTCGAAGAGCATCTTCTCGACTTCGTGTCGAGCCATTGGCGCGGGCTTGCCCGAAGTGCCAACAAAATCGCCGACGCCATCCGTCTCCTTGATGAGGAAGAAGACATCCTGGTTGATGCGACCATCGAGCTCGAGGCGCATTTCCACGAAGACGTACCCTGGATACAGCTTCGTCTCTGTGATGCGATTCTTGCCGGCTTTCACAGACTTCACCTTCTCGGTGGGAACCATGATGCGGCCGACCCAGTGCTCCATCCCCTCGATCTGAATCTTGCGAAGCAGGGTTCGCTGGACGGAATTCTCTTTGTTGCTCGCGACGCGGAGCACGAACCAGTTCATGCCGTCGCGGAACATCGGCAAGTCGGTTGCTGGATCAAAGGACTCGCTGCCTTCGAACTGCGACTTCTCGCCAGCTTTGCCCTTGTGCACGTCAGCCATCTGCTGCACGGCGACGCCCTCAACCTTCAGCGCGACGGACATCTGCGCGATCGCCTCGCGACCCTTCTTCAACGCGCGCGGGGCCTCTGCTGCTGCACCTTCCGATGCGCCGGTTGCCTTAGGTTCCTTGCTCATAGTCATTACCTTCCATGCGTGGATCGAATGATCCGGAGACTTGCAGTCGTGGGCGAGAAGCGCGTCGGGTCAGCCTGCGTCGAGCACCTTGATCGAACCGAACAAGAATGCGAACGCGTAATCGATGGTCCAACAAAAAACGGTGATGACGATTGCCGTCACGATCACCGTCGCGGTCGAGCCAACGATCTCGCGGCGAGTCGACCAGTTGACCTTCTTCATCTCGCCTTCGGTGGCGACCAGGAAATCAACAGATCGCGGATTGACGAACACAATCCAATACATGATGGCGAAGACGATGAGCCCGATGAGCGACGCCGCGCCCGAAGAGACATAGATCGGGTTGAGGTCGAGGATCTTCCAACTCTTCGCGTAGCCAGCGACCCAAAAGAGTCCGAGCAGCGTGATGAGAGAAACGCCCACAACGGTGCCCATGCGGGTGTAGTAGCCCTGACCTGATTTGTAGATGCCCAGTTTCATCGAACGACTCCGCACTCAAGCTTCAGACATGAACCTGTCACGATCCGCCGGTATGCAGACTCGCGACAGCACCGTTTTCTGACGCTTCTGACACTTCGAACACTCGCAGTACCAACTGCATCAAGCCTGACTGAAACACGCCGGGGGGGGATCGAACCCACGACCTGCGGATTTGGAATCCGCTGCTCTACCAGCTGAGCTACCGGCGTCCTGCCGTGCATCCAAGACAACCCGCGAGAGTTGGGCCAGACGCACGCCTGCGCGCGCAAACGCGGGGGCGCTTACTTGCGCTTGATCTTGTGCAGCGTGTGCTTGCGAAGGCGCGCGGAATACTTCAAGAAGCCTTCCTTCACCTTGTCGGCAATGCCGCCCTTCACACGAATGTTCGTGCGGTAATTCATGTCACCGGTTTCGGTGCATTGGAGCCAGACCCATTCACGATCCGTTGACTTCTTGGCCATACGAGCACCCTATCTAGCAAACACTGCGGTTGAAAATTGCCTCAGCGGACGCGATCGCCCGCTGAGGCGGGATTTGCGATACGAAATCAGGCAATGATGTCCGTTACGACGCCGGAGCCAACGGTACGACCGCCTTCGCGAACCGCGAAGCGACCGCCCTTCTCCATTGCGACACCCTTGCCTTCGAAGTCGACGACCACCTCGATGTTGTCCCCTGGCATGCACATTTCTGCGCCGACGAGTTGATCGATCTTGCCGGTGATGTCCGTCGTGCGGAAGTAGAACTGAGGCTTGTAACCCGCCTTGAATGGGGTGTTGCGACCACCTTCATCCTTGGTGAGAACGTAGACCTGCGCCTTGAACTTCGTGTGTGGCTTGATCGAGATTGGCTTGCAGAGCACTTGGCCGCGCTCGATGTCGTTCTTCTCGACACCGCGAAGGAGCACGCCGACATTGTCGCCAGCGATACCGCTGTCGAGAGTCTTCTGGAACATCTCAACGCCGGTGATCGTCGACTTCTTCACATCGGGGCGAAGTCCGACGATTTCGCACTCGTCGCCGACCTTGATGAGACCGCGCTCGATACGACCGGTTGCGACGGTTCCACGACCCTTGATCGAGAAGACATCTTCCACCGACATCAAGAATGGCTTGTCGGTCTCGCGTACTGGCTCTGGGATGTACGAATCGATCGCATCCATGAGCTCAGCGATGCACTTCTGCGCCGCCGGATCCTTTGGATTGCTGAGTGCGGGGAATGCGGCGCCGCGCACGAC
>SXUJ01000066.1 GCA_005790565.1 Planctomycetia bacterium
GATCGCGCGTGCGCTTGTCGGAAATCCGGCGATCCTGATGGCCGATGAACCAACCGGAAACCTCGATTCCGCCACCGGGGAAAGCATCCTCCAACTCTTCGAGAATCTCCATCGTGATGGACTGACCCTTGTCATGGTCACGCATGATGATCGCATCGCTGATCGTTGCGAACGCATCGTCCGACTTCGCGATGGACTTATTGAGCTCGACTGCGCAGGCGGCAACAACCGCCCTCGCGGAGCTCCTGCGGAGTACACATGAGTTCCCCGCGCGACTCCTCCGCGCTCATTCTCGGCATTGATCCAGGGAGTTTGATCACTGGTTACGCGATCGTGCAGGCGAGTGGCGCCGGACATGCGGCGCTCGTGGAGGCTGGCGCACTGCGCCTGAAGCGTGCCGATGACCTCGCCGCTCGACTTCACGCGCTCGCCGCGGACATGGACGCGCTACTCGGCGAGCACGAGTTCACCCATATGGCCGTGGAGAGCGTCTTCAGCCATCCCGCACATGTGCAGAGCGCCCTGCAGCTGAGTCATGCGCGCGGAGTTGTTCTCTTGGCTGCCCAGAACCGCGGATTGCAACTCATTGAGTATGCGCCAGCGGAAGTCAAGAAGGCGATCTCTGGGAACGGGCGCGCGACGAAAGCGCAAGTTCAGCGGGCTGTTGCGATGCAATGCGGACTCGAAGCACCACCCACCCCCGCCGATGTCGCTGATGCAATCGCCATCGCCCTCACTGCGGCGCGTCGGCTTCGCGCGCCCTCATCACCAGCACCACTGCCGTGCCCGGAGGCGGAATGACCGACGAATCAACCTCCCATTCGGGCGACGCGAATTCGACGCGGTCTGGAAGGACTTCATCAAACGCAATCACTTCGTCACCAAAGGTCACGACGCCAATGAGTTGACCGGTGTAGTCGGCAACATAATGCTCCCCTGGCTCATTCCACGACCTAGGATTGACTGCGAACCGTGAACCGGAAAAAACCCATGGCTGCGGCGGAAATGCACGAATCCCGTCCGTCCCGCGGATCCACCGTGAGAGCGGAACACACTGCCCACTCGAATTGCGCACATCAATGGCAAGCAACTCGCCGCGCGGCGGCGTGAGCTCCAATCGATCGAATCTGCCGGAAGGAAAATGCACTTCATTCCACGCTCCCGGTGTACCCGGCTTGAATCCCGCAAAAAGTAACGCAGCATGCACGACGCTCGGCATCGTGCGTACGACCACAACCGACTCATGCTCGCGTGTCTTGTTCAGGCATGCTGCAGCTTCGAGCACTCCAACATCAATGGCGACTTCTGCATCGACTTCGACAATTCCCCGTGCTCGATCGACCCGAACACCTTCCGCAAAAATTGTCATGCCCACATCGCGCGATGATGAGGCACATCCCACGAGTATGCACAACCAGGCAGAAACGAAGACGGCGCGATGGAAAACTCCTCTGAGCACCGAAGGAACCTAACCGGATCGATGCCGATTCGCTCAGCCACTCGCGAGCTCAAAATGGCCTTGAGGGACGACATAAAAAAGGCCCAGGCCGAGCTTTCGCTCAGGCCAGGGCCCTTCCGGGGGCAAATTGATTCGGCTCTCGTACGCGACCGCACAGCAAGCATGCGGAAAGTACCATAGTTTTCGGCAGCATCCAACGACGCACTCAAATAGAACTTCATCCCATCAGAAACAAACTCCGCCGCAAATCTCTTTTGTTGCTCCCTCTGGGGGACGAATCGAATGAACTACCGGTTCGATCCGATTCCAATAGCGTGCCGTACCCATGCTTCTGACTCGAAAAACGCAGGTCCATTCGCGCCTCGGTGCAAAGCCGATGCAGGCGGACTGCACGCTCGCGAGCGTCCACTCCATTTTGGAGTTTGAGACGGGAATCGTCGGAGTCCCCGATCGGAGGACTGGATTCCTGCTCAATATCGTGACTATCGATGAAGCGGTACGCGCGATTGCGCATCCAATCATTGCACGGGCATCGCTCGATGACGAAAGCATCTTTGCGACTGTGAGACGGGCCGCGGTCGCGATCGCGCAGAAACTTGAGCTCGATGCGAGAGTCCGCGTGGCCTACTTCGCGTGCGATCTCAACCCTCACACCCGCGTGACATACAAGCGCGCTGATCCCGCTTTGAGCACCCTCACTCCTCCAGCCATGCCGCAGCCTACCTTCGAGATCACCGCATCCTACGAATTCGCCGCTTCGCATCGATTGCATTGCCCAGGTCTGAGCGACGACGAGAACCGGCGCATCTTTGGGAAGTGCAACAACCCAAACGGGCATGGACACAACTACCGCATCGAAGTGCACTGCACCGTTGCGAGCGAGGACCAAACGGCATTCGCGGCCCTCGACGCCGCGGTCGAAAACGAGATTATGCGTCGCTTCGACCATCGACACCTCAATCTCGATTGTCCGGAGTTCGCCGCGCTCAATCCCTCGGTCGAGAACATCGCAATGGTCTGCTTCGGCTATCTCAAGCAGGCACTCGGCAACGCTGGACTGACGGCTCGCTGCGTACGCGTCTATGAAACGCATAAGACGAGCGCCATATACCCGTCCGGCCACGAACTCGACCACTCTCCACAAGCGAAACCCGCGCTGTGACCGAAGAATGTCTCGTCCTACTGCCCGGCTTGAAACCGAACACTTGACGACCATGATGCATCGCCCCCACTTCCTGCTCCTCACGACTTCTGTGTTCCTCGGCGCATCTGCCCTCGCGCAGGCACCCGGAAATGCGCCGAAGGTTCCGCCTGTCCGCCAGACCGCTCCCACGATTCCGGTCCCAAGTCCGGTTGCGCCTTCCGCGCCCAAGTCGCCTCCACCGAGTGCAATCGAAGGGAGTCCAGCCGCTCATGCATTCGCCGCGCTTGCGTTGACCATGCAGCGCCGCGCTGGTGTCGATGCAACGGTGCGAGAACAGATTGCTGCCGTCCGCTCCGCGCTTGAGGCAGAACTTTCCGCCGACTCGCTCTCACCCGAAGCCCGTGGAAAATTGCTCGCGCTCTCTGCCCAATGCGCCGCATGGAGCAACGACGAAGTCGCAATGGACGCTGCGTATAGCGCGCTCCTTGACTTGTACCCAGCAAACCAAACGATTCGCGTGCGATGGGCGCAGCTGTGCACCGCGGCTGCTCGCTGGCAAAAGGCTGTCGACCTGCTGTATGGAAAGACTTGGGAGCCATCCCTTGGGGTTGACGCGCACTACTGTCTCGCCGAAGGACTCATGGGCATCGCAAAGTTCAACGATGCGCAGGGCGCGCTCAACACCGCGCCTCCGTCTCCCACTCGGACAGGGGTGCAACAGTCTCGCATCAATGCGCTTTCCGCGCGCATTCAAACGCTTTACGCCGAGTACACCAAGGAAATGCTTGCGCAACAACGCGACCTCAGTTTGAATGACCTTCCGGTCGTCGAGATTCTCACGACCAAAGGGCCGATCACCATCAAGCTCTTTGAGCGAGAAGCGCCCAATACCGTGGCTCACTTCATCGAACACATCGACCTTGGCACCTATAACGGGACCCGGTTCCATCGTCCGCAGCGCGGTTGGGGCGTACAGGGCGGGGATCCGCTCTCGAAGGAGGGTGCCGATACCAGCACTGCCCTCGTTGGAACTGGTTCGGGCGGTTGGCTGACAGTCGATGAGTGCACTCGCGCGGATCGGCGCGGACACTTCACCGGATCGATCGGACTCGCCAAGCGTGCTGGCGAGCAGAATGGCGCGGCGCCTCTCACCTGTGGAAGCCAGTTCTACATCGCGTTCGGTCCGGCGGAGTATCTCAACGATGGATTCACGGTCTTTGGCAGCGTGGTCGATGGGCTCGACAACGCGCGCATGCTCACAGCCGAGGATTCCATCCTTCAGGTGAACGTGATGGGCCGGAACCCCCACCCCTACACCGCAACTCGTCTCCCCGACACGCAGAGTCTTCCCTACGAGCATCCCTACGCTTGGGGGATGAAATCGGGTGCGCAAACTTCGGCAAAGCCAAACTCGACGGGGACGCTCGCCCCAGTCGCTCCAGGCGCGCCAAAGATCCCCTGACTGCCTCGCCGCACGCCTCTACGCGAGATCCGCTTCACCGAGCACGCGACAACCCTTGCGGCGCATCACCTGCCCTGCGAAAGTTGGGTCATCGGTGCAGATCACGAAAATGGATCCACCCGTTTGTGATGGCATGAGCGAGTAACTAAAGTGAATATTGATTTCCGCGCGCAGCAAATGTCTGCACACGGACGCGAGCGATTGCGATTCCCCGAGTTCGACGACCAAGACCGCAGTCTCACAGTACGCGCACTTGTGCCGCTCGAGCACGACGCGCGCAGCATTCGCATTGTTGAAAATGAAACGCACGACGGCGTAATCCGAACTGTCGATGATCGACAACCCGCGTAACTCCGCGGTGTTGGATCCATCAATCGACTCAAGCACCTCGAGCAGTTTGCCCACGCGATTGTCGAGAAAGACGCTGAATTGCCTCACCGTTGGTGGCGCGTATCCCTGCTCGGTCTCCTGCTCAGTTGGCTGCATAAGTGCAATCCTATCGGCAGTTTCTTGGAAGGAAACCAAGCCTCCCAGGCTGTTGCGCTCAATCCCCAAAGAACACACGAAGAGCGGGTTCAGCTCCAGGCGTTGAGCAGCATGGCGATGTCGTTTGCGCCGACAACGCCATCGCCGTCAAGGTCTGCGGCTCCTGCGCCGCCCCACTGACTCAGCAAGATGGCGAGATCCGCGGCATCGACAAACCCATCGCCGTTGAGGTCGTTGGGGTTCGCCACTACAAAGGTTCCGCTCATCGAGAACGCTCCCATCGCAGGGGAAATCGTAATCGTCAGCGCGCTCACGCCGGCAGGGAGTTGCGCAGGATCGGGAACGATGGTCATCGGTGCAATCGCCATCTGGTCGAGCTTGAGCGTCTGCTTGGGAAGTGCTTGGACTCTTGATCCGACGCCGGAGTTGACGGTTCCATCCAGTGCGCCACTTGCAGTCGCGACTCCGGTTGTCGCATAGTTACCGACGAGCGCCATTTCCATGCTTGGACAATTGGCGAGTGCATTGACGATGGGCGAGGTGCAGGATCCCACCTGCGCCATCGAGAACTCCGTGACAGCCACATCCAACGGCTGGCAGCCAATGAACGGGAAGCAGTAGAGGTCAAAGTGGAAAGAGACATTCGCAGGATCAACGATCAACTGCGAAATCGTGATGCTCCCAAACGGTGGTGCGTTAGGCGAGCAATGTGCTTGGGCGCTGCCAGAGGTCAAGACCACTTTCGTATCACTGTCCGAACTTGTGCCGAGCGCCGTCGTGATCGTGAGCGTTGCGGTAATCGTGATCGACGCGCCAGGCGGGCTCACGACGAATGCGTCGACATCCGACCAAGCGGGCGTTGTGCTCCACGCCGCGACGAGGATCGGAAAACCTAAAAGGGCGCTTCGCTTGTGCATAGGAGTCCTTCTCTTGATTTGGAATCGACGAGGTCGCGCGGGCGCGAGCTGAGTTCTGATGCGGCCGCACGAAGGTACCCCACATTGCCTCGAAACGGAAGCAGAATGCCCGAAGTTGGCGAGTTTTCCCACCCTCCGAAGCGCGTGTAGCCTTTCAGCCATGCAGGTCTCCGCTTCACTTCGCCCATTCCTCTTCCTTCTCCCGACCGCATTGCTCGCCCCCGCTGCGACTGCGGGTCCCCAAGCGCAGAACACGCCGAGTGCATTTGAAACCGTACTTTCCGATTATGAGGCGTATCGACGCCAAGTAAGCCCCGAGTACGCGATGCGGAAGGGAGACGACACGCGAGCGGGCGAACTTCGAGATGTCTCGCCGCGTGCCCACATCACAGACATCAATGCCACACGCGACTTCTTGGTGCGAATCATGGCGATCGATGCCACGCAAATGAATGCCGCCGACCAGCTCGACTATCGCCTCTTTCGACGGCAACTCGAGATGGCACTCGAAGGTGACAAGTTTGGCGACTGGATGATGCCAATCAATGCACGGAGCGGGCCACACCAAGAGATCCCCCAGATGGGCGATCTCGACCGGTTCCAAACGGAACTTGATTTCATCCATTACGCGAAGCGATTGACTTGCGTTCCGGGGCAACTCCTGCAATTGGAAGAAACGCTGCGCGCGGGAATGGCCGCGGGAAAAGTCCCGCCACGGCTTGTGATCGAAGCGATTCCGCAACAGGTCCGCATCGCGCGAGAGAGTGCGCTCAACCGACTCCAAGCACCACTCGCGAAGTTTCCCGCATCCATGTCGAGCGAGTCTCGAGCGCGGATCACCGAGGAGATTGCGTCCACGATTCCAAAAATCGCCGAGCAGATGATGCTCTTCGAGGCCTTCCTCATCACCGACTATCTCCCGGCATGTCGAGCGAGCATCGCCGCGAGCAGCATGGAGGGTGGCGCGGAGTGGTACGCCTTTCAACTGCGTAGCTTTACGACCACGGAGTTGACCGCGCAGGAGATTCACGACATAGGCGTGCGCGAAGTAGCGCGCATCCGCGGCGAAATGCTCGCGGTCATCGCGAAAACTGATTGGTCCTCGGCACAATCTTCCAGCGCCGCGCTTGCGGATGACGATCGGTTCGCCCAATTCATCGAGTACTTGCGCACGGACCCGCGTTTCTACTGCAAGTCTGGCGACGAACTCCTCGCGCGTTATCGAAGTTTCTGCAAAGAAATCGACCCACATCTGCCCGAGTTGTTCGGCACCTGCCCGCGGTTGACCTACGGCATCCGCGAGATTCCGAGATTCATGGCGCCGTCGCAAACCACCGCCTACTACCAACCGGGCAGCATGAAGCGCGGAGAACCCGGTTGGTTCTACGCGAACACCTACCGCCTCGACATGCGGCCAACCTACGAGATCGTCCCACTCTCTCTGCACGAAGCCGTGCCCGGGCATCACTTCCAGATCTCGCTGGCGGATGAACTCGAAGGCTCGCGCGAGTTTCGCAAAGATCTGGACTCCACCGCATTCGTCGAAGGTTGGGCGCTCTACAGCGAACGACTCGGCATTGAGATGGGATTCTACGCCGACCCCTACGACGACTTCGGCCGACTGCTCTACGAGATGTGGCGTGCGACGAGGCTCGTCGTCGACACTGGCCTGCACGCCTTTGGTTGGTCGCGCGACGACGCCATCGCATACATGACGAAGCACACCGCGCTCTCAGCACTGAACATTGAAAACGAAGTCGACCGATACATCGGCTGGCCCGGACAGGCGACTGCTTACAAGATCGGCGAACTCTGCATCCGCGAACTTCGCGCAGAAGCGGAAACCGCACTTGGCAGCGCGTTCGACATTCGCAGATTTCACGACGCGGTCCTTCTGCACGGACCACTCCCACTCGATGTCCTGCGCGCCACCGTGCGCGATTGGATCGCGGCAGAGGTCCATCGCGCACGCACCGCATCCACCACTACCCCCTAAAGATCGCGCCCGCGCGTTTCCCAACGAGCATCGCAGCGGTCGCGAGCGCAAGCGCGAGGAATGCCATCGCCCAAGTGCCCAGCGCGCTCGCGATGTTCGGACCATCCCCAAGGCGCTCGCTCAGCGTGTAAATCGCCTTCGTGATTGGGTAATCCGCTTCGCGCGTGGCGAGGATCAGGCTGTCACTCACTTCGAGCATCGCGAAGCAGAACGCGAGAATCGCTCCCGCTGCGATGTTCGCGCTCAACAATGGAAGCACCACTCGGCGCATGGCGTACAACTTCGTAGCGCCGAGATTCGCTGCAGCCTCCTCCAGCGCGACCGAAGTCTGCTCAAGTCCCGCCGCACACGCCCGCACGACATAGGGGAGCCGTCGGACTGCGTACGCAAGAATCAGAAATGGCACTGGATTGGGTGACGGCCCGAGGATGTCGCCGAGCGCAGCGAGTGGCGCATCCCGCACCCAGGCGAGCCATGTGTCCGGCAGGAAACCGAGCGAACTCGTAAGGAACTCCGGAGCTGCACCTTTGAAGGGCCAACGCAAACTCGCCGCAACAAGGCCAAACGCCATGACAAGCCCAGGCACCGCGAGCGGCAGCATCACCAACGCATCGAGCAGCGCACGCCCCTTCACGGTGCCGCGAACGAGCAATCGCGCGATGAGGACGCCGAGCACAACATCGAAAATTGTGGCGACTCCTGCGTAGGCCAAACTATTCTTCACGGCGCCCGATGCAAGTGGATGCTCGAGCGCGTGCTCGTAATGCTCAAGCGAAAGCGTTGGAGGGAAGATCGTTTCATACCACGCGCCATGCGGAACCAAGCTTGTGCAGACGACGCCGATGTGCGGCAAGAGCGCAATGCCCGCGACGAGCGCGAACGCAGAAGCCGCGGCGAAACCCTTCCATCCGTCCAATCGCTTCGGGCCTGCGCCGGTTGACGCTTTCGCAAGCATCGCGTGCCCCTTGCGACCGAGCGCAAACTTTCCCACGAGGTAGGTGCACGCCGTTGCGAGGAGCAGCACCGCCGTCAGCGCGTACGGCTGCCGAGAGGCTTCCATCTCCTTGATGCCGTTGAATATCTGTACGGGCGTCGTCTGACTGAACTCGAGCATCAGCGGAGTGCCGAGTTCCGTGAAGCTCCACACGAAGACGATCGTGCCGCCTGCGAAGAGTCCGGGGCGAATGAGCGGCAGCGTCACGCGACGAAACCGAGTCCACGCCCCAGCGCCAAGGTTGATGGCCGCCTCCTCCATCGCCGGATCAACATTGGCAATCGCCGCGACAAGATTCAAATAGATGATGGGATAAAGGCTGAAGGCTTCGAGCAACACGACCAACCAGAATCCACCTGCGCCAAGGAAGTCAATCGGTTCGACGATCGCACCGATGTCACAGAGCAGCGCGTTGACGCTGCCGCCCCGACCGAGCAATTGCTTCATTCCAATCGCACCCACAAAGGGCGGAAGGACAAGCGGAGCAAGAATGACCGCGCTCAACCATCCCTTCGCGGGAAAAATCCGCTTCGCACTCAAACTCGCCAGCGGGAGCGCGATGAGCAAGGCAATGGTGGTTGTTGCAGTGGCGATGAGGAATGCGTTGACAAGCCCAGCGCGCGTTGCAGGATCGCGAAACACCAGAAGGACATGATGGAGGGTAAATCCACCTTCCGCGCCGTCTGACACAAACGCCGCCGATACGCTCAGCCACACCGGATAGAGCAGCGGCACGCCAATGACGAAGAGAAGAATGGCGAGCCAAACTCGCTGAGACGATGGGCGCACGCGCGGAAGGTACTCCGACCGTGCTCGTTCGCGCAAACGCGTGGGTCTTCAGCCGCTCAAGTCTCAACTGTTCCAAGCGCCCAGCAGAATCGCGAGATCCGCCGCGCCGACGATCGCGTCACCGTTGAGGTCGCCCATGCCGTTGGCACCCCAATTGTTCAAGAGCATCGAGAGATCGCCGGGACCAACGAGTCCATCGCCGTTGAGGTCTCCGAGAAGAGACGAGGGATCGATGTACCACGCAACGCAGACCGGAAGCGTCGTCTGCGTGCCCGCCTTGCGCGAAACCTGCAGCACATAGTCGCCGGGCGCAACGCCCTTCATGTAGAGATGCTCGGCGTTATCGATGAGCGAGTTGCTCTCACAGTTGCCGCTCGCGAAACTCGTCGCGCCGGCGTCGCCATTGATCGAAACGAGGGTGCTTCCCTCCAGTTTCCACAATCGCAAGTCGCAATCCAAGAGGGTGTAACTCGCAAAGGTGCTGGCAACGAGTCGATTCCAACTCGCCGTCACGCTCAATTCACTCGACACTCCACTGAGATGAAAGGTGTAGTAGACGCTCGTCGCGGCGACGAGCGTCGGCACATAGTCCCAACCAATGCCCGCGGAAAAGGAGGAGGCCTGTGGCGTCGCGAATCCGCTCTGTTCGCCTGCTGTCAGGATGCGATGCGCGCGATCCACATTCAAGAGGTCGGCACCGTAGAGCGCATCCAGCGGCGTCGCTGTCGAGCCGCGATTCACCCCGCTTTGCGGGGCACCATTGCTCCACGAACTACGATGCGTGGTTCCGGCGAGCATGGCAGCCTTGATCGTCAGACCCTTGCTCGCATTTGCGTTGGTCGCGAGGTTCGGGTGATCATTCGCCTCGTCGAACAGCATCGCCGCGCACGACGCGACGACAGGAGTGGAAAAACTCGTGAAGTCCCCTGGCGCAACTAGGTCCGGTTTCCGGCGATTTGGTCCGTCGATGCCCGTCGGCGTAAGACCGTTCGAGTGACCGCCGCTTGCAATGCCCACCGTGAGGCCATTGAAACAATAGGCCATGAGTGGTTGCGCCGCGCTTCCCGCGCCGTTGTTCGTCCCGGAAACAGCGAGGGCGCCATCGCGATTCATTGCCCAATCGAGTCGACGGATGCCGTCGTTGTCGTTTGTCGTGGAACCGAAAGAGCCAATCCAACTGTTGTTCCACACCTTGCAGTGCGTTGCCGGCGCAGCGAGCGGCGGAAGCGCCGAGCCCTGCCCCACACGCAGCCAACTCGACCCAACCCATCCGTTTGCGTTGTAGTTCCACACATTGCTCAGACCTGGTGCCACGCTCGACGCGTCGCCGCAGAGATTGAAGGCCACCGTGTTCGCGTGGCCACTCGTGGCGGATGCGCCATTGAGCAGTGTGAATGTCGTGCCCGCGTAGTAGGGCGCGAGGGTGTCCGGCGCGTAGTTCGCGCCCTCGGGTGCTTCCACTTGACCAATGCCAATGCCAACTCCCGTCGGCACATTGGCAATGCCGAGGCGCGTGACGAGATCGTTGTAGCGAATATCCGTGAGCGTGTCCGCGCACACGATCGATGCGCCGCCCCAGAGGATGACTGCAGTGAGTAGGCACGAGGGGGTGGGGCGAACAGTCATGTGTGGCTCCATGGCGGGTAACAACTCCTTGGATTCTGCCTCCATTCTCACGGAGGACAAGAGTCAGAAGGCGGTTTCGCCCACTCCTTCGTTCGGTCTGTGCGGTTTGTTCGGGGCGGATAGGCCGATTCCGCCGTGCAACGCCCTCGCACGAGGGCAGCTCCCGGCATGGGGTCTAGTGCTCGTCGGACGAGGTCGCGGCCATCGGCTTGAGCGGCTCTCGAGGCGCGGCGATCTCATCGAGTACGCGCACTTCGACTCGCGCATTTTTCGCGTCTGCGGCTCGATCCGTAGGAAACTGCTCGACGCGTTCTCCGCTGCCAGCCGCTGAGATTCGGATGCGCCACCAATCCACGCCCGACGCGGCGATGGCTTTCGCCGCGCACATCGCCCGCTCCATCGAGAGTTCCATCGCTTGCTCGGGGGAACCGAATTTCTCGGCAGCACCCACATGCCCACGAATCTCCACGACGGTGGATTGACCTTTGAGATTGCGCGCGATGTCGGTGATCGAAGTCATGCCCTGTTGATCGAGCGTTGGACTGAGCGGCGGAAACTCCACGCTCGTCCCTCGGCCAAAGGTGTCTGCTGGACGAACGGACCGAACATTCTGATCCTTGCCCTTCGTTCCTTCGTCCTTGCTCTCCCCTGCACCGTTCTTCTGTTGCAGCAACAGTCGTTGCACCAGCGCCGCATCCTTGGGATCCGTCGAGGTGATTTCCACATCGTTATGAAATGCTTTGCGCACCGCGATGGCGAAGTCAATCATGTCCGGTTGCGCGGCGACACCTTCGCTCTCCTCGCCCCCGCCGCCCGCGTTGCCGCCCTTTGGCTGCACATTGAGGGCAAAGAGAATCACGAAGAATCCCATCATGAGCATGACCATGTCGGCGAAGGAAATGAGCCACTCGGGCGCGCCCTCGTGCTCTTCGTGCGA
>SXUJ01000067.1 GCA_005790565.1 Planctomycetia bacterium
ACATCATCCGAGGAGCAGTCGGAAAGTTTGTGCGGCATGCCGCCTGACTCCAGTGCTCCCTTTCGCTTGATGAGTTCGCGCGCCTTTCGCGCCGCTTCTCGTGCCTCTGCAGCAAGCACCGCACGCAGACTCATCTCCTTCGCTTCCTTTGGGTGCTCCTCGAGCCACGCGGTGAGTTTGTCCGAGAGCGCGCCGGACACAAACGCCTCGATTTCTTCGTTGAGAAGTTTCTCCTTCGTCTGATTGTTGAACTGCGGGTTCGGCAGTTTCACACTCACGACGGTGACGAGGCCCTCACGAAGATCGTCGCCACTGGGCACGAGATCCTTGATGTAGTTGTTCTTGCGCGCGTAAGTGTTGATGGTTCGAGTGAGCGCTGACTTGAATCCCTGCACATGCGTGCCGCCATCCCGGTTGGGGATGTTGTTGCCGAACGCAAGGGTGTGCTCGTTCGAACCATCCGTGTATTGCATTGCAAAATCGAGCGTGAAGGCCTGTGCTCGGTCCTCTGCAGTGAAGGCGATGACCGGCGATTGCCGTGTTTTTTCGCGGTTCATCCACGCGACATATCCGCCGATGCCTTCGGCGCGGGGAAAAGTGAGATCGCGCAATTCGCCACTGTTGTCCACGCGTTCATCCACCAGGCGAATGACAACGCCAGGATTCAGGAAGCTCAATTCTCGGAGACGGTGCTCAAGCGTTTCGAAACGAAACTCAATGTCAGGAAAAATGGTGTTGTCAGGGAGGAAGGTGATCTTGGTGCCCGAGCGCTTCGTGCCGATGGGGACCGGCGTTGCCGACCCGATTTGGCGCAATGGCTCGGTGACTTCACCCCGCGCGAACGCGATGTGGTAGGTCTTCTCATCCTTGAGGACCTCGACGACCGTCCATTCGGAAAGAGCATTCACGCACTTCACGCCGACGCCGTGCAGTCCACCACTCACCTTGTAGGCGTTGTCGCTGAACTTTCCGCCGGCGTGCACTTCGGTGAGGATGACCTCGACCGCGGGGCGACCGTTGATCGTTGGGTCTTCGTGACGCATGAGATCGACCGGCATTCCTCGGCCGTCATCCATCACCGCGCAACTCCCGTCCACGCCGATGCGAACTGTGACAGAGGTTGCGAAGCCCGCCATCACTTCGTCGATCGCGTTGTCGACGCACTCGTAGACGAGGTGGTGCAAGGCGTTGAGGCCGGTTCCACCCACATACATGCCTGGTCGTTTGCGAATGGCTTCGAGCCCTTCGAGGACCTGAATCGACTCAGCGGTGTACTCCCCGAGTGCGGCGACAGGGGGCATAGGAGGAGCGGGAATGTTGATTTCGGACATAGGAATGGCGGGTGGTCCGGCGGTCGGGAGCGGCGCCCTTTTCGCGAGTCTTTATCCTACCAAAACCCCTTGCTTGAATGGCGATTTACAGCCCTTGGGGAGCGCGCTTCTCGCCTCATTCCGGAGGGTTTTTTTGGGCTGAATTTGGCTGGCGTACAAGGCGCTTCGGAGAACTTTGGCCTCCGACCTGCGTTCTATACTTTGGTCAGACTTAGGAGTGACGCGGGAGCGATCCATTTGCCGATGAAGGGGCTCCCGCCCGCTATCGAAGTCCGTCTAGGTGATGAAACTTTCGCGCGCCGAGAACTCGACGCAGTCCGCATCATGGAACAATCGCTCAAGCACATTTCGCCTACCGCCATCAGCGGCGGGGAACTCACGCGTGAGCCGATGGATGCGGTCGCCGACCCATGCCGAGTCCCCGGTATGTTGGCGCCGCAGCAATTGACAGCAAGCGGTCGCCGTGCCTTCCTTGGAATCGCTGCGCTCTTCACGCTTGCCGCGTGCGCTCCCAAGCAGAATCAGAATCTGACGAGTGCGCCGACTCGACCGGATGGCATCTGGGATAGCGGTCCCGCCCCTGTGGTGAGTCGCCGCGCTCCCCCATCTGCGCCAGCCACCGAGGTATCGAAGCCCGCGACCAACGCGAGCGCGCAATCAGGTGGCTCAGCTGCGCTCGCGTGGGCGAAGCCGCGATCGATCTGGGCGCGGGGGGCGCCAGAAATCTCCTTGATGAATCCCATGCTGCCCGTGACCTCGATCACCGTGCACCATGATGGGCTCGACAAGTTGATTACCTCCACAACGCCGAACGAAATGGCGGATCGGATAGATCTTTATCGCACCGGTCATCGCGCGAAGGGTTGGGGCGACATTGGCTATCACCTGATCATCGACCGCGCGGGAACACTTTGGCAAGGGCGTTCGATTCGATATCAGGGGGCACATGTCAAGAATCGCAACGAAGGAAACATCGGCGTTCTCGTGATGGGAAACTTCCAGATTCAGCAGCCGACGAAGGCCCAACTTGCCACGCTCAGCCGAGTCCTGGCCGACCTGCGCGCGCAGTATCGCGTAGCGAAGTCGCGGATCTATTCGCATCGAGAATGGAAGGGTTCAGCGACAAGTTGCCCAGGGGACAAGCTGCAAGTCGCGTTCGCGAAGATTCGTACTGCGCAGCGCGCCTAGGTTCGCGGGGTCTCGTGCCTCGACTGACTTGGGATTACTTTGTATCGCGCCGAGGGGCGAAGTCTTGCGCGAAGATCCCCGTCTTCACACGCTCATCGTCGGCCGCGAGCTTTGCGGCGTACTGTGGATCACTCGCCTCCTGCCTACTCACACGCTTCCACGCCACCCAGCCAATCGCAGCCATGCCCAGAAGCGTGACGGCGTAGATCACCAGAGTCGGAACGAGCCCGAGGGGCGACGGTTTCGCTGCAGCTTGCACTGCTTCGGTCGAAGTGGGCGGAACGAGCGTGAGCATGAACGACAGAGATTGCACGCGCGAAGTGTAGGGGAACTAGTGGGATAGCCGCTGTACGAGGCGCGTTGCGTCATCAAACTTCGCGCGAGCGTCGATGAGTTCCGACGCGCCTTCACTGGGCGCAATCAACTCTCGCTCACGGACTGTCGCGTGACAAGCGGCCTCGACGGAAGGGAACGCGCCCGCGCCAACAGCGGCCAAGATTGCGGCCCCCATTGCCGCGCCCGCATCGGTTTCGAGCAGCGCGATCTCCGCCGCAAACGCATCCGCACAGAGTTGGCGCCAGTAGGCACTTCGCGCTCCTCCGCCGGAGAGTCGCACTCGATCGACCCGCACCCCAAGTGAACGCAGCATCGCAATATTGCCCGCAAGTGCGAAGGTGATGCCTTCAAAGACTGCTCGAGCGATGTCCGCTCGCGAGTGCATGACATCAAGTCCGAGGAATCCGCCTCGCATGTGCGCATCGGGAATGGGGCACCGCTCGCCTGTGAGGTACGGAAGGAAAACGAGCCCGCGCGCGCCGGGACTTGACGATGCAGCCCGCTCCGCGAGTACGTCGTAGGAATCGAGTCCTCGCTGATGCCCCTCGGTGATGGAGTCACTTGCGAGATGGTCGCGAAACCATCGCAGACTTCCGCCTGCTGAAAGCACAACTCCCATGAGGTGCCACTTCGCAGGCACGGCGTGACAGAAGGCGTGGAGTTCGCCGTGCGGTGTTGGGCGCCACTGCGAACTTGGCGCAAAGAGCACGCCACTCGTACCGATGACGCACGAGACCGTTCCCTCCTCCACAATGCCGCTCCCAACAGCGCCGGCCGCTTGATCTCCCGCGCCACCCGCGATGCCGATGCCGGCGCGGAGTCCGAGCGCTCGCGCGGCCGTTGCCGAAAGCGTCGAGGAGTGCACCGGGGACTCGGCAAGATCGGGGAAGAGTGCTCGAGCAAAGCCAAGCGTCGTGAGGAGCGCGGTGCTCCATGAGCGACTGGCGCAATCGAATACGCCGGTGCCCGACGCATCGCTTGGTTCGCTCATCATCTCGCCACTGAGTCGGTATCGCAGCCAATCTTTCGGGAGCAGTACATGTTTTGTCGCGGAGAATCGCTCCGGCTCATGCTCCCTCATCCATTGCAACTTTGGCGCTTGGAACCCGGGGAAGATCCGGTTGCCGGTCGTGCGAAGGAACTCCGGGAGTCCGGGTTCACGCATCCAACGATCGCAGATCTCCGCGCTGCGAGAGTCGTTCCAGAGAATACAGGGGCGCAGGACGGCGCCCGCGGCGTCGAGTGCGACAAGTCCGTGCATCTGTCCGGAGAGTCCGATTGCCGCAACGCGAGTTGCCGCGTTTGGGCCAGTTCGGTCGAGCACCGCTTGCGTTGCTGCGATGCTCGACCGCCACCAGTCATCGGGGTCCTGTTCCGACCAACCGGCCTGCGGATAGGACACGGGGTGGTCGGCGGTTGCTTGGGCGATCAAGGCACCCGACGCATCGATGAGCAACGCCTTGGTGCTCGTCGTGCCGAGATCGAGACCCAAGAAAAGTTCACCCTGCGTCATGCACGCAGTCTACGACTTCTTCGCGGCCGGCTTCACCCAGATCTGCTTTGCGTCGACGGTGCAGTTGCCCTTGTCATCGATGTTGGAAACCGTACCCTCGATGACAACGATGGCGAGTGGTTCGAGACCGTGCACTCCCTTGGCGTCGCACTTGATAAGTTTTCCCTCTGCGTCGACGACCTGCACGATCAGCATATTGGCCTTCTTCGATTCGCTTGGTTCGCAGCAGTAATCCCAGGGTTTCTCGCAGGTGTCGCCCTCGATTTCATTGCAACTCTTGAGCGATCGATCGGCGACCATGAAGGACGCGCGATTCTTGACGAATGGCTCTGCGCGCCCGCCAATCTTGGCTTCCATGACCACCTTCTCGCCCTTCTTCGCGTTCTTCTTGACCCATCCGGCGCTCTTTGCGTCTTTGGGCATGGTCTCGACGAAGACCGCGGCTGGAATCGTTGGCGGAGTGGTTGCGGGTGGTTCGGAAATGGCGAGTGAGAGTGCGAAGAGAATCGTGGTCAGCATGGCATACCTTTCAATGAACAGTGGAGTTATGAACGAAGTGCGGATGGAATCGGAAGGGTGAGACAGCGAACGATGGCAGGGATGGCGCCGAGCAATCCCAAGCAGATCCCCGCGAGGAGCGCCGCGAGAATCGAAGTGGCATCGACTTCGAGACCGAAGGAGCCCATCGAAAAGCGGATCGCGACACCGTCGAGGATGGTGAGCCCAACGATGCAGGCGAGCAATGCTCCGCCGATGCACGCCACGGTGGATTCGAGAATGAGACTGCTGGCGATGGCGAATCGGCTGAATCCCAGCGCTTGCAGGGTTCCGACTTCGCGCACGCGCGATGCGAATGCGGCGTACATCGCGTTGACGCCGCCGAGCACGCCGCCGGAAGAGATGAGAATCGCCGTGATGAGCACGAGGAGTCGGATGGGTGCGAAAAACTCGGCGAGTTGGGTGAAGTACGCCTGCTCGGTCATCGCGACGGACTCGAGGTCGAGCCTCGACGAGGTGAAGGCATCGACATCACCGATATCAGCCGTCCCGAGCGCAGCGACGACGACTGAGTGCGTCGTTCGCTGCGTGAGTTGGGCGAGTCGGTCGAGTCGCATCCAGAACTCTGCGTGCATGACAGTGCCTGGTGCGTCAAAGAGTCCCACGACTTCGAAGGGGACGCCAGCAATGACAATGCGTGAGCCCATCGTCGCGCCAGGGACTTTCGCGAGTGCTTCCGGAGCAGCGGCAACCTCATCGGTTCCCCGCATGGGCCAACGACCCTCGCGCAAACGCACTTGCGGATGCACCGCGAAGGCCATGGATTCAAAGCCACGCACGAGGACCGGCGGCGCTTCCTCGGTGGTGACCGCGTCCGCGAGTGTGACCGGAACGGCTGCGTGAATCTCATTCGAAACCGCGGGCTGCCCTGCGAGCGTGGCGAGCCCGTCAACGCTCGCGGCGAGGATGGACCCGGTCGATGGTGGGATCTCACTGCGCTCAACACTTTCCTCACTTCCAGAGCCCAAGACAAATGCATTCGTGGCCAAGCCGGACGCATTCATCGAACCCTCCATGCCCCGTGAAAATGCGACTGAGCCGAGCACCAGCGAACAGACGAGTGCACTGCCACAGACGATGAGCATGAGTCGCTTGGGGCTTCGCCCGAGATTGCGGATCGCGTAATCGAAGGGAAGGTGTTTCATACGCCCTTCATCCCTTCGACAATGCTTCGCCTTGAGGCGGTGAGCGCGGGAACGAATCCTGCAAGCACACCGACGGCGCACGCCGCGGTGACACTGAGTCCCAACATGGGAAGCGATGCTTGAAACTCGACATTGACACCTTCGGCACCGAGTCCAAACTGTCCGAACGAGAGCGAGGCATAGGCCGCGCCCGCACCGAGCAGGCTTCCCGAGAATGCGATCGCGAGGCTTTCGACGACGACGCTCCATGCGATGAGTTGGGCGCGGAAGCCAACCGATTGCAGGATGGCGATGTCCCGCGTCCTCGCGTCGAGCGAGAGCACAATGGCGTTCGCGACAAGGACGAACACTGCAACCAATGCGCCGATGCCGAGCCAACCCGCAAACTCAGCGATGGCCACGAGGTCTTCTGCCGCGCGCGCCACGAATGCCTTTTCGGGACGAGTCGAAGTGGGGACGCGATCCGCAGCGAAGTGTTTGTCGATTGCTTTCGCGACTTCGGTCAACTTGGTTGCGTTGGCGACTTCGACTTCAAACTGCGTCACTTCCCCGCCCTGAATCCCACCTGCCGCGCTCTGGAGGAATGGAAGTTGAACATAGCACGCATTGCGATCTTGCGGGCCGTCGCTCTCGACGATGCCACCGACGGTGACGCTGATGTTCGCACTCGTAAATCGGTCGCCCACGCGCAGGCCGCGTCTGGCGGCAAGCGCGCTTCCGATGAGCGCGCCATCGCCTCGTGCGAGGAAGGCATCAAACGATCCTTCGAGCACACGCATTCGCGGTGCGAGCACCGCCTTTGCGTCTTCGGCACGCACTCCGCGAAAGACGACAACATCAAGGCTTGCGCGGCAGTTGGAGACGATGATCTGCATCGGGATAGCGCTCTTGACTCCCTCGAGCTTGAGCAGGTCATCCACATACCGTTCCGGAATCCTGCTCGTGAAGGGGCAGAATCGGTTGGCGCGATAGACGATGAGCCGAGTGTCGTCTGCGGACGCAGCGGTTGCATCGCGCACACCTGCGTGGACCGCGCGCTCGGCGGAGAGCAGGAAAGTCGCGACGCCGATGCCGAGGATGGCGAGGATCGCCCGAAGGCGATTTCGTGCGAGCATCTGGAGGGAGAGAATTGCGACGCGCCACCAGATCAATGCGCACCTCCACTCGCACTGGCGTGAGAGGGCTCGACGGTGCGATTCAATTGCCCCTTGTCCAGATGCAACTCGATCTGTGCGCGATGTGCTGCGGATGGGTCGTGGGTCACCATTACGATCGTGCATCCGCGATCCCGGTGGAGATGTCCGAGTAGGTCGAGAATCATCGCCGCGCTGTCGCGGTCGAGGTCGCCGGTTGGTTCATCGGCGAGAAGCAGCGGGGGGTCCGCGACGATGGCCCTTGCAATGGCCACGCGCTGTTCTTGCCCGCCGGAAAGTTGGCGCGGAAAATGGCCGGCGCGGTCCATGAGTTGGACGGTTTCGAGTGCGGCTTCAATTCGCGCTGCCCGCTCCGAACGAGAGAGTGCATGAAGAAGCAGCGGCAGTTCAACATTTTCATACGCCGTGAGGACGGGTACGAGGTTGTAGGACTGGAAGATGATGCCCACTTCTCTCGCGCGCCAAGCCGCGAGTTGATTGCGACTCATCGACGCGAGGTCGTTGGTTCCGATGCGTAAACTGCCTGACGTGGCTGAGTCGATGCCTGCAAGCAGGTTGAGGAGCGTGGTCTTGCCGGAGCCGCTTGGTCCCATGAGTGACACAAAGGAGCCCTTGGCGATTTCAAGATCAAGGTCACGAAGCGGAGTGATGACCTGATCGCCCTTGTGGTACGCCTTCGTGAGTTTTGAGCACTGGATGAAGGCGCGCGACGATGCGTCATTCTCGATGCGATTCGTCATGGTGCCTCTCCTTTGAAACTCTCAACGCCGTGCATGCGCGTACCTTCGGAGATCAGTGCGTCGAGGACGACTCGATCTCCGGCGGCAAGGCCGCTCTGTACCTCCACCCAGCCCTCGCCGCGCGCCGCGCCGAGCACGAGGACGCGCCGTTGTGTACGCAGTGCGTTGCCTTCTGGAATGGCAACCAAGACTTCACTCTCGCCACGCTCACTCGTGCGAACCGCGTCGAGTGGAACGGCGACGCTTTCGGCGCCGCGTGCTTGCCCCTCCTCGGATTGCAAACTGATCCGCACGCGGGCGAGCATGTCTGGCCGCATCGCAGGGTCCGCGTCGCGGATGACCACCTTGCACTGTGCCGTGTTCTTCTGCAAATCCGCCAAAGGAACGAGTCGAATGACCTCTCCCTCAAACACGCGATCCGGAAGCGCATCCACGCGAATCTCCGCCTTCGCGCCGATGTGCACTTGTGCTGCGTCCTTCAGCGGCACATCACAACGAACTTGGAGGTGCGCGGGGTCATAGAGAAGCAGTATCGGTTTCGCGCTTGCCTCGCTCGTGCCGCCAGCCATCGTGCCTGGAATGGCGAGTCGCTGCATCACAACGCCGTTGGCACTTGATCGCACCGACGATCGCTCCACCATGAGCGCGGCCTCATCGCGCATCGCGCGCTTTGCGTCAAGCATGCCGACGGCGGCGAGATGCATGCCGTGCGTTGCTGCAGCGCTGGTGCGCTCCATGAGAAGCTCCCTTCGCGAAACTTCCGCGGCCTCGAACGCCACTTTCATGGCCGCGCGCTCGGCCAATTGTCCGACGCACGCAGACTCCTTCGACTGCATGGCGGCCGTGAGGGCATCGACTCGCAGGCGGAGTCTGCGCAACTCACCCTCGCTTGCGCCGCCACTCTCTCGCAGTTGCAGTTTGCGGGAGAGTTCGTCTTGCATCTCATCGCGCATCGCTCGCGCCTCCGTTGCCTCCGCGTTCAGGCTCGCGAGCATCGCGTCCGCGCCGGCGAGTTTCGCCTGGGCGTCGGCGAGCATGACCGTCGCCGAAAGCTGCAGTTCAAGTGCACGAGCCGCGTTCGCGGCTTCCGCTTCCGCCGCGAGCGCCTCTCCTTCGGCGGCGCGGGCTTCGCCCTCTGCGCGGAGCAGTGCGATAGCCTCGGCTGTCGAATCGAGTCGAGCGACAACTTGCCCAGCGCTCACGCGGTCGCCTTCGAGGACGAGGACTTCGGTCACGACCCCTTCGCGGAGCGGGGTAACTTCCATCGCGAAAGGCGATGGTTCAATCCATCCTGGTGCCTGAATTCCACCGCTCGCCGCGGCGGTGTGTGTACTGTGGCTCTGGATCAGTGCGACCGGCGCAATACGGACATGGGGAAGCGGTTGCAGTGCGCTCCATGCGCTCCAACCGAGAAGCAACGCCGTGCTGCCGAGAATCGTCGCAGGGACGATGACGCGTGTGACAAACCGAATGGTGGGAGGTGAAGAATGCTTGGCCGCACTCATGATGCGCCCCCTTCCTTCTGCGCGCGAGCGCTTGTTGGCGGCACCGCCGTGCGGGTTCGAGATTCAATCACCGAGATCGCTTCTGCTTCGAGAATGGCGCGACGCGACGCTTCGATGCGCCGTTCGGCAGCCATGGCTCGCGCGAGCTCTGCGGTGCGTGGGGACGCCTCGCCCGCCGCAAGTGACGCAAACATCGAGTTGGCGAACACGTCGAGTCCGTCGGCAGTGACTTTGGCCGCACGGGCAGCCTCGTGCGCCCGTTGCACGCGGTCGAGCGAATGCTCGAGGTCGAGCTTCGCCATGCGAATCGCATCCTCGAGCGCCGCATCGGCGGCCTGCAGTTGGGCGAGCGCGGCCTTCACTTCGAGTCCTCTCCGAAAAATCGGGATTCCCACACTCGCGCCAACCATCACGGCCTTATCGCCTTCCATATCGCGCTCGTACGCAACTTCTCCATCGAGGCCACTCGCGAACCACGGCTCAAGCGCCGCGAGTTCGCTCACACGCATCGCACGATCTCGTTCCGCTTCAAGGACTTCGATCGTTCGCGTGGAGAGCGTGAGCGTGGATGGATCCGATAGCTCGGCGGTCACTGGGCCGATCGATTCCACGGCGAGCAGCGAGGCGAGCGCGCGCTCAAGTTCGTGCGCCTCAAGCCGCATGTCGGCTTCCATCGCGATCGCGGTCTCTCGCTGCGAGGAGGACTCGATGGCCTCATTGAGGGGAAGCTCGCCGACTGCAACCATGGCCTGATCCGCATCCGCGATTTTCTGCCACGCATTCACGAGCGAGTGCGCTGCGGTGACAGCGGTACGAGAAAACTGCAGACTTCGCGTAAGTGCGCGCGCCTCTGACGCGGTGCTCGCGCAAACCGCGAGGAGTTCCTCGGCCGCGACTTCGCGCGCTGTGTTCGCGGCGCTGACGAGTCTGTCTCGCGCGAAGAGCCACGCGAGTTCGCCCATCACTCCAGCGGTGACAGGGTTTTCGCCCATGCCTGTTGGGAATCCCCAAGCGAGCGCGATGGTTGGGTCGGGTGGAAGTGCGATTGCGTGGGCTTGCAACGCGGCTGATTGACTTCGCAGGAACGCTGCTCGCACGGCCGGAGCGCGTTCAAGTGCGAGAAGCGCCGCGGCATCAGGCGAAATCGAATCGACGAGTGCTGCGCTGATTGGTGGCGCCTCAGGTGGTCTTAGCGACGAGGTCGATGAGCAGGCGGGGAGGCCGAGCGCGAGGGCGCTCAGGAGAGCGGATGGCCACAGAGAATGGTTTTTCAGAAGAGTGATCGCCGTGTACACGAAACTGTCCTCGAAGGAAGAGAATGCAGAAGCGCCCAACGCAACGATTGCGGGGCAGTAAGCACAACTCAGTGAGGATTTAGATTCGAATGCGGCGCGAGATGACGAGCGTCAACTTCGGCGAGAACGAAGCAACTTCGATCCATTCATCTTGCAGCGGCGGCGGGCGCACGGCGTCGGAGGATGCGATCTCGCCGATGAGCATCGCGTTGGTGTCGATCTGCCAGACGCACTCGATGCCGACATCATCGGTCGGAACGTCGAGGGAAGTCATCGGCCCGCTCAGCCGATCACAGCAGCCCTTGTTGGCGCAGCCTTGATGCTCCGCGGACGGAGCGTGTGATTCGGAATCTTCCCCCGCGTGCTTGGCGGCACAGCAGGCGGGAAGTTCGAGATCAGATTTGTCAGCTGCGCAGCAACCTGACTGAGGAAGCGCAAACCCAATCCACTCCGCGAAGACGCGCCGCTCGCAGCAGCACAGCGTCGTCCACGCCGTGAAGGCGAGGATGGCGATGGTGCGGATGGCGCGGCGAGACTGCATCGGAATCGAATTGAATTATGCCGTGATTCTTCGACCGACGCATCCGGAAGTTGCGAGGAATGTTCTCAAATCATCCGATTCATAGCGGTTCCGATAGTTCGAACGCAGGACTTGCCGGCGGCTTCGAGATTTTTCGAGACCTTAGATAGAAGTATGCGGGGAGGCTGACGCCTGCAGTGGAAGCGCCCCACGCGTAGGTCGCGCCAAGGAATGGACCAAACGCGGGCATCAACCAAATCGCGAGCAGCGAGAAGGTACTGATGCTGAGTGACCCAAGGGCCATGGGCCCTGCAGCGCCGGCGGGTACTTCGGCACCTTGTGAAAGCCATGTAGAAACCATCACGGTGGTGAAGATGATCGGGAACACGCTCGCCATGCCGCTGGCGATCGGAAGTCCGGATTGACCAACGAGGATCGCCGCGCCCACGACGACGCTGGCGCCAACTCCTCGCAGGAGGTAGACGATGAGTCGCACTCGACGCGCGCCGGCGGGAGCAGTATGAACTCGGCGTGTCGCGCAGAGGCCGAGCGCGAGAAGGACTGCGGTCGCACTCGCGCCGCAGAGCAAAGTTCCGTTGACGCTCGGCGTGTAGTGATCGTGCACGAACACGACGCCGATTGCGGCGATAAGCCAAGCGCCCATGGCGACGGCAATGGTTGCGAGAAGCGGTCGCTTCACCTGCAGTTGGTGGAGCTGTTGCGGGAGCCATCGCCAAATCAGGAGATACACGGCGTTCAGCAGAATCCCAACGGGCACGAATGCGAGAGCGCGGCGGAATTCCTCGACGGACGCGGCGTGCGCCTGCAGCCCGATCGCATACGCGACAATCGGTGTGGGAAGCGTGGAAAGAACCCCCCCGATAACGCCGCCGTATCGTTCGACGACAAGCGACGCCAGTACCGCGATCGCTCCCGCGAGGAGGGCGCTTGGCATGACGGAGAGGACTCCCTCGAGGGGGTGAGGCGGGGAAACAAGGAGCGCGAGTGCGAAAGGGGGCAAGAGTTCAGCAAGGTATGCTGCGTGGGCGCAGGTCGGAAATCCGAACTCAAGCCAATCGACCTGCGTAGGGAGTATGCGATGAAGGCGAGAAATCTCATAATGCACTGGAGTCGAATCTTCGTTGCACACGCGATGTGTGCGATCGCGACCGTCGCAGGCGCCCTGACCGCGAATGCGGTTGCATCGTCGCAATCCTCTTCGCACGCCGTTGAGGCGTCGGAACCTGATTCGACCGCACCGATCGCGCTCGACGCATCGAAGAATGTGGAGTTGCGCTCAACGAGTATCAGCGGCGGATTCGCCGAGATCACCGGCCTTGCGGTTTCACCACTGATGGTGATGTCGCTCTTTGGCGCGGTGGACTGGTATCGCGCAGTGCCGGGAAGCGTGCTTCCTTTGCATGCGAATCCCTGGGTATGGGGAACACTGTTGACGATTTTCAGTATCGGTCTAATCGCCCGCTGGACAACGCGCCCCGTACCGATGCCGATTCGCAAGCTTTTCGACGCCGCGCATTATCTCGAGTCGAAGTGCTCCGCGCTCTTGGCTGCAGGCCTTCTCCTTCCCTACATTGCATCGACGATGACGCAGGTCGGCATGGACCCGAATCAGGTTGCGTCGACTGTCCGACTTGATCCACAACTTGCTCTGGCAGGAATGCCATCGGATGTTTTGATGTATTTCGCTGCGTTGAGTTTGTTCGCTGTGGTGTGGGTCGTTTCGCATTCGATTGATGCGCTTGTCTTGCTCAGTCCCTTCGCCGTGCTCGATGCCGCGTTGCTCTCTGCGCGCGCGACATTCCTCGCGCTCTTGCTTGGCGCGACGGCGCTGCACCCAGTGCTGGGCGCGCTTGTGGCGCTCCCCATCGTGATCTTCTGCATCTTCGTCGCGGGTTGGTGCGTCCGCCTCGACATCTTTGCGATGACCTGCGCGTGGGACACCTTGTTCCGACGGTGGAGTCACGCCGCGCCGCTCGACGGGTGCGTCCGTGCATTCATTGCTCGCCCGCGCGCTGGATTGCCGACACGAACGCGAGGCACAATCATTCCGAGTGGCGCGTCGATGAAGTTTCGCTATCGCCGCTGGTTTGTGATGCCCGCGAGAGAGGTTGACCTTGGCGTCCACCCGAGCACACTTGTCCGCGGACTGCTGTGGTCGACATTCGTTGCTGCCAGCGAGCAGGGCGGGGGGGCGCTTGTCGCGTTGCCGCCGCGATACCAATCGCACGCAGCGATTCTCGCGGCGCGTTTCGGTGCCGAACAGAAGGACGGGCTGCTCTTGAGTGGTTGGAGCAGCGTGAAGGAGTTCCTGAGGACCCTCTTCGGAAAACGACCGCCGACCGCCGCAGTACAGTGAACAGGTGCTCCCGGATCTTCAGTACTCCGCCATCCGTTACGAGAGTTTCGCGCAGGAGATTCTCGCGCCGCTCGCGTTCCCCATTCGCACTGGCCTGACACTTTCCTGGTGGCGACCGAAGGGGCTCGATCGTCCGAGTGCGGCAATCGCTCGCAGGGCGAAGTTCGCTCCATGCGCAATCGGGACACGATGGGGACCGGTCTGGTCAACCGCGTGGTTTCGCGTCCAAGGCACGGTTCCTGCGTCGATGCGGGGTCAGTGTGTTGCGCTACGGTTTTCGAGTGGCACCGAAGGAACGCTGTGGCACAACGGCGCGCCTCTGCATGGATTTGACCCGTATCGCGACATGGCAATTCTGCTGCCGCGCGCGAAGGGCGGCGAGAAAATCGATTGTTTGATCGAAGCCGCGTGCAATCTCCCGCTGGGAATCTCGACTTTCTGGTGGGATCATCCCGAGCAGCACGCCCGCTGGAAAGAAGCCGCACCCGGTCGAGTCGAGCTTTGTGAACTCGTGGCGTACGACCACGAGGCATGGCAGTTTGCGCAGGACTTCGACACGGTGCGCCGTACGATGCTTGCCCTCAATCCCTGCGACTCGCGCGCGAAGGAACTCGACGCGGGTTTACGCGCGCTTCACGGCGAGATTCGAGCCGATGCGCCGCGGAGCGCGTTGAAGCGAGCACGAGGCACCCTCGATCGCTTGATCACCGGTCGTCGCGGGAACGAAGCGACGATCTGCAACGCAGTCGGTCATGCGCACATTGACACCGCGTGGCTCTGGCCCATCGTCGAGACTCGCCGAAAATGCATCCGCAGCTTCGCGAATGTGCTTGCAATCATGGATCGGTTTCCGAAGTTTCGATTCCTCTGTTCGCAGGCGCAGCAGTACGCGTTCGTCGAAGCCGATGCGCCGTCGCTCTTCGCACGGATCCAGCGCGCCGTGAAAGCAGGTCGATGGGAGGCTGCGGGCGCGATGTGGATCGAACCGGACTGCACCTGCCCGTCAGGCGAGAGTTTCATCCGACAAATGTTGCATGGGTGCGCGTACTGGGAACGAGCGTTTGGAACGGACGCGCCGCAGCGACAGGTCTACCTTCCTGACACCTTTGGTTTTCCCGCGTCCTTCCCGCAGATTTTGCGCCACGCGGGCATGGACACATTCATTACCAACAAAATGAGTTGGTGTGAGACGAACCGGTTCCCGCATGTCACTTTCTTCTGGCGAGGCATTGATGGAAGTGAGATTCTGACTCACCTCACACCTGGTCACAATTACAACAGTTCGATTCTCCCGCAGGATTTCGTGGCAGGCGAGAAGAATCTTCTCGACAGCAATGCCGTGAGTTCTCGTTGGCTCCAGCCTTATGGATATGGCGACGGTGGCGGTGGCCCAACGCCAGAAATGGCGCAGCGCGCAGAGATCGCGGAACGCGCGGAAGGGCTCCCGCGTGTCGAGCAACAGAGTGTGCACGCTTGGTGCGGAGCATTGCACAGTGATGTTGCGAAGATGGAGCAGAGCCTTACGCCCGCGCAGCGATGGGATGGCGAACTCTATCTTGAGCTGCATCGCGGCACCTACACCAGTCAGGCGTGGATCAAGCAGGCCAATCTTCAGAGCGAAGAGGCGCTGCGCCGCGCCGAGTTGCTGAGCGCCGCGGTTGCCAAGCGCGGCGATTGCTCCGAAGTTCGCAAGCGCCTCGACGCGGCGTGGAAGTTGCTCCTGCTGAATCAGTTTCACGACATTCTTCCGGGTTCGAGCATCACCGCGGTGTATGAGGATGCGCAGCAAGATCATCAGCGCGTCCTTGATGCGGCCAACGCAGTGTCGGATGAGGCGGCGGAGGAGTTGTGTCGGGTGCTCGGCGGTGGAGAGAGCATGGTCGTCTTCAACCCAGCGTCTTCGAATGCAAGCGGAGTTGTGGTCGCGGCCGATGGCGAGTTGCAGTTTTTCCCCGAGATTCCTCCGTGCGCAGTCGCGTCGGTCACGCCGTGGAAGAGTGGGACGCCGGATCCGGTCGAAGTGTCAAAGGATACGCTGTCGAATCGATACATCGCGCTGGAGCTCGATCGAGCAGGTCGACTGGCGATGCTCGTCCGAAGTGAAGACGGTAGGTTGCTCAATGCAAACATGTCGAAGGGCGGCGGCGTGTTGCCGCTCAATCAACTTGTGCTCTTTGAGGATCGCCCTCGCCGTTGGGAAGCATGGGATACCGACCGCGACTATCGAGAGAAGTCTTCGCCCGTCGAGGATCCCGCGCAGATGCGTGTGCTGACAAACGAGGGGATTCGCGGCGAGATTGAAGTGCTGCAGCGCATCGGCGCACGAAGTGAGCTGCGCATGGTGTATCGCCTCGACGCGCTCTCTCGCCGCGTCGAGGTTCACTGCGAAGTGGACTGGCGTGAATCGCAGACGCTCCTTCGCGCAGAATTCCCCGTCGCGGTGCGAGCGCGCGCCGCAACCTACGGCATTCAGTTTGGCGCACTCGAGCGCGCAACGCATCGCAATACTTCCGTCGAGAAGGCGCAGTTCGAAGTGCCCGGGCACCGATGGATGGATGTTGCGGAACCCGGGCTCGGCGTATCGATTCTCGATGAAGGGAAGTACGGGCGCGATGCGAGGGCGAGTGCGCACGGCACGACCCTCGGACTCTCCCTCTTGAAGTCCCCAAACTTTCCCGACACAACTTGCGATCGTCG
>SXUJ01000068.1 GCA_005790565.1 Planctomycetia bacterium
TCGAGCATGGCTTTGCGACGATCGCCGTAGCCTGGCGCCTTCACAGCGCACACATTGAGTACGCCGCGCAACTTATTGATGACGAGCGCGGAGAGCGCTTCGCCGGTGATGTCCTCCGCAATGATGAGGAGTGGTTTCTTGGACTCCATCACCTTCTCAAGGAAGGGGACGAGCTTCTGAAGCGAGTCAATCTTGTCTTCGTGAATGAGGACGAGCGCCTTCGAAAGCTCGCAGGTCATTTCATCGCTATTGGTGACGAAGTTCGCGCTGAGGTACCCGCGATCAAACTGCATGCCCTCGACAACATCGATCGTTGTCTCGCGCGACTTTCCCTCCTCGACGGTGATGACCCCGTCCTTGCCAACGCGCGCAAACGCTTCGGCCATGATCTTGCCAACCGTGAGATCATTGTTCGCGCTGATAGAGGCGACTGAGGCAATGCCGCCAGAGACTTTCTCAACTGGGCGCGCTGAAGCCTTGATTGCAGACGCAACGGCCTCCACGCCCTTCTTCATGCCGCGTACGAGTCCATTGGGATTGGCACCTGCTGCGATCTGTCGAGCGCCAGACTTCAGGAGCGCTTCGGCGAGCACGGTGGCCGTGGTCGTGCCGTCACCCGCGTCGTCGGATGTTTTCGAGGCTGCTTCTTTGACGAGCTTGGCGCCCATGTTCTCGACTTTGCAGCGAAGTTCGACTTCTTCTGCGACGGAGACGCCGTCTTTGGTCACTGTCGGTCCGCCCCAGCTCTTGTCGAGCACGGCGTTGCGACCGCGAGGGCCAAGGGTGCTCTTCACGGCAGCGGCGAGTTTTTCGACTCCCGAGAGGAGGGCTTTGCGAGCGTCGTTGTCGAAGGTGATTTCCTTGACGGCCATAATTCAATTCTCCAGAACGGTTCAGGCGCGCCTCATTGAGGGGGCGCCGGGTGCGAGGGCGAGCAGGGTGTTTGAAGTGGGACTGTTCTGCTTGACGAAAACTCGAATCGCCGGCCGATCAGGTCGGTGGCGGGATCGAGGGGGCTGCGAATAGACAAACCCCGTACCAGCGGTGCCCTGGTCAAAAAACGCCGTTGAATGCGCCAGAACGCGTCTTCTCGTCGCCGATCTCGGGTTGCGGGCAGCCCAGCGCGCGTCTTGCGTGACACTCGGAAGGAGAGATGGCTGGGGCTCTGCCAGAACGGCAGCGGCTAGCGTCACTCAGGATTTCGGCGTTTGAAGGAGCGAATCTAGCCTTGGCGGGGGCGACGCGAGCGCGCGCCAGATCCACCATGCATTGAGCACGAGGTAGAGCAAGCCGATTTCAAGAAGGCCGAAGGAGGTGAGGGCGACAATGCCAAGCAGGTGCTGCCAGTCCTCTGTCTGCGGCACGCCGACCTGCAAAAAAATCTTTGTGAGACTCGCGACGCCCGCAACACCGCATGCGAGCGTGAGCAATCCAACCGGTTGGCGCGCGACGGACCCACGGTAGATCTTGGACCGTTCCCCTGCGGCGCGGATGAGTGGATGCAATCCGATGAGCACCATCGTGGCGGGGATTGCCGCATAGGTTGCGAGTGGAAGCGACAGACTTGCGATACTGGGCGACAAGGCAACGAGCCATAAACAGAAACCTCCACAAATCAAGAGGCGAGAGCGCGTGACGCTGACAAACTGAATGCGATCAAAACTTCGCGCGCGCCACAGAATTGGGCCGCTCACAAGCACGCCGAGCGCTGCGCCGATACGAGCGAACGCCAGCAGCGCCGCGGCTCCCAGGTCAAGCGCGTCGCGCAAGCCCGATGAACTTCCCGCGTTCGGGAGTGCGCCGAGGGAGTCGGCCAGGAAGTACGCGACTGGTCCGACAGTCGCGCTCGTTGCAGAAAATGTGCAAACCACGATGAGCAGAAGGGCTCCGCCGAAGCGCGAACCGTACTCAATCGGCTCGAGTTGGTCCGTTTCAAGATCGATGCTTGACGCGAGCGTTTCGAGAATGTTCGTTCCGCACTCCGGGCAGCGACCATTGGCGCGGAGCCCCTCAAGGTTGTAGCGACAGCCTAGGCACGCGACCGCGCGACGCAGGATCGGCTCGGTCGACGGAGCCGGATTGCTCGAAGTGTCTGAATTGTGTGATTCGCTGCTCACAACGGGTTGCTCGGTGCTGCGCGTACTTCCATGATGCTCGGCTGTAACATGGGGCGCTTCTCGATTCGCGCAACCTCCTTAGGCAGTTTACCCCGATGTCGATTTCCGACGCCCTAGTCAAGCTCGACGCGCTTCGCCAGAGCATTGTCTCCGTCTACATGGGTAACACGCAGGTCGTGGATCGGCTTCTGGTCTGCCTGCTCGCCCGAGGGCATGTGCTGATCGAAGACGTCCCCGGCGTTGGAAAAACCGTGCTCGCCAATGCGCTCGCGCGTTCCATTCACTGCTCTTTCAGTCGCATCCAATGCACTCCCGACCTCCTTCCAAGCGATGTGACGGGGACGAGTGTTTTTCACCGCGACAAGGGGAGCTTTGAGTTCCGCAAAGGGCCGATCTTCGCCAACATCGTGCTTGCCGATGAAGTCAATCGAACCACGCCGCGGACGCAATCGGCGATGCTCGAGGCGATGAGTGACGGGACCGTGTCCGCGGAGGGACAGGTGCTTCCCTTGCCGCAACCGTTTCTTGTGGTGGCGACGCAGAATCCCTACGAGTTTGAAGGCACTTACTTCCTGCCAGAGAATCAACTCGATCGTTTTCTCATGCGGCTCTCGCTCGGGTATCCGTCACCCGACGATGAAAGTCGAATCCTGCGCAAGCAACCAGCGCGCACCGCGCTGCCGGAGTTGAAACCTGTCCTGACGCCGGAAGATGTACTTCAACTGCAACACCTCGTGGACGGCGTCAAGATGGATCAGGGATTGGTGGATTACATCATCGCGATCGCGACCGCGACACGGCAGGCGGAGGATTTGCAGGTTGGTATCTCGCCTCGAGGGGCGCTCGCGCTTTCCTCGGCGGCGAAGGCGACGGCCATTCTCGCGAATCGCGAGTATGTCGTGCCGGATGATGTGGTGCAGAATGTCATCAGTGTCTGTGCGCATCGCGTGGTGAGCCGAACCTACATGCATGCGGGAGACACGCTGACCACGCGCCGAATCATGCAGCGCGTGATTGAGAGCGTTGCGAGTCCTGTCTAAAGGGAGCAGCACGATCGCATGACGCAAGTCCAACGCAAAGCGGTGGTCCTTCTGAGCGGTGGGCTCGACAGTGCCACCGTTCTCGCGTGGATGCAGCGCGAGGGATTTGCCTGCTACGCGCTGAGTTTTCGCTACGGACAGCGGCACGCGGTGGAACTTGATCGCGCGCGTGAGCTTGCCAATCGCTCGCGGGTTGTTGAGCATCGCACGGCGGAGATTGATTTGCGCGCATTCGGCGGCAGCGCGCTCACGGCAGATATTCCCGTTCCAAAGGATCGACCTGAGAGTGAGATGCAGCACGGCGTCCCGATCACCTATGTGCCGGCGCGAAACACCATCTTTCTCGCCTTCGCGTTGGCGTATGCAGAGACGATTGGCGCCACCGACCTCGCGATAGGCGTGAACGCGATCGACTATTCGGGCTACCCCGATTGCCGCCCTGACTTCATAGCCGCATTTGCTGCGCTTGCAAATCTGGCGACGCGAAGCGGCACACAAGAGCGGGGCAAGTTCACGATCCACACGCCGCTGCAAGCACTGACAAAGGCGCAGATTGTGACGCTCGCCGTGCAGTTGGGGGTTCCAACCGAACGCACGGTCTCGTGTTACGACCCAGACAGCGACGGGTCTCCGTGCCGACATTGCGACGCGTGCATCCTGCGCGCGAGGGGATTCGCCGAGGCAGGCGTCCCTGACGAGTTCAGTGCGCGCTGATTCTGTGCTTCAATGCGCGGTCGAAGGATTCGGTTTCATTTTCTTACGGAGATCTCATGCTCTTCTTGTTCCCTCCGATCGTTGCACTGTCGATGTTTGCTCCGCCGCTTCCTGCCGCTGCGCTCGTGGACTCGGTGCAAGCGGCGCGTGACGAAGTAACGGTCAAGCCCCCAATCAATAGTGATCTCGTTCGTGCGCGTGCTGCCAAGCTTCGCGCGGATCGAGCAGCTGCGAAAGCAAGTGGTGTGGATCTCGAGACGGCAACGCCTGAGCAGAAGCAAGCGGCGACGGAGTGGTTGGACGGACTCAATGCAGCCGCAATCGAAGGGATTGATCTTCCCACGCTCGACGCCGAGACTTTTTCCAACGCACAATCATTGTTCTCCTTAGTCGGCGGTGCGGCGCAGGAGGCGTATCTGGTTGAACTCAGCGTGCGCGCGCAGCAGCCAACCGCGGACGGGTTTGGCGCTGCAGTTGTGAAGGCAGCACTCGAGTGGGGAAATGTCGAAGGGAAGTCCGATGTCGGTCTTTCGCTGCTCTCTCACCCCGCGTTCGCTGAAGGCATGAATGGGCCGGTCGCGAGCGATGTCTATTTCTTGCTTAAGAGCGTCGACGCCGAGAACGTCGCGCCTTTCGTGGCGCAGCTTGCAGGGCTCGCTTCGAACTATGGAGCCGATGCACGGAAGGAGACTTTCCCGAGTTCCATCGCGTGGCTCGAACTCATGCAGCGTCTTGTGTCCAAGGCCGACGCCGAAGCCGCGCGCGTGCGTCTTGTGGATGCCGCGAAGGCAAGGCTCTCGCAAGAGACAGAGGAACGAATGCAGAAGACCCTGGCGCGCATGGTTGCTCGACTCGATGGTGCGGCGATGCGTGGGGAACTCGTTGGTGCAACCGCGCCGAGCCTCGACTTTCTCTGGCTTGCTCGCAGCGATGACAGCACGCCCGACTGGAAACAACTCGCGGATCTCAAGGGGAAAGTCGTCGTCCTTGACTTCTGGGCTCCGTGGTGCGGCCCCTGCGTGGGCAGTTTTCCTGAGGTGAAGGCGATGCGCGCGAAGTACGCGCCCTCCGACGTTGAAATCATCGGAGTGACCAGCGTCCAAGGCAATGTCCTGCATCAGAAGCGAGCCCGTGTGGATTGCAAGGGGGATGTCGAAAAGGAGAAGGCGGAGCTGCTCACCTTCATGAAGGACATGGAGATGACATGGACGGTTGGGCTTTCAGGCAAGGACGTCTTCAATCCAGATTTCAATGTCAAGGGCAGTCCCTTTGTCGCGATCATCGACGCAGATGGCAAGGTCGCGAACGTCGGGCTGCATCCTTCCGCACACGATGCGATCGAAGCGATTGTCGACAAACTCATCGCAAAGAAGCAGGCCGCGTCGAAGTCATAACCCGTTGGCGAGTGATTTCTCAAGGGCTTCAAATCGGCGTTTCGCCACGGGCGAGCCGAAGGTTGGATCGAGCGCGCGCAATCGATGGAGGCGCGGGAGTGCCTCCTCGCGCGCATCGCCGTTCGCTGGAACGCCGTGGTTGGCGAGAAACTCGATCATGGTGAACTGCGAGAGCCACCAGATTTCGTCTCGTTGCACAGCGTCGGCTTGGAGCGGCGCGAGCGCCTTCAGGCATTCGAGCGCCCGCGCATGCTTGGTCGGTGTTCGCAGGAGCAGCAGCGCGTATGCATAGGTTCCATCGCGTCCCGCGCGATTGGCGTCGACGATTGGCGTGAGCATCGCAAGTGCTGCGTCAATCTCATTCGCCGCTGCAAACGCGCGACCCGCATCCACCCGCATCGACTCGGAAAGCTCCGAAGCGAGCGCCAGTGAATCGTTGACGAGCAGGCGGGCGAGCGGGACTGCGCGAGTCATCGCGGCCGTTCGCGCAGCATCGGTTTCGCCCATGCGCGAGCGAGCTTCCGATTCTCGCACGACGATGAGCAATGCACGCGCGACGTCATCAAGGAGAGGGCGATGGTTCTTGAGGCAAAGGACGGCGCTCTCGGGAACCTCAATGCGGTCGCCGCGTGCGACCACCGCGGCAAGCCAGACGCGCAGCGCCGAACTCCGCACACGGCGGGGAAGGGAGGACTCGGCGCAGGCGACCTCGGCGCGGTGCGCAGCATCCGCCCAACGCCCCAGCGCTGTGAGCGCTGCAGCTTCGGCCATCGCGAGCCTCGCGTGAAGCGGGCTCTGGCGAGGGAGGAGTTCCGACACTTGCGTCGCTTCGCGCACGAGGTCCTCGGCACGAGCAGCTGGAATCGCTTCGTTGCTGCGCAGGAGTTGCAGTAGTTCAAGCGCGCGGGCTTCGACTCTTCGCACGAGGGCTTCTCCTCGCGCCTCTCCTCCGAGCGCCTGAAGGAGGTCCGCGCGCCGAAGCGCAAGCGTCGCATCGTTCGCATCGAGTGCAAGGTCGATCGACTCGGCGAGCCAGCGGGTGCGGTCATCGGAACTCCCAAGGACACGCGAGACGCCTTCGAGTTGCGCGTCGAGGTTAGGGAGTGCGGCCTCGCGCGCCATTTCGATCGCGAGGTGAACTCCTTCGAACGCCCTTGGATCGTCCGGGAACGCCAGCGCGAAACGGAACAGTGCATTCGCGCTCGCGGCGGCGTCCCCTTGGCTCGCTGCGACCTGCGCAAGCATCGGCAACGCGATGCGCATGGCGGTGCGATCATCCTTCACGAGTTGCAAGGCGGCAAGCGCTTCGTCGAGATCTCCATCTCGCGCGAGTGCCGCGCCCGCGAGCGCCGATGCAAACGGCGAGGCAAGTTCTCCCCGTAAGGCTTCCGCAAAGCGCTTGGAAACGCGGGAAAGGACGGCATTTTCGAGCGCCTCACGGAACTGGGCAGGCGCTTGGTCGAGCAGCAGTTTCCATGCCTCAATGGCTCGCGAGGGGCCGGCGTTCCCACGGAGTCTCGCGCGAACGCTCGCGTTGGCGCTACAGAGCCCAAGCGCATTTGGCGTGAGGTCGCTTGTGCGAGGGAGGTCCGTTGCCGCGAGCGTGATCGCCCGCACCTGCGCGAGAAGGACTGGGTCATTCGAACGCTGGAGTCGCGTGAGGGAGTCCTCCCGAGTCGCAGTGTTTGCGAAGCGAGCGAGCGCGAGTTGCGTGCCCTCGCGCAAGGGAGAGTGAAGTTTGCCGACATCTGATGCAAGCGAGTGCAAGCGTTGTGTGAGTTCGGTGGTCGCCAGAAACTCCGCAGGCTTCAACGCATCCGCGTCAACAAGTCCGAGGCGCTGAAGTTCCGCGCCATCCTGAAGGAGCGCGAGAGCGAGTGCGTCGAGTGCCGGCGCGCGCACATCCCTGTCAAGTGCAAGGGCATCATCAGAGGATGCCGGCTCGTTCGCCGGTCGCGCGCCCTCCAAGAGCGTGACGGCGCGCTCGATAAACACGCGGGCTTCACGCGCGAGTTGCAGTGCAAGTTCGAGGTCCTTTCGCGACGGGATTCCAATCGCACACTCCGCATCGGTTGTGCCTTCCGCGAGTCGACTCAGCAATGCATCCTGCGCGATGTCAAGCAGCACGGCGCCGGCGCGGGGGTCATTGCCGAGAGCGTCCGCAAGTCGAGCCCTTTCTCCAGCGAGTTGCGTCAGCGCCTGGGCGCGGTCGGGCGATTTCTGGCGCAGCGCATCGATGTGCGCGAGGGCAAGCGCCAATCGCGCGCGTTCGGCGGTGTCGAGCGAGGTGCGCTTGCCAATCGCCTCAAGCGATGCGCGATCAAGTAGCGCGTCACTGCGCGTGATGTCACGCCAATCTCCAGTGTCGCCGTGCAGCAACGAAGCGCATGCGCCCCACGCAAAGGTGACCGCCCCAGCGAGCGAGATGACGCGCACGCGATTCATTGATTCGCAAACCCAACGCTGGTGTATCCACTCCGCACAATCGCATCGAACACAACCACCACATGCTCCCATGGCACATCGCTGTCGGGAAGAACGAGGATCGGATGATCACTTCGAAAGAGCGCGTCCGTTCGCCCCTCCATCGCGAGCGCGTCGCTCAAGAATTGTTCGAGGTCGAGTTCACTTGTGGGTTGTCGATAGGGGCCGAGCAGTCTCGGCGGGCGACCGGCGGAGAGTCGGATGCGAAGGGGGTCTTGCTCAAGCGCAATCTCCTCCGAGGTGCTTGCGCGCTCTTCAGGCGCCAGTGTCGTGCGGTACTGTTTCTCATCCACGGAGAAGTTCGTCGTGAGCAAGAAGTAGATGAGCAAGAGGAAAGTGACATCGATCATCGGTGTGATCGCGAGCTGCACACGAAACGGCGACGCGTTGCCTCGGAGTTCGCTTCGGACGCGCGCGTGTCGCATGCTCGGTTTCACTGGGCGCCCCCGAATCTCGAACTCTCACTTGTGACGACCAGATTCATGCGAGGCACAATGCCTTCGACTGGTGCGTCGGCAGCGTTGGCCGCAAGCGTTGCGGCGGTGGTGGCGGCTCGAAAACAAGGCGAAATCCACTCGTAGTGCGTCGATTGATCTGCTCGAAGATTGACCGCGAGCGCTGGATTGCCCCGGTAGAGTGCACTCAATGCTTCGGTGAGCATCACGAGCCCGTCGGGATCTGCGGGGAACTCATCGAGATCGAGGCGATAGCCGCGCGCCTTTCCATCAATCCCAGGCAGGACGCTCAAGACGACCCGCGCTTCCTCGCGGCCCTGCTCAGCCGCACCCGCGCGAACTTCGGGAAGCTCAAGCGGAGCGCGTTCCACTTCACCGATGCGCGAGACGAGCACGAAGAACACGATGAGGAGGAAACTCACATCGATCATCGGTGTGAGGTTCGCCTCAACTCGTGCTATGGGTGGAAGTGCTCTTCGGGCCATCCGTGCAGAACTCCCTCCGAGTTACGACTTCGACTCCGCATTCTCGGGTGTTGGCTTGGGTCGGAACAGCGCGAGCATTTCCTCGACGCTGCCAAGGGTTCCCTCACTCAGGGCAATCGCACGATTGCGAACGAGTGCATACACCGCCGTCGCGGGAATCGCGATGAGGAGTCCCCAGAATGTGGTGACGAGCGCCGTTCCGATGCCGCCAGCGAGCATGACAGGATCCGCGCTTCCGCCGGTCGACGCGATCACCATGAACGCAACGATCATGCCGTAGACCGTGCCGAAGAGGCCGATCATCGGCGCAACTTGTCCGAGGATGTTGAGTCGTTCGATCCTTCGGAGCCGCTCGGCGAGTAACACATCCGCCTGCTCCTCGGCCGCGCGCACCATCGCTTCGGCGCCAGCAGGCGCTTGCGTGAGTGCGGCGCGAAGTGTGCGCGCGAGATCGGATCTCTCGATAGCTGCAAGGTCAATCGCGTCTCGGTAACGACCGGACTGCAGTCGATCACGGAACTCCCCGAGGACGCGCGGTGGCATCACGAGTGCCTCTTGGTTTTCGCGCCAGAGGGTGAGCGAGAGGCTTACATTCGCTATCGACATGAGGATGAGCGCCCAGATCATTGCACTGCCGATCCACTCAATCGAGCCGTCGGCATTGCAACTCCAGAAGAAGATCGACCCGAAGCTCGGTGCCGTTACGGCGTCCTGAGCGCTCGCCGACGACGCGCAGACGAGGCATGCCGCAATGGCGAGTGGTGACGTGAGTCGGCGCGTCTGTCGCGTGCGCAAGGGAAGGTAGAGAGGGAGGTGGGGTGGGTTCATTCGAGTCCAAGGTCTTTCCGAGTGAGCGTTCGGAATCCGCCCGGCGTTCCATGTGCGCGGTTGATCGCCTCAAGGGTCTTGGCGGGATCTGCTTCGAGAAACTGCACGCATTGAATCACGGTTCGGCGCGCGCCGTCGGCGTTGCGAGGATTCATCCGTTCAAGCGCATCCAGGATCGCATCTCGATCGAGTTCGAATTGCCCCGAACCTGTGATGTTGGTGGAGAGGAGGAAGATGACATCCGGTTTCAGCGCGAGCGCCCTTTTCAAGGCATCGAGTGGGCTCGATCGACCTTGCGGTTTCACCGACCCTTGCAACCAGTGCACGCACGAGTCGCGCGATGCAGGGCTTGACGCGCGCAGTTTTCCTTGCGGTGGAAGCACGATGGTGGCGTTCTTCTGGAAGCAAAAGACGCTGAACTCCTGACCGGGATCAAGTTGCGCGATCGATCGATCCAACTCCGCGATGACGATCGGGAGCGTGGCGATCATGGAACCACTTGCGTCCACGACATAGACGATCTTCGCGGCGTTCTGCGCGGTAAGTCCCGCGAAAGTCGCAACGCCGCGGCTCGGACCTTCGAGTCCATCGCCTCCTCCTCCGCCTCGATACCGGCGCTCGACGGCTTCAAGCGCAGCGTTTCCGGCGGCACCATCGCTGAGTGCCTTCACCTTCGCGGCGAGTGCTCCGCTCACCGCGTTGCTAGGAGATTGGATGTGAGTGCTCGTTCTCGCCGCACTCGGCGCACCGATAGCAACACGCGCCTCCTCACGAAGTCCCGGATCGAGAAAGTCTGCCGCGATGACGATTGGAGACTGCCGCGGCGCTGTGAGCGTGCTGATGCCAACGACGGTCGTGAGTGCAATGACCGCGAGCATGGCGTGGATCGCGATGCTTCCGAGCGAGGTTGCGATCAATCCGTTCGTGCGCTTCGCCGTGGGAGAACCGAGTCGTCGAAGGAACGCAATGTCCGCGTCGGTGAGCGAGCGTTCGGGGTTGCGAGTGGGTGCGTGAAGACGCGTCATGAGCCGTAGGTACATCCTACGGAGTCGGGCATCGCTCGTTCATCACGCAGGCGCGCTCTTGCCGGCTTTGCCCTTCCCGCCTCGGAAGAGAAAGTGATCCATGCTCGCCGCACCTGGTCCCGTAAGGACAACGCCAAGCGCAAGTACAAGGAGGCCTAGTTGCGCGAATGCGCGATTGAGATCTGGTTCAGGGGTCCCAAAGAACCAGGTGCCATCAAGTCCAGGGACGGAGGTGAGCCAGAACTGCACGCATCCCCAGAGGAGAAGGCCCGCGGCCCAGAGCCGACTGAAGAGCCCAGCAACGAGAAGCGCTCCGCCGACAAGTTCGAACACACCCACCGCCCACGCGGCGATTTCTGGCCGGGTGACTCCGTAAGCGTCGAACGCGAGCGTCATCTCGTGCAGACAGCGACCGGTGTTCGTGCCTGGATCGATTGCGCCAATCTCTACCAATCGTGCGGTCGACGCGGGGTCGAACACGGCGATGTCCATCAGGTGATGCCATCCGGGCGGGACGAATGCGAGAAAGAGCAGCAGTCGCGCGAGTAGAGGGACGATGTTGGCGGCGGCCTTTTGGCTTGCGTTCATGGAGAACTCTCGGGCGCGCAAGCGCCGGTGGAGAGACTCTTCGGCGCTTGCCCACGACTTCGTACAATCCTGACTCTGACAAGGCCTCTGAGGTCGCTGCGGGCGTGGCGAAACTGGCAGACGCGCGGGATTTAGGTTCCCGTGGGCTAAACCCCGTGCAGGTTCAATTCCTGTCGCCCGCATCCGTTTGAGCGGGAGCGTGGAATTCTGCCGCGCAAAGCCGCGGACAAATTCCACTGCTCCCTTTGGACGCCGCCGGGCCGAGTGAATCGGCACCGGCGCATGGCGAGCTACTGCGTGGTGGATTGCGTTCGTCCAACACATCCGCCCAACCGAATGCGGATTCTGCCGGCGAGTGAGTGCACAACCACTCGCCCAGCCGAATGCCGGCGCTGCCGGCGAGGCTGTACCAAAGCGAGCGAGGAATCTGCGGCTTGGCGCGGATTCCAAGTCGCGAGCACTCAAGATTCACGCGCGAGCGCTCAAGATTCGGCGCAAAAAATCTGCCGCGGATGCTCATGGGATCCGCCCCTAAGCCGATAGGAGGAGTCCATGAACCCTGGGAACGCCCAAACTTCGCCAAGCGCTTCATCCTTGCACGGGACCGGAGCGCCATCGGACTGGTCGCCCTCGTCATGGCGCGCTCGACCAACGGTGCAGCAACCGCACTACCCTGACTCGGCAGCGCTCGCGCAGACGCTTGGTGAACTGTCCGCGCTTCCACCATTGGTGACGAGTTACGAAATCGAGGCGCTCAAAGGGGCGTTTGCGGAAGCAGCGCGTGGTGAACGGTTCATACTTTGGGGCGGTGATTGTGCGGAGAACTTCGCGGATTGCACTTCCGCAGCGATTGCCGCGAGGCTCAAGATTCTTTTGCAGATGAGTCTCGTGCTTGTTCACGGGACGCGCAAACGGATCATTCGCATCGGGCGCTTTGCAGGCCAGTACGCGAAGCCGCGCAGCGCGGCACTGGAGGCGCGCGAGGGCGTCGAGTTGCCTAGTTTTCGTGGGGACAATGTAAATCGGCCAGAGTTCACGCTTGCGGCGCGGACGCCCGATCCCACCTTGCTCCTTCGAGGATATGAACGCAGTGCGCTGACGCTGAATTTCATCCGCGCGCTTGTCGACGGGGGGTTCGCTGATCTCCATCATCCAGAAAATTGGGATCTCGATTTCGTGAAGCACTCGCCGCTTGCGAAGGAGTACCAACACATGGTGGACTCCATCGGCGAGAGTTTGCGTTTCATGGAGTCGCTCGCGGGTGGCGCGATTCTCGCCATGCAGCGCGTCGACTTCTATACGAGTCATGAGTTGCTCCTACTTGAATATGAATCAGCGCTGACGCGCCAAGTGCCGCGCCGCGAAGGCTGGTTCAATCTCTCGACGCATGTACCGTGGGTTGGACTTCGCACGAGTGATCCGGATGGCGGACATATCGAGTTCTGCAGGGGTCTTGCGAATCCGATCGGCGTCAAGATCGGTCCCGACACGCGAGCGGAAGCGCTCCTGCGCACGATTCGCACGCTCAATCCGAGTAATGAGGCGGGCCGAGTCTTGCTCGTGACTCGCTTTGGCGCCCATCAGATCGGTCATGGCCTTCCTCGCCTCGTGCGCGCCGTGACCGATGCGGGACTCGCTGTGGTTTGGGTCTGTGATCCGATGCACGGCAACACGGAAACGGTCGTCCCCACCAGTGGAAACTGGGCGGGCAGAAGCGTGAAGACGCGGAAGTTCGCGCATGTCCTCGCCGAGGTGGAGCAGGCGTTCGAGATCCATCGAAACGAGGGCACGGTGCTCGCAGGCGTGCACATTGAATTGACCGGAGAGGATGTCACGGAATGCACCGGAGGCGCGCGCGGTTTGACCGACGACGATCTCTCTCGCGCCTATCGCTCAAGCGTCGATCCTCGACTCAACTACGAGCAATCGCTCGAACTTGCCATGCTGATCTCAAGGCGACATGGTTCGGGTTCCAAACACTAGGTCGACGTCCGCAAGCCTCGCTCCAACGGATGCCGCGCATGGTTCGCGACTCAATCCGACGCACGGAGCTCGATCGCCGACGGTGGCGATTCACTCGCCCCGTCGGCGTCGAAAGGGAGCAATGGAGTTTGTCCGTGCGCTCTGGCACGGCAGAACTCCATGCTCCCGCTCAAACGGATGCGCAAGTCGCGGACGCTCAAGCAGGTACACTTCGCGCCCTATGCAGCGGCGACGCGTTGTTCTCACAGGTCTTGGACCTGCTACGGCCTTTGGTCTTGGCATCGAACCGCTTTGGGCGGCTCTCGTGGAGGGGCGCTCCGCGTTGGCGCCTATTCGCGCGTTTGACGCGAGTGGGTTTCGGGCTGCGTGCGGTGCCGAGTTGCCAGAGTCCTTCGATGTGAAGGAGTTCGTGCTGAAGAGTTACCGCAAGGCGACGAAGGTGATGGCGCGAGACATCGAGATTGCCGTCAGCGCCGCGCTCACAGCGGTGCGCGATGCGGGCCTCACAACGCGCGGTACCGATCCAGACTCCCCGCCAACCATCGAGCCCAACCGTTTCGGTTGCCAGATCGGAGCGGGGCTTATTGCCGCGGATCTAGACGAACTGACCGCAGCCCTGTGGACTTCCAAGGGCGAACAGCAGCAGTTTGATGCGCAGAAGTGGGGGCAGCAGGGGATGCAAGACCTCACGCCTCTCTGGCTGTTGAAGTACTTGCCAAACATGCTCGCCTGTCATGTGACAATCATTCACGATTGCCAAGGCCCTTCGAACACGATTACCTGCAACGAGGCGTCAAGTGGATTGAGCCTCGCCGAGAGTCAACGGGTGATCGAACGCGGCGCGGCGGACGCGTGCCTTTCGGGCGGCGCGGACAGCAAGCTGAATCCGATGGCGTATCTCCGCCAAGAATTGGCGAATCGTCTCGCGCACTGCCCGGTGGACGCAGATGCAACAACGGCCGTACGGCCGTTCGATCCCAATGCGGCAGGCTCGCTTGTCGGTGAGGGCGGTGGCATCCTCGTGCTTGAAGCACTTGACTCGGCGCTCGGTCGCGGCGCGCGGGTGCTCGCGATGCTCTCGGGGACCGGCGCATCGCAGTCGTTTTGCGAAGACACCGTCGGCCTCGTTCCTGGCGCGAATGGTGAATCACTCGCGGATGCCATCGAAGCGGCATTGCGAGACGCGCAACTCTCGGCGAATGACATCGACGCGGCGATTCCCTACGGCTGTGGCGTTTCTGCGATTGACGCGATCGAAGCGGACGCGCTTTCTCGCGTCTTCGGCACACGGGCGACCACGCTGCCGCTCGTCACCCTTGCGCCCAACATCGGCGCGACGGTTGCAGGGTTTGGCGCCATTGCGGTTGCGGTTGCGGCGAAGTGTGTCATCGAACAGCGATTGCCCGCACGGTTGAATTCGCAATGCACGCCTGGAGTGTGCGCGATCGCAGCGGCGTCACAGTCGGTGGCGTTACGACATGTATTAGTGTTCTCGCCGAGCTTGGGCGGACAAAACAGTGCCGCGATCATCTCGCGGTACGAGAGTCAGGGTGTCGCATGAGCACACGAACGGACTCGCATCGCGTCGTCGTCACCGGCATGGGGTGGATCACGCCTCTTGGCCACAGCATCGACGCGACTTGGCAACGACTCATGCGCTCCGAGAGCGGCATGGGACCGATCACTCGGTTTGACGCGCGCACTTTTCCCACGACATTTGCAGCGGAAGTGCGAGATTACGATGTTGCGAAGTTCGTCGCGGATGCGCGAGTGCATGCGACGGCCGGACTGAACTCACAATTCGCGCTCGGTGCGGCAAGTCAAGCGTGGGCGCAATCCGGGCTCGCTCGACACGCCTCGCTCAACCGAAAACGAGTTGGTCTCTACCTGGGCGCGGGTGAGGGCGTACTCGACTTCGATCAGTACGCCGCCGCGAACCTCGCGGGGTGGCAAGACGGCGCAACGAAACTTGACGCGGCGCGTTGGGCGGATGTCGCGCACAAGTGCCTTGAACAAATGCGCGAGGTGGAGCAAGAGCCGAACATGCCGCTCGCGCACCTTGCGAGAGAGTTTGGGATTCGTGGTCCCGCGCTCAATTGTCTCACGGCATGTGCGGCCAGTACCCAGGCGATTGGCGAAGCGTATTCGCTCATTCTTCGGGGCGACGCGGATGTGATGGTGAGTGGCGGCACGCACACGATGATTCATGTGCTCGGCGTGACTGGCTTCAATCGCCTCACCGCGCTTTCGACATCCAAAGGCGATCCGACGAAGGCGTCGCGACCGTTTGATGCAACGCGCGATGGATTCGTGATGGGCGAAGGCAGCGGCATGGTCGTGCTTGAACGACTGGAGCACGCGATTGCGCGCGGTGCGACGCCGCTTGCCGAAGTGGTTGGCTATGGGTCGAGCGCGGATGCATTCCGCATCACTGATATTCAGCCGGAAGGTCGCGGTGGCGCGGCCTCGATGCATCAAGCGCTCGCGCAGGCGGGTATTGATCCGCTTGCTCGCCGGAGCGACGGTCGGGCCGCGATTGACTACATCAGCGCGCACGGCACCGGCACCAAGGAAAACGATTCCATCGAGACGCGCGGCGTGAAGCGCGTGTTTGGTGAGCACGCCAAGGACATTCCGATGAGTTCCATCAAGGGCATGATGGGACACTTGATCGCTGCGGCGGGCGCGGTCGAGTTCATCACCTGTATTCTCGCGATTCGCGACGGCATGCTGCCTCCGACGATCAACTACAACACGACTGATCCAGAGCTCGACCTCGACTATGTGCCCAATGTCGCGCGCAAGGCTAAGGTCGACATCTGCCTCTCAAACAGTTTTGGATTTGGCGGCCAGAACGACACACTCGTGGTAAAGCGGTACGAGTGACCGTGGTCGCTCGGCGCGTCACGCGGCTGCTCTTCGCAATGGTATGGGGGATTCTGCTTTGCGCGCTCGTGTTGGCGTTGGTTCCGCCCTCGTCGGTTGGAGGCATGCCTCAAGATGCAGTCCGTCGTGCGGAACTTCTCGAGCGCGGCATCGCGTCGCAGATTCGATTCGTGCGAAAGGAGGAGTTGCCGTGGGCGATCTCCATCGAAGTCGACGATGTGAACGCTTGGCTTTCGACGCGACTCCCGAAATGGATCGCGCACGATCCAGCATTGAAGCAGCTTGAGGCAGCGAGCGACCTCGTGCTCTGTGCAAGTCGTCGTGGGCTATGCATTGTGAGGCCGGTCGGGCCGTTCAGCCTGAGCGTGGTGCTACGACTGGCAGTGATTGCCGACGGAGTGGCACCTCGCCTCCGGGTCGAAGGCGTGAGCGCCGCGATTGGCCGTTTGCCTTTGCCTGGAATTGGAGCCTGGCTGCTTGGGCAGACGCTTGACCCCTCCCTTGAAGCGCAAGTTGCGCAAGGTGCCGCCGTTTCGTTTGACCTCGGCGACGGTCGGCGCGTTGAGTTGATCGATGTTGAAACGACGGAGGGGAGCATTTCACTCCGCTTCAGAACTTTGAAATCGACGACCGACGCGAGCAGTCGTACAATCCTGCCACAGAAGTGAGATTGGATGGGTCAAAGAGATATGGATGACGCCACTCGAAGTTGCTCGTCTGCGCATGCCCCGCGTGTTCATCGGGTGTTCTTGCGAACGCCCTGCCCAGGCGTGGATCTCACAGCCACTTCACCGGTGGCTCTCGCGGCTCGGTTTCTGCTCCACGGCACAAGTGATCATCCGGCTCCTTCGCGTGACGCTTCCGGAGCCATCGATCTTTCGCGCACGCTTGTCGTGTTGCCTGGTGCACGCGCGCGGCGATTGTTTCTGCGCGCGCTTGCCGAAACGGCGGGAGAGCAGCCGCTTCTTCCGAGCGCAGTCACGACTCCGCGATGGGTGGAAGAGTTGCTCCTTGCTCCGGCGAGGCTGGCCGAAGGATTCCGCATGGCGTCGCCTGAAATGGAGCGGCTCGCGTGGGCGCATGCGCTCTCGAATGCGCGCGCGAGGTCATTGACGGACGGGGCTTCGGATGCCAGTCTCATTGAGCGATTCGAAGCCACCCGTGTGCCACTGCATGCACTCGGCGAACTCGAAAGCGCGTGCTTGACTCCGCAGCAGGTGATCGATGCCGCGCAAGGCCTCGGCGATATTGCGCTGGTTGAACATTGGTCGAGCGTGCAAGCGCTACTGAAGATCGTGCGTGCATGGTTGGCCGCGCGGAATCTAGTGTCCACTCGCGACGCGCGAACGATCGATGCGCTGTCGAAGGGGTCGGGGCAGTTTGATCGCGTGGTTCTCATTGGTATCACCGAAATCCAGCCAAGATTGCGCCATGCGCTCGCGTTGAGTGGCGCGACGGTGACGGCATGTATCTTCGCCCCAGAGGCACAAGCATCTCGGTTCGACGCGTTTGGCGTGCCCGATGCATCATTCGCGTGCGGGATCGACTTTGCGCACGCCGCGTTGGCGCCCTGCGAGGATGCAGATGAAATCGCAACACGCCTGCTTGCGTGGATCAGTGATTCGGCACAAGGCGCGGATTCTTGTTGCGTGGAGGACATCACCATTGGAGTTGTCGACGAGCAGTTCGCTGAGCCTGTGGCGCGCATTGCGGCATCGCATGGCATGACGCTCCATCTTCCGAAAGGGAAGCTGCTTTCTCAGACGCTGATCGGACGCGCACTCTTGGATCTTGATCATTCGCTCAGCTCGGACGCATCGCGCGCGGTGCCCGCACTCTGCGCTCTCCTGCGAGGGCCGGTGTTTGGGAAGCTCTTTGCCGACGAAGGTCGGTGGATCACCGATCCCCGGGGATACATGGGATGGAGTACGCAGCGGATTCTTGAGTACATCGAAGAGAACGAAGTCGCACAGGGAATCATGACCTTCCCGCTCGACATCATTCTGCAGATCCGCGCGCTGCAGGACCAGAACGATTCGAACGAACGAGTTCCCATGAGTGCATTTGCCCGTGTTGGCCGCATCGTGGGTCACGCTCTTCGTCAGTTGGATCTTCGAAGTGGAGAATGGGACACCGAGGATGCGGCTGCGCGGATGGTGCTTGCAGAACTGCAGCGCTTCGAACTCGGGTTTGAAGGAGGGCCGCAGAGTTGCACGCCGCTCGTTGCCCTCGCGTTGCTCAAGGAATTCTTGACGCAAACGGCGTTGCCGATGGAAGTGCGTGAGGATGCGATCGAAACCGTCGGTTGGCTCGAACTGCCGTTTGATCCAGCGACACGAGTTGCGCTCATTGGCGTGCACGCGGGAGCGCTTCCGGGTGTACCCGTGGAGACGGGACTGCTTCCCACACGACTGCGGGCGAAGCTCTCGCTTCCAAGCACGCAACATCGTCGCGCACGAGATGGATTTCTCCTCTCCCAATTGAAGGAGCGACTTGGTGGCGCGAGCAGTGACACGGATGGGGGGCGACTTCTCCTACTCTGTCCGCGCGTGGATGTCTCGGGCGATGGGTTGTTGCCGAGTCCAATGATCTTCGGAGGGAGCGATGCAGTCGTCGCGGCGCGCGCCGTTCGATTCTTCGATGACGATGCGCGAAAGTTGGAGTCGCGAGTGCAGTTCGCATCGAATGCGAACGCGCCGTTACGGAGCCCTTTCGATGCACTGCCCGAAGTTCGTGCGTATCCGCGCGATCGAGGATTGCGCGTCACTGATTTCAAGAGCTTCATCGCATGCCCTTATCGCTGGCACCTCTTGCGTGCGGAGCGACTTGAACCATTAGGCGAGGTGACTTCCGAACTCTCGATGGCGGACTTTGGTACGGCGCTGCACAAGAGTATTGAACTCGCATTCCCGCCGATGGCAGAACAGACTCGCGAGACAGTTGACGAATCGTTCGCCGCGCATCGCGCATGGACGGTTGTCCAGATCCGAAATGCGTTGCACGCTTCGCTCAAAGCGTACTTCCAAGAGAACGGAATCGACGAGTCTGGAGCGGAGATGCTCTTTCAGGGCTCGGAGATGCGCCGTCGACTCGACGCGTTTGCAGTGTGGCAACATCGATCCTTCGCCGAGGGTTTTAAGATTCTCGCGGTCGAGGCCCCGTTCAACGCTTCTCTCACCCTTGAGGATGGCTCGACGGTCGAGGTCAGCGGAAAGGTTGATCGAGTCGAGTACAACGAGGCGCAGCGCGTCGTGCGTCTGTTGGACTTCAAGTCCTTCGACAATGTGAACAAGACGGCCGATGTCGATCATGTGAAGTTCGTGAAGGGGACCAAGACCGTGGAGACTTGGTTCAACCTGCAGTTGCCGCTGTACCGCGCGCTCGGCCGCAGCACTTGGGAGCGGTTCATGCCACTTGACGATGCCGCCGAGCCGAAGATCGGGGTCGAGGTTGGGTACATCATCCTGCCTGCGGGCGGCGCCACGCTTGAGTCGATCGCATCGTGGGAAGAATCCGCTGACCAGGAGGCGCTTGCTTTGGCGAAGGAGATCGCGCACAGGATGCGGACGCTGCAACCAAGGCCAGAGCCGCTTGAAATCATCGAGGAGTTCGACAAGTACCGAACCATTTGTCGCGCAACGATCGTGCGCGCCGAGGAGTTGTTTGCGCAACAACAGCGAGAAGCAGGCGAGGCGGCGGAGAGTGATCCGGCCACGGAGGCGGAGTCATGACGCAGACGAATGGAACGGTTCCATCACCAACCTTCGCGCACACCGTGATTAGCGCCAGTGCGGGAAGTGGCAAGACCTACCAACTTTCCACACGCGCGATTGCGTTGCTCATCGCGGGAGCGCCAGTCGACAGCGTGCTCGCCACCACCTTCTCGCGCAAGGCCGCTGGCGAAATCCGTGATCGCATTCTTGGTCGAATCGCGCGCGCGGCGGTCTCCCCCGATGAATTCGAGGCACTCGCCAAGGCGATGAGCGAAACGCAGGGCACGCCAGCCACGAACCTCACAGCCGTCCACAGACTCCTGGCGCGATTGCTCGATTCGATCTTGTTGCTTCGCGTGGGGACGATTGACAGCATGTTCGCGCAGATCGTCTCCCGTTCAAGCGCGGGCGTGCTGCGGGCGAAGGCTCCCGCGGACGCGCACGAACTAGAGGGAATCGCGCACGATGCGGTGGTGCGGATGTTCCGCGACGCGCTTCAACATCCAACGGACGCGACCGAGCTTTTTGAAGCCGTGAAGGGCATTCTTGCAGGTCGACTGAGTCGAAGCATTGTGCCAGCGATCGCGACTGAATTGAAGGACTTACTTCCGATCTACCGCAGCGCTGCGGAGTCGGCTTGGCAGTGGCCGTCCGACGCTGCGTTCCCAACTCGCGTGGACATAGACTCGGTGCGAGAGCGGATCGAGGCGGCAATCGGTCAGATGCATGGATCGAGCGATCGAAGGGTGGCAGGCGTCGCGCAGAAAACTCACGATCACTACACCAAAAAAATGGAACAGTCGCTCCGACGCGCGGCGGCAGATCCGGCGGACTTTGTGAATTGGAGGTCGCTGAGTGGTTCGACGCTTCTCAAAAATGTGGCTGCCGCAACGCAGAATTCGCCCGCGAGGTACTTCAGCGCTGTCCTCCCTGATGCACTCACACAGCCGCTTGGCGAACTCGATGCGATGATGAAGTGCGCCCTCGAACGCATTTACATTGAACGGACGCGCTCAACGCGCATCCTGCTTGAGAGGTACGACGCGGCGTATCGCTCGGTGTTGCGTGAGCGGGGCCTGACGACCTTCGATTCGGTGGCGCGTGATGCGGAGGCTGTCGTTGCAGACTGGATCGCATCCAATGCCTCGGCGTCCGGGAAGGCAAAGCAACCGAATCCTTTCGGTGCAACAACCCACCTCTTGCTCGACGAGTTTCAGGACACAAGTCTCCTGCAGTGGGACGCGCTTCGCCCACTTGCGACGACGCTGGTGTGTCAACCGCCGAGCGTGGGAAACGGAGCAGGCGCGATGGGCGCAAGTTTCTTCTGCGTGGGTGATGTGAAGCAGTCGATCTACGGATGGCGCGGCGGAGAGCCGAGCCTCTTGCGAGAACTCAAGCATCGATTCGCCGATGGGGAAGACTTCTCCCGCCACTTCGAGAGGAGGACGCTCGCGACAACCTACCGGAGCCACCGCGCGATCGTCGAGTGCGTCAACGCGCTTTTCACAGACATTGCGAGTAATCCTGCGGTGGTGCAGTTTGATCGAGTCGCGGCCGCGACTTCCTGGCGCAAGAGTTTCGCGCCACACGAATCGGCCCAGCACTTGCGAGCGCTACCAGAAGGGGAAGTGCGTTTGACGCTCACCCGTACCCTGAAGGGGGGCGCGGCGATCCAGAACGAGTTGATCAAGGCGATTATCGCGAGCGCGCGCAAACTCGTGGATGCTCGTGCGGGTCGCATCGCGGTCATCGTCGCGTCGAATGCGTTTGTTGGTCGCATTGTGCAGGCATTGCGAGAGGCAGGACTTGATGCGGCAGGTCGCGGTGGGGGATCACTTGAGGATTCGACTGCGGCGAATGCAGTGCTCGATGCACTGCGATTCGCGCATGCTTCTCAGGATCTTCCCGCGCTGTTCAATGTCGTTTCGAGCCCACTCGGAGCGCTGCTTCGATTGCCGATCACGCTGCTCCCGACCCGCGCGAGGTCTCATGCACGCGAGGAGGCGTCAATCGCGTTGTGTCGCGAGATTCTCGAGGCGGGGGTTGCGCGATGGATTGATACGGTTCGCGTGCGACTTGATGCACAAGACCTCCTCTCGCAACGCGATCGACTTCGATTGACGCAACTCGCCGCGCTCGTCGAGCAACTCGAAGCATCCACCGGCCCTCGCGGTGCTCGAAGTCTCGGGGAATTGGCTTTCGCAGCGTCGACGAGTCGTGTGAATGACGAGAGCGTCGCGGGTTCCCAAGCAGCGATCGAAGTCGTGAACTTCCATCAATCGAAGGGGCTCGAATGGGACGCCGTCATCGTCTCAGAGTTGTCGGGAAAGCTCTCGCGGCCGAATACGATTGGCGTCGAGCGCGGGAGTACTGGGCGCCCATCCCGAGTTCTGCGCGGCCTCCCTGAGTCGTTGAAACTCGGTCCTGCCTATGACAGTGTCATGGATGAGACGCGTCGGGCAAACTTCGAGGAGCGGCTGTCGATGCTCTATGTTGGCGCGACTCGCGCGAAGTCCTACCTTGAGTTTGTAATGGCGCGTCCAGTTGGAGCGCCCAAGTCGAAAACGGTCGATGGCTTGTACTACAAGGCGCTCGCGAGTGTCGTGTACTCCGCGCTTGCTCCCGATCTTGATGCGAGCACGACGGAGTGCGTCACGCGCAGTTTGTTTGGGAAGCCACTCGCGAGTGGCTCGTCATTCATCGAGCGTGCTGCGTCCGATGCCGCACTAGCACCGACAGTGCTGCGAGTGGTGTGCCCGCCCTCGCGCGGTGGACGAACGCGCAAGGCGACGGCCGCGTATGCGTTGACGGAGCAGGATGATCCAGCCGAGGATCGGGGACCGGAGTACATGCGCGCGGGCTTTGACGCGCGGCATCGCGGAGTCGTTGCACATGAAGTGCTCGGAAGTATCGAGTGGCTCCGTGAGTCGAGCTCCTTCGCGCTTGAGGTTGATGCGCGCGCGCAGATCACGGAGCGCCTGGGCCGCATCCTGCCTGAACGCGACTCGAATTGGTTGGAGACGGAGATTGCGTCGGTCGAGACGCTTGTCGCAGGTTGGACAGAACTTCGTACCTTCTTGGCAATTCCGGCGGCGATCGAGGGGAGCACGAGCGTCGCGCTTCGGGAACGAGCGTTTGTGCATGTCGGGCGAGGCAGCGCGCTTGGCGCACTGCGCACTGGGTCGATCGACCGATTGGTATTGCACGGCAAGCTTGGCGCGTGGACGAGCGCGGAGGTCATCGATTACAAGACGGATCGGATCAGCGCCGAAGAAGTCGTTGCGCAGGGCGAGCATCATCGCCTGCAACTCGAGGCCTATCGAGACATCGTGGAGCAGCAATACCCGTCCGTGCGGGGGGCGGTGAGATTGACGCTGATCTTCCTCCATCCGCGCGTGATTCACTCGCTTCCTGCAGCCGCGCTCAAGGGCGCGACTTCGCCTGCGCATGGGTAGGTGGAGTCGAGAAGTTGGAGCGTGCAAGGCTGCGGCTCTCCTCTACAATCCGACCCCCATGCCCGAACTGACGCTCAACGGACGCAAGATCTCATTCAAGCCTGGGCAGTCCATTCTGCAGGCGGCGCTCGATGCGCAAGTGGAGATTCCGCATTACTGCTACCACGAGTCGCTGTCGGTTGTAGCGAACTGCCGCATCTGCCTCGCGGAAGTGTGGAGCATCAATCCGCGAACGAGCAAGCTCGAGTACCTCGGCAAGCTCGTGCCCACCTGTCAGCAGGCGGCGGCGGAAGGCATGGTGGTCTACACCGATAGCCCCAAGGCTGTCGCGAATCAGAAGGCGGTGATGGAGTACCTGCTCATCAATCACCCGGTGGATTGCGCCATCTGTGATCAGGCGGGCGAGTGCCACCTTCAAGATTACTCCTATGAGTACGGTCGCAGCGAGTCGCGCTTTGAAGAGGCGAAGATCAAGAACCCCAAGAAGGATGTTGGACCAAACATCCTGCTCTACAGCGATCGCTGCATCATGTGCACGCGCTGCGTGCGATTCACGCGAGAA
>SXUJ01000069.1 GCA_005790565.1 Planctomycetia bacterium
ACAGGTTCCCGACATAGAGCTTCATCGCGGTCTCAACTCAAACATGCCCGATAGAGGAGGACTGAACCGTGCGGAGACTCGGGCAAGGAATCGAGCGTCGGTGCTATCGACGCCTGCGGCAATCGCAGAAGTTTCGTCGACCGTGGAAGTATGCCAACCCGACTCCGGCTTGTCGAGCAGAAATCTTGGTGAAATTCTGCGTTCGCTCCGCGGCAACCAAAGAAACATCCAAAAAAACACGCGCGTAGACCCATTCGAGGATGAGTCGTTGTCCATCCAAGACCATCGTAACATTCTTTCAGCAATGACTTTATACGCCATGACGCACCGCCGCCGGCCCGGAAGCCGTCGGGGACCTGAGATGGAGATTGCGGCGCCAGTGTCAGCCGAAGTTTCGCTGCGACACCCGCATTCTCGCCTTTGAGGCTCGCGGACGACACGCCTCCGAGGTCGAGGTGCATGCCGATTGAGTCGTCAGAACTCGCAAATACCCCTTTGCGAATCGCGAGTGCGCGGATAGAATCTCCGTCCCTCGCAACACGCCCAAGTCGGGCGCGAGCGCGGCTGAGACTTCTCGAAATGAAACAGGACATCCACCCTAAGTACTACCCTGAATGCAAGGTCACCTTCCGCGGCGAGGTCGTCATGACCGTCGGCGCAACCGTGCCCTCGCTCAATGTCGAAGTGTGGAGTGGCTCACATCCATTCTTCACCGGACAGAAGTCTTTCGTTGACACCCTCGGTCGCGTCGAGCGATTCCAGAAGAAGTTCGCCGGGAAGTACTTCGACAACGCCAAGAAGAAGTAGTGCCTCACCACAGTCGTCTCACACAGCCGCTCCTTCGGGAGCGGCTGTTTGCTTTCTCCTCCGCACTCCGTTCTCCTTGCAACCGTGACGATTGCCGTTCCAGAATCTCTCACACGCATTCTCTCTGCACTTGCCGAGGAGGATGCCGCGCTTGCGTTGGAGATGCAGAACGAGGAAACGCACACCAACCACAAACGAATGGGCGTGATCGCGCGCCGTCGCCGAGCACTGGAAGCGTCCCTTCTTCCGTGGCGCACGCTCACGCAACTGGATCAAGAGTTGCAGGGACTTTTCGCGCTTGAATCGGCGGGTGATCGCGAACTTGCGCGGCTCGCAGCCGCCGAGCGCGTTGAACTTCTCCAAAGGCAAGCGAACATCATTCGCACGCTCCGACGGCAGATTGCCACGAGCGAAGAGTCGAGTATCGGGAGCATCGTCCTCGAAGTCCGCGCCGGTGTGGGCGGGCTCGAAGCCGCCCTCTTCGCGGGCGAAATGTTTGAAATGTATCGCGCCTTCGCCGCGAGTCGCGGCTGGAAGTTCGAAGTGCTCGAAACGAAACCGGGCGATGTCGGCGGCATGACGCAAGCCATTGCATCAATCGATGGTGAAGGCGTGTATGCGGCGCTCGCATTCGAGGGCGGTACGCATCAAGTGAAGCGAGTGCCGGCCACCGAAGCGCAGGGACGCGTCCACACTTCGACCGCGACCGTGGCGATTCTCGCAGAACCCGAAGAGGTTGAATCGGAAGTGGACCCGAGCGAAGTCAAAGAAATCTTGACGACCGCGCAAGGCCCAGGCGGCCAAAACGTGAACAAGGTCGCAACCTGTGTGCATCTCATTCACATGCCAACCAAGATTGAAGTCCGCATGCAAGACACGCGAAGTCAGGGGCAAAACCGCGAGAAAGCTTGGAGACTACTCCGTGCTCGCGTCTACGAAGGTCGCCGCGCGCTCGCGGAGGCGAAGCGCAGTTCGGAACGAAAATCGATCATCGGCTCGGGCGGCCGCGCCGAAAAAGTCCGCACCTATCGATGGAAAGAATCGATTGTGACGGATCACCGTATCGAACAGCAGTTCCCGCTACCCATGATCATGGCTGGCCGACTTGATGCGATGCTCGAAGCGCTGCAGGAGTACGAAGTCGATCTTCGTCTCGAGAGCATGGGGTGATGCTTGCGCTGCCTCCGCGACAGCGTGGGCCTTCACTCGTGCGTGCTGCGCGCGGGAGGCGGCAGCTTCCTTGCGTTTTCTTCAATCCTCAGATTCGCTGCGTCGAGGAGCCCACTGCTTTCGTTCCTTCTTTGGAGGGAGCCATCCGCCTCGGACTTGCACTCTGTCTCGCCCGAGGAGAGCACGAAACTGCGCGACCAACTCTGCCGTCGGAACGACTTTCCACCGTTGCGTCAAGAGCGTGGTCCGCTTCTCTCGTTCGTCCAGATGCAACAACACCTCGACCGCACGACCTCCATCACTTGGAGCAGTCGCTGCCTGCTTCAGCATTCCCGCGACGACATGCATCGTTTCATGCAGCGCACCCGCTGGTTTTGTCGGTTGCGCGAGCGCGCAGAGATCAAATGCGAGGTCAATTCGGGTCGCCATGTGCTTGCAAGCATCTTTCAACGGCATGACGCGATCGACAATCACATTTGGCTCCCCGCGCTTGCGATCGACCGCTCCGATGAGCAAGACCGCTCGATCCTGCGCGATGCACTCGGCGAACTTTGCGTAAGTCTCGGGAAAAAGGACGGCCTCCACGCCACCGCTCTTGTCGGTCAGTTTGATGACCATCATCGCCTTGCCAGGCTCTCGACCTGACTTCGTGTGCAACAACTTCGTGTGCGAAATCAAACCTGCGCACGCGACCTGCGTGTCCTGCGCAAAGGTGACGATTCGTTGAAGATCGCCGCTCGCGAACTCCATGACGGCTTCGCGCCATATGTCGAGTGGATGTCCAGAGACATGGAATCCCAACGCCTCCTTCTCGTGCTGTAGGGATTCCACCGGCGACCAAGCGGAGGCTCGACGCAGTTCAGCCGGCGCAGCGGTCGCGCTGCTCGTGCCCTGCGAGAAGGCGCCGAAGAATGTGTCTTGTCCGCCTGCACGATCGCGTGCGAGTGATGCGCCGCCCTGAATCGCACTCTCGAGGCTCGCCACCAACGATGCACGAGCCTCGACGCCGTGGATGCTGTCGAAACATCCCGCCTTCACCAAACTCTCGAGGGTCGATCGCTGCACGCTGCGACTATCCACTCGTTCGCAGAAATCAAAGATGGATGCAAACCTACCGCCCTTCTCCCGCGCATCAATCACCGCGCGCATCGCCCCACCGCCAACCCCCTTGATGGCCTTCAGGCCAAATCGAATGTGCCCAGTGCAGGCCGTGATTGCTTCACCACTCTCGTAGACGACGCTGAAGTCCTCCGCGGAGAAGTTGACATCGGGCGGGCGAACCTCCACGCCGAGATGGCGTTTGGTCGGAAGATCATCGGGGAACACGAGCTTGCGACAATCCTCGAGGTACACCCCCCACTCCTCCACTTTCCGCGCCTGACTCTCAAAGCTCATCAGCGCGGACATGTAGTGACTCGGAAAATAGGTCCGGAGATACGCCGTCTGATACGCGATGATCGCGTACCCGGTGGAGTGACTCTTGTTAAAACCATAACCGGCGAACTTCAGGATCAACTCGAAGAGTTCATCCGCGCGCGCGTTGGGAAGCCCTCGCTCCGCGGCGCCGCGCAAGAAGTTGGCGCGCGCGCCCTGAATCACCGCGTGCTGCTTCTTCGAGATCGCCTTGATGACCGAGTACGCCTCGCGCAACGCAATTCCACCGAGGTGATGCAAGACCTGCATCACCTGCTCTTGGTAGACCATGATCCCGTAAGTCTCTTTCGTGAAACGCGACACGACAGGATGCAGGTCGGGCATCGCCTCGCGCGCGTGCTTGCGCGCGACGAATGTCGGAATGAGTTCCATCGGACCTGGGCGAAACAGCGCGTTCGCGGCGATGAGATCCTCAAGTCGATCTGGTTGCAGATCGACAAGCAATCGCTTCATACCGCCGGATTCAAACTGAAAGATGCCGTTCGTATCACCGCGACGAAATGCGCCGAGGACCACTGCGTCATTGAGCGGAATCCGATCAAGGTCGAGTGGATGCGGGACCGGTTCGAGTACGCCAGCAGCGTTGCGCCGCATCGCGCCCGATTCGGGCTGCGCTAGCCCCACCGCCTTCCAAACTTCCTCCTCCGGCAGCGTGGCGCGGATGATCTCCTTGCACCGCTCGATGATCGAAAGCGTGCGAAGCCCAAGGAAGTCCATCTTGAGAAGCCCGACCTTCTCACAAGTCGGGCCATCCCATTGCGTCACCACATCTTCGCTTCCGCCCGTCGCGCGGCAGAGTGGGACAATCTCATCAAGTGGCCGAGTGGCGATGATGACGCCGGCGGCATGAACGCCTTGGCTTCGCGCGTGGTCTTCCAAACCTCGCGCGTGCTCGATCACTCGCGCCGTGCGCGAATCACTCTTGATTGCAGCCGCAAGTTCCGGACTCTTCTCGATCGCTTCCTCGATCGAAATGTCGAGTTCCGCCGGAACGAGATTCGCGAGCGCTTGCGACTCCTGTGGCGTCAACCCCATGACCCGAGCGACATCCTTGATTGCCGCCCTCGCCTTGAGTCGACCAAAGGTCACGATCTGTGCGACATGCCCATACTTCTTTCGAACATAGTCAATGACGAGCGCACGCCCATCTTGGCAGATGTCCACATCGATGTCGGGATACTCCGCGCGGTCGGGATCCGCAAAGCGCTCGAAGAGCAGACCATACTCCTCCGGACACGCATTCGAGAGGCCCAGCACATATCCCACCATGGTTCCGACGCCTGAACCGCGAGCGGTGGCTGGGATCCCTCGTTGACGAGCCCAGTTCACGAAGTCCCACACAATCAGGAAGTACGCGCTAATCAACTTGTCCGCGAGCACCTTGAGTTCTCTCTCGAGACGCGCGCGAATTGGAGGGGTGACGCCCTCCGCGCCGTAACGCCAGATCAGTCCGGCCTCGCACAAATCTCGCAGTGCCGCGTCGCAGCCTTCCTTCAGCGCTTCCTTCGCATCGCCATCTTGTATGGAATCAAACGGAGACACTTCAAACTTGGCGCAGTACGACTTGAACCACTCGGTGAGATCGCCCGCTGCATACTGTGCGGGAAAACCTGGGTGTTTCACGCGAACCACGGGTGCGTGCTTCTCGCCCTTGGGAAGTGTCACGCTGCACCGGTCCGCGATGCGACCAGCGTTACGGAGCGCCTCTTGTTCGACTGGCGCGGGAAACAGCGCGCTCATCTCTTCGGGGCTCTTCACGAAGATCTCTTCGGGATACTTCAGACGCCCCTCTTCACCCTTCAGTTTCTGCATCGAAATGCAGCAGAGGGTGTCATGCACATCGTGGTCTTCACGAAGCAGGAAATGCGCGTCGTTGTCGGCCACCAGCGGGAGATTGCATTCCTGCGCAAGTGCGATGAGATGCGGATTGATCTCCTCTTGTTCCGCCACATGCCGTTGCAGTTCGATGAAGAATCGCGGCTCGCCTGCTTCGTTGGGCTTGAACACGCTCGCGTGCCACTTCGCTTCGGCGATCGCCTGCTCCCAATGCGCAAGCGCAGCCCCCGACTTCCCTGCGCCTGCGCGAACGAATGCCGTCAAGTGAAAGGCGATGCTTGAACCGAGGTGCCCGTTGATCGCGATCAGTCCATCACCCCATCGCGAGAGCGTCGACTTATCCATGCGCGGCTTGTAGTAGAAGCCCTGCAGGAACGCATCGCTTGAGAGCTTGACGAGATGCCTCCATCCGATCAAGTTTTCTGCGAGCAGGACAAGGTGAAATCCGCCATCCTGAACACCGGTATGCGTGCGATCGAGTCGATCGCCTGGTTTCCCGTCTCGATCTGGCGCAACATACGCCTCAATGCCGAGGATCGGTTTCACGCCCGCCGCGTTTGCCTTGGTATAGAACTCGTGCGCCCCGAACAGATTGCCGTGATCCGTGACAGCCACCGCGCGCATGCCGAGCGTCTTCACGCGATCGAGTAGTCGATCGATCTTGTTACCGCCATCAAGCAGCGAGTACTCACTGTGCAAATGAAGATGCGCGAAACACGGCGACGCACCTTGCGTCAATTCCGGTGCGGTTATGGAGGAAGCGGCCATGCGCCGATGGTACGCCCATCACGCGGAGTTGCAAACGACTTACTCCGCCTCCGGAGAACGACCTCGCACCCGAACATTTTCGCGACCAAAGTCGTCCGGCTGCGAGAGGTCGCGCCGACCGGCGCTGGCTGGCGCGATAAGCCGAAGTCCCGCGCGGAGCAAGGCGAATGCGACGAAGAGCGCTGCAAACAAAACCACGCACGCAAAACCACACAAGAGCAGCGCGACAATCAGAATGGCTACAGGAATCGCGAGCAGCAGCGCAATGGCTCCGTACAGCATTCGGCCCACCGTCGAGCGCGGCGCGCGGGCAAACGGGTTGGACGCACGAGCCCGTTGCGCGGCACTCTGCACGAATGGTTCAAATCGACGGAGCCTGAATTGCATCACGCGAGCCATCGTTCACGCATCGACTGCGCGAACACTCCAGGTTTCCCCGTGCCGATCACGGACTCTTCCACGCGAACCACGGGAAGCACGCCCCAGCTTGAGTTTGTGACGAAGACCTCATCCGCTGCAAGCACCTCCTCGATGCGGATGTCGCAGATGCGCACGCGCCGTGCTTGACTCAATGCCCACTCCATGACGGCCATGCGCGTACACCCTGGAAGCACCGGATGCAGAAGCGCGACCTCACCGTCCATCGCTTCATCATCGCCTCTCGCAATCGGCGTAGAGAGCACGCCGTCTTTGACGACGAACACATTGCTCACGCTTCCGGCGGCGAGCAGTCCTTGCGTCGAAAACCAAAGTGACTCCGTGCATCCGACGCGCGCCGCGTGGCCGAGCGCTTCAATGCGCGGCCAGTACCAAAGCGTCTTGTGCCCGAGGAATCGATCACTCGTAGAATGTCGATTCGCCGAGATCGTTACCGCAACGCCGCGCGTGAACAGTTCCTCGGGGTAAAGCGTCGGCGGCTGCGCGACGATCATGATCGTCGGCATGCGCACCTCGTTGCGGCGCGCGTCGGCACTTCGCGCCCACGGCAAACCAAGATCGCCGCCGGTGACCGTCAATCGAATCCGAGCGTCCCGCATGTCGTTGGCGGCGAGCGTGTCCAGCACGGCTTCTCCGAGTGGGTCCACCCGGAGCGCGTCCGCGAGGCCCAGTTCCTGCGCACTCTTCTCGAGGCGGAGGAGGTGTTGATCCATGCGAAGTACCGCGCCATCGCGTGCGAGCATCGTCTCGAAGAGACCAACACCATGCTGCACGCCAGCATCAAGCACGCTCAACCGGGCATCCGAGCGATCACAAAGTTGACCGTTCAACCAAATCTTCATGCGGGCGACTCCAGAGACCAAGACAACTCAAACTCCATTCGTGATGACCGTAATCCGATAGTGCTCCGGATTCGAATCCGGTGCGTCGATGCCAAGGAGGATGGCACGACCACCCCGGAGCCGAACGGTTGCGCTATGGCTCGCGCCACTCGCGGTCACATCGCCTTCGACAACATCGATTACTGCGCCGTCCACTCCCTCGGTGCCTAGCGATCGATGCAGGAAGTCCGTCGCAAACGGCTCGGTGCGCCCGATTGACTGGCCACTTGGCGCGAGGGCGAGTGACTCATGGACAAACGCGCGGACGCTCTCATGGGTGGCGATGTCAAGCTTGCCGTTCCACCAGAAAACGCCCACGGCGATCGCGGGGGCGAGCACGACGAGCAGAATCCGGCGGAGGGGGTTGACACGACGAAGGAACATAGTGAGAAACTCAGCGATGAGCGCAGAAAGGTAGCATGACGGCCATGCACATGGCGCAGGATCCTGCGCACCTGATCCTCGCCCAATGAGCCCCGAATGCAACTCGCCTGTTCATCCTGTGCCGCAGCGATACCGCGCCGAGAACGGCGTTGGTCGCCGTGCCTTCGATCCTGGATTGCAACCTGCCCGAACTGCCACACCCAGATCGTTTGCCGCGAGCATCTCCATCGTGCGGATCTCCGCGTCCTGCTTGACGTCTCGGCGATCACGGGGAGAATTGGAGGCGCACTCATCCTCTTCTTCGGCGCGTCGATCTCCCTCGCGATTACCGAGGTGGCGTGGCTTTCACGCGTCCATGTTCAAGGGGCGGACCACAATTTTCTGCCGCCTCCCACCTGGCTCTTGTTCGAAACCCCGTTCATCCTCTTCTGTTGCTTCGGCGCCGCTGGCGTTGGCCTCGCGTCCTTCCACTTGACCTACCTCCAACGATTCCTTCGCTGGTCGATCGTGGCGATCATGCTCTCCTTTGGCTTCATGGTTTGGTTCATGGTCACGAGCATGGCTTCAGCGGTCGTCGAGCGGTCCATTGGATCCGTGCTCGTAGGCGTCGGCCTTTCGGTCATCGGGGTCGCGCTCGGATGCGCGCTGATGTTGGATCGCGGATGGACTCGGAAACGCGCACGATTCGCCCACCGTCGATTTCGCGAAGCGCTCGCGCGCTAACGACTTCCCATGCCTCACTGTCGCCAACGCAACCATGTCTAGCCAGCCACACACTTCCGATGACAGCCAGACGGCGCGAACCGATCGCGTGCTCCAAGGGAGCCGCCTCTGCGCGACATGCTTGCATCCGATGGCGGGGAGCCCGATCGAGCGCCATCTCTCGAGCAACATTCTCTTTGCGCGGTGTAATGAATGCGGCACGCCGAGTCCCCTCCTTGAGTATCCATCCGCTGCGGTGTGGATCGGTCAACTGCAGTCCCTTGCCGCGGTTGCAGTTCTTGCGCTTTCACTCATCGCGCTCCTCTTGCAGATGCTGCTGGGTTGGGGAAGCGTCGCATTTCTGTTGCTTGCAGCACCCAAGTGGATGGTGGAGCAACTCTTCGCGGCCTATCGAGCGAGCCCGGGCACCACGCAGGCCTACCCGGGTTCCGCCGACTTAGCGTGGTTGAACTCCGAAGTCGGGCAACTCGCGCTCTCCACGGAGTGCGATGTATGGAACGCCGGGTGGATGATGTTCAGTCTTGTGTGCTGTGCGGCGTTCCCCGCGATCGTGAGCGGGATGATCGGCGGAGTCATGTTCCTTCGAGGATCGTTCATGCGGCGCATGCTCTTGGGGAACCTCGCCACGATGGCCGTCTGTGTCGGCTGGTACGCCTTCAGATCCGAAGTGGCAACGCCCCTGCTCCCCGCCGCGGGAGGGTTTCAACCAAGCTGGACGGAAGTTGTTGACATGCATGTGCAGTTGCCACTCCATGTCATCGCTGCGCTGACCCTGTGGGTCGGTGCACTCTCGGGTACTTGGCTCGGACCCACGTTGCTTCGGTTGCTCGCAACCACGGTGCTTCCGCCGCGCGAACGAAACCTTGTCGCGTGGATCTGGACTTTTTCCGGCAAGCCGGTTCCGCGTCGCTAGGCAAGATTCTCTGCGCCAGGTCGGGCGTGGACGGCTATCCTTCGCCCCTCTCATGCCGATCATCACGCTCGCGAATCTTCGCTACACCATTGGTACGCGCGTCCTCCTCGACGGCGCGGTGGGCGCGGTCGAACCAACCGAAAAGATCGGACTTGTGGGCCGAAATGGCTGCGGCAAAAGCACGCTACTCAAGCTGATCGCGGGAAAGCTGCAGCCCGATTCTGGCTCCGTGCAGGTCGCGCGCGGAACTTCGATCGGCTACCTCGAGCAAGATCCGAAACTGCCGACCGATGGAACCCTTCTCGACGCGGCCATGGACGCGTTCGCGGATCGCGACCGCCTCCAAACCGAACTTGAGCATGTCTACGAACTGATGGCGCATGCGCAGGGCGACGAACTCAATCGGCTCATGACGCGGCAGGTGCATCTCGATGAAGCACTCGAACGCGCGGGCGGTTACGCCATTGAACATCGCGTCGAAGCGATGCTCCACGGGCTTGGATTTACGAATGCCGATTTCACACTCCCCGCGTCAGGTCTCAGCGGCGGACAACGCGCTCGACTCGGACTCACCCGACTGCTCTTGAGTGAGCCAGACATTCTCCTCCTCGACGAGCCGACGAATCACCTCGACATTGCCGGCCGCGAATGGCTCGAAGAGTTTCTCGACACGGAATTCGGTGGCGCAGTACTCTTGGTTTCGCACGATCGCTGGCTGCTCGACAAGGTCGTCCATCGCATTCTCGAAATCGACCGCGGAGGCATTTGTGAGTATCCCGGCAATTACAAGGCATTCCGTGCACTTCGCGCGGAACGCCGATTGACGCAAGAGCGCGTGTTGGAAAAACAACAGGACAAGATCCGCTCCGAGCAGGCGTACATTCTGAAGTACAAAGCTGGGCAGCGCGCGCGCCAAGCGAAGGGGCGCGAGACGCGCCTTGAACGCTTCGTCGACACGCAAGTCCAAGAGATCGCGCCCGAAATGGGATCGATGGCGCTCGAACTCCCCAAGCCACCCGAACTCGGCGACTTCGCGTTCGTCGGCGAAGGACTTTCCAAGGCGTATGGCGAGCGCGTGCTCTTTCACGACCTCTCGCTCGCAGCCAAGCCTGGCGATCGCATCGGCATCATCGGGCCCAACGGCGCTGGAAAGACAACGCTCGTTCGCGGCATTCTCGGCGACCTCGCGCTCGATGGAGGCACCGTCAAGCTCAGTCCACGCCTTGAAGTCGGCTGGTTTCGGCAATCGCACGCTCACCTCGATCGCATGCTCAAGGTCTACGAGTATCTGCAATCGACCATCCGATCCCTCGAAGGCGGGCCGCGTCCGAGCGAGCAGGAGGCGCGCAATCTCGCGGGCGCATTCATGTTCAGCGGAAGCGAACAGGAAAAGCTCGTCGGCGATCTTTCTGGTGGAGAGAAGGCGAGGCTTGTGCTTGCGTCACTCGTGGCGAGTTCAAAGAACTTACTCGTTCTTGACGAGCCTACGAATCACCTCGACATTCCCAGTGCAGAGCGACTCGAGGAGGCGCTCACTGGGTTCGGAGATGGACGCAATCGATCCGGCGTCGTGTTGCTCATCAGTCACGATCGCGCGCTCCTCGAACAGGTCTGTGAGAAACTCCTGATCATCGATGGGGATGGCCATACGAGCATCTTCGAGGGTCGATACTCAGAGTACAGCCGCAAGCAGAAGGAACTCGCGGCCAAGCAAGCGAGCGCGCTTGCGGCATCGAAGAAGGCAACGAACAAATCGGCGGTGAAGCAGGACGGGAAGCGCGCGCCAGAGGCGAGCGTGAAATCGGCCACAGTGCCGGAGCCCTCACGCACCATTGCGCAGGCTCCCGCTCCCGCCGCAGCGAAGCAACGCGCGAACAAAGCGCCTCGCGAACGCGGGCCGTATCAAGCAGTCTCTCAAGCGAAGCTCGACGCACGCCTCGCCGAGATTCCACTTGAAATCGAGGGAATCGATCTGGCGTTCACCACATCAGGCGTCGCGAGTGATCCAGCAAAGTCGCGAACGCTCTCGCAACAACGAGAAGCACTCCGCACCGAGCTTGAAGCGCTTGAAGCGGAATGGATACGCCGCGCGGAGTGACGCTCTCCATGCCACGGGCTGAACCTCGGCCGCGTAAACAACAGAACTCGGTTGCGGGGCGGACTCGGATGTAACGTTTATTCTCCGTCTGCGTCCCCACCATGCACCGAAGTGGTTCAACCGGGCGCCGAGGCGCGCTCAAACGACGGGTCGAACCTGCAGCAGCACATCACCGTTCGGTGCCGTGATTTCGAGCGTCATTCCGAAGTCTGCGCTCGCCACAGTTCCAAAGTAGCCGGCGCATGTGCCTTGGCTCGCCACGGATCTCCCAATCTCATGGCTCGGATTCGTTCCATCGCGAGCACGGAGCACAAGCGTCGCCCCGTCCTTCAATCCGAACGCGATCAGCGAAATCGTCCCCTCCTTCGCATCCAGGAAGAGCACACCGCTCGCATTCCCTCCCAACGCGGTTGCGCTCATAAAGACTGGCGTCGCGGTGTTGAAATTGCATCCTGCGAATCCAGGCGCGAGCTCCGCAAGGTGCGCGATCTCGCCGCTCATACGATTGCTGTGGACTGCGCCCGCTAGGACGCGAATGCTTTCCGTTCCACGCGCGTTGAACCACAGCGTGACCGCGAGGGCAGCGGCGAAGAACAGCGTCGCTGCGCGCCAGAAATTCTGCGCGAGCGGAGTTGCAAGGGAACGGCTGATGCGTCTCGCTGGGTCCGTGTGCATCGATTCGAGGGTTTCGACGACTTCGCGACTCGTGCTGCCCCGCGTAGCCTGTTGGCGGTCTCGCCCGATCCGGGCGATGGTCGCGGGGCGCGCGGCCTCTTCTGTCGCGTGCATCACCCGCGCAATCGTGCGCAGTCGCAACGACTCCGGGGGCGTTTCATCCGAGAGTCGATCAAAGCTTCTTGCGGCGTCCTCTTGTATGCGAACGATGTCCGCCTGTACTTGCGGGGTCGCTTGAGCGAAGCCCTTTGAAAAGCGTTCCGCTTCGACTTCATCCAACAACCCATGCGCATCCAGATGCGCATGCTCAAGGAGTTCTTCGCGGTTGAAATGATCAGATTGCGTCATCGTTCTTTCGTCGCGTTTCGCGCAACGCGTGCAGGCCTCAGAAGTGGAATCAGGAAACAAATCAGGAGCCGAGTTCAACCGTCAGAGCCGCCCTCCCCTCAATCGCGAAACCGAATTGAGGGCGCGATTTGAGATACGGAAAACGTGCGATGCTGTTCCGTCCTCGCTGAAAAGTGCAGCAAATTGTCGCAGATTTCAACCGCAAACTGTGCAACAGCCGCCCTGCACGGGTGGAAACATCCTTAGGCATGACCGCTTCCCCTCTCGAATGAGGCGCGATCGCGAAGTTTTCCGAGTCCTCGGCTCAATGCGCTTTTTACGGTTCCTAACGGTGTATCTAACTGCGCCGCGATTTCTCGCAAGCTAAACCCTTGGAGGTACGCCCGCTCGATCACTGCGCGTTGAAGATCCGGGAGGTCACAAAGTCGCGCGGCGAGTTTCGACCGCTCCTCCCGCGAATCTTCCCGCTCCTTGACACCAGAACTTCGGTCTTGCACCTGCACGCCGGCATCATCCAATCCAAGCCGTTCAGCGCGCACGGCTTGCTTGCGCAAACGGTCAATAAGGAGCCGGCGGGTGATCAACATGACCCAAGTCACCAGCTTGGCCCGGTGGGGATCGAATCGGTCCGCCGTGCGCCACAGGCGAACAAAGACCTCCTGGGTCGCGTCTTCCGCTTCGGCCGTCGAACGCAATACCTGTCTGCAAGACTTGTACACAAGTGCCCCAAATCGGTCGTACAACTCTGCCACGGCCGACTCGTCGCCCGAGAAAACCTCGCGCATCAGCCTCCAGTCGTCATTGCGCGGGGTTGATTTGGGGGAATCCGGTTGCATCGGAGTATCGGTTCAGGCAACCAGCTCTTGGAGAGTCGATGGCCGGTGCTCCATTTCTAGTCTCTCGAACGCGGCGCCACAACACGGAGTATGGGAATTTTACCCCTCTCACTCTCGCAATTGCGTCATTTTCCGACAAACCGTCCGAAAGTGGGTTACTCTGAGAGTCGCAAGAACTCGGATTTGCCCCTCGCGGAGTGCGGAATTCGACAATAGGTAGGACCTCGGTGCCGAACAGACCGGACCCACTACTTCCTCCCGTGCAGGCGCGGTGCACACTCGCGCGAAGGCTGTCTTCCCTCCACAACAAATCTGCGTTTGAACAATCGCGTTCACGCGCCTTCACACTCGTCGAGTTTCTCGTCGTCATCAGCGTGGTCGTCATCCTCACTTCAATGTTGATGCCCGCGCTCAGCCAGGCTCGCCGCGCGGGTGCGCGATTGCATTGCATGAACAACATGCGACAAATCGGCGCGGGACTGATTACCTACGCCGACGATTGGAACAATCGACTTCCACCATCGTCTTATGTGCCGATGAGCGCGCCGCGGATTGGCGAAATGATGTGCCTCACCACGGCAGTACTTAACGGTGAAGCCAAACCCGATGGCCTAGGCATTCTGCTTTCGCGGATGGGCGGCTACGTCAGTGATGAACGATGTCTGTTCTGCGCATCGCACCATGGGCAGCACGATTACGAGCGCTACATCCCGGACTTCGCGCACCCCGCGTTCACCCAACGCGTCTTCTCAAACTACCAGTACCGCGGCGACATGGATTTCACGGATATCGCGCGGCCCCGCCGACGCTCGGACCCGCTGAGCTCGCGTGCGATTCTACTCGCCGATGGATTCCGTTCGCGGACTGATTTCAATCATCGCACTGGTTCCAACCGGCTGAAAGGCGATGGTTCCGTGGATTGGTGGGCGGATGCCGGGGAGTATGTGGTGCACAACGCGCCGAACCTCACTGATGACAGCACTCCGCAGCCGCTCTTAGAGTTGTACCTGACCATGTGGGCGCGCATCGACAAACTCCCGCAAGACTGACGCCGCGACGCTGTTGCCGAGTTTCCTCTCAGTTGGGATCCTTGGTGATCGGCGCGAGATCCACGACTTGCAGCAAGTGGCGACCGCACCCCGCATCGATGAGCTCGCTGCGCAGCGCCTCCCACTGCGGGCCGACGAGCGTCAGATCGATGTGCAGAATGGGAAACGCTCGAGGAAAACTCATCCCCCAGCCGACTCCGCTTGACTGAAAGGAATCACGAAAACCGGGATAAAGCAGCGCGAGTGATGCGCTTCGGCGCGGAATGTTGAAATCCCCGATTGCGACATCCGGCGGTGTGCTTCGCAACAGCACGAGTTGGGACGCGAGCGCTTCGACGATCGATCCGCGAGCGAGTTCAACATCCGATGGCAAGTCGATGGCTTCGATCACGATCGTGCGATCGAGAGCGATCATCGCGAACTTCGACGCGTGTCGACCACGCTGCGCAAGGATCGGCCGCGCCTCCACCGCCTTGGTTCGCGAGAGCAACGCGAATCGTCCCGCGTGCACGATCTCGAAGCCCGCATCGACAAAGCGCTGCGCGTGCTCGGCGCGAAGTGCTGCGCCTGGATCGGTCAAGACAATCGCGTCTGCCTCTGTACTCAGGAGCGCGTCAACCGCAAAGCGCACTGCACTTGGCGACGGCGCGGAGGCGTTCCAGTGGACGAGGCGAAAACTCCCGATTGGGCGAGGCTTCGGGCAACCCCAATCGAGGTACGCCCCGCGCGCCAAGAGGAGCAGCGCAGCGATCAACGACCACCATGCAATCGTCGAAGTCCGGCGGAGCGCGACGCCGAGGACACACAAGACCACACCGCCAACGATGAACCACAACCGAGGGACCCACCAAAGAAACTGCAACCCCGCCACGGTGTCGGTGAGCAGTTCCGAAGCGACGAACGACCCGAGTGCCAGGGTTGCGACGCACGCCACCACGCCTGCAAACATGGGTCGTCGTCGCACGAACGCGCTCACGAGGATCGCTCCGCCACACGCGGCGCGATCGATCGAGCGAGTCGCATCGCATCCGGCGCACCGACGGCGAGTCCGCCTTGCATGCCGACATCGCGACCTTCATTCCAACGGACTGAACTCCCGTCGAAACTCTCCACGCGCATGCCGGCCTCTTGTGCGATGAGCGCGCCACCTGCGTGATCCCACAGCGCCGCGCCGCCTTCGGTTTGTGGCGTGAGGACAAGGTCCGCGTCACCGCGCGCAACAGACGCATACTTCGCCTGACTCTCCGCCGCAATCCATTCCACACAAATCCCCGCCTGCGCAGCGGCCTCAAGAACGCGCGACCTCCACGCCGCATTGGATTTCGGTGCACTCGCGATCCGCACGGTCGAACTCACGCGCTCGGCCACTGTCAAGCGTGTCCATCCCGTAGGCCCGGTCATCGGCAACTCCTGTTCATACGAACCGCGCTCTCGCAGCGCACACTGCACGACCCCACTACCAATCGTCGGGAGGGCGTTGACTGCAAACTCCACCGCTCCCCGTTCCACGAGCGCCAGGCACATGCACCAATGCCCTCCCCGCACAAAGCTCCGAGTGCCGTCAATCGGATCGAGAATCCAGAACCGCTCCTCCTTGCCGCTCGCCGGATTGCGCGTGAGCGAGCCCGCCAGTTGCTCCACTCGAAGATCTGCCGTCGGTTCGAGTGCTCGAACGGTCTCCATCACGATGTCAGCGCCGCCCGGAATCGCCGCGAGAGAGTCTGCGGATTCTTCTGCGAGGACTGGGGATTGGTCGAGCCTCGAAAGGAACTCAAGCGTGAGCACTTGCACAGCCACATCGACCGCCGTCACAAAGGAGCCGTCTGACTTTCGCCCAATCGCCGACTCGGAAAGCGCAGGACGAATGGCTCGTGCGCGAACCGCCCAGCGCGCCGACGCTTCGATCAAGAGTCGGCGAGGAACGAACTCGGCTGGTAAATCGCGAAGGGATTGCATGGCGCGGAAACCGAGAGGTTGTATCCGCATTCTGCCTAGCACACACCCCCATGCAGGGCGTTCCGCATCGCAGGCATCCGTCTGAGTACACAGATTCCGCGCGATCACTCAACGCAAGCGCGCAGAATTGCGCGGTCACCATCGGAAATCATCGACTGCTCTTGGAGACTCTCACGGTCAATCCGCACCGTCCACATCGAGGGCAAGTGGCGTGAGCTCTCCCAATCGAGATTCGACAGATCGAGTATCCGCTGCACTCAAGTCGTGCTCGCGTCGAATGCTCCCCGTGCGTCTCCACCGATCTGAAGTGCCAATCTCGGCATTCCCCGACACATACTTTGACCATGCAGTGGAGTGGATCTCGAAGTCCGCTCAATCGCGCCGCAAACCCACTGGCACGGGCGTGCCCGGCCTGGAGAGATTCGGCAAACTCAAGCTCAGAAACTGTCCCCGTGGGCTCGCGCCCTTGATCCCGCGCCAACTGCTCCGTCAGCGCGGTTCTGAATACGCGTCCTGGAAGCAATCGTCCGCCTCGTTCGGCCCAGTCAGAGAACACGACATCCAGTCGCCCCATTCGGGAGCACCGTTCATCGGGCTCCTCCCGCCAACTCTCGACGGCGAGCACCTCCAACTCCTTGGAGTCCGCGCCATTGACGACGAGTTCGAGGAATGTTCGTTCAGCTCCAAGGTCGAAACAGATCGTCGTGTGATCCGCGTCTTGGTCAAGTCTCACGATCCCCTTCGGCGACTGGTCGCGCACAGTTTTCCCTAGCATTCCCGGCTCACTTGGCTGGATGAAAGCTCCGCGATGCCTCCGCGGCGCCCCCCCCCCCGGGGGCCTCGGACACGCCGCGAAGATCCATACACGCTGAGAGACAGCGCCCTTTCGGTGAACTCGCCTGTACGCCTCGGAGAGCCAAGACCCGCGCCAGATTGGCAGTTGCGCCTCCCAACGCTGCGCGTTTCGACGCGGGAACCCTCTGCGGACTCACGATTCTCGGTTGATCTATCACCGCCGCCTTGGCATCAGGGTTGCCTCGAGTGGCGCTCGCCGTTGGCAACCCCAAAGACGAGAAGGAATCCAAACTATGTCTACTTCAAAGATCATCGGAATCGACCTCGGTACTACGAACTCAGTCGTCGCCATCATGGAAGGCGGACAGCCCAAGGTGCTCATCAACGCACAAGGGAATCGCACCACCCCCTCAGTGGTTGGCTTTACCGACAAAGGCGAACGCCTCGTCGGACAGCCCGCCAAGCACCAACAGGTCACGAATCCCAAGAACACGGTGTTCTCCATCAAGCGCTTCATGGGCCGTCGCATCGAAGAGGTGCGCGAAGAGCAGAAGCATGTCCCCTACACCATCGTCGGCAGCGGCGACGACCTCGTGAAGGTCGACATTCGCGGCAAGCAATACACCTCGCCGGAAATCAGCGCAATGGTGCTCCAAGAGTTGAAGAAGGTCGCTGAAGACTACCTCGGCGAAAAGGTTGAACGCGCGGTCATCACCGTGCCTGCCTACTTCAAC
>SXUJ01000070.1 GCA_005790565.1 Planctomycetia bacterium
AATCGGATCGGGCAGGGGATCGAGTTCGATTACTGCTGTTGCCAAGCGGCATTTGCCACACGCGATTCGGGTTTTGAAAGCGTGATGATCAATTCGAATCCCGAGACGGTGTCGACGGATTATGACACGAGTGATCTTCTCTTCTTCGAACCACTCACGCTCGAGGATGTGCTCAATGTCGTGGAGCGGTTGAACGGTGGCGGCCGAGATGTTTCGGGGCGCAGCGGCAAGGTCGTCGGCGCAATCGTGCAGTTCGGCGGGCAGACGCCCTTGAACCTCGCGCATGGTCTCGCAACCGCTGGTGTGCCACTGGTTGGGACTGGCTTGGAATCGATCGACCTTGCCGAGGATCGCGATCGATTCAAAGTCCTGCTCGACGATATGGGTCTCAAGCAACCGCCGAGCGGCATTGCGCGAAGCCTTGAACAGGCGATTGCATGCGCCGATCGCATTGGGTATCCCGTGTTGGTACGGCCGAGCTACGTTCTCGGCGGGCGAGGCATGGAGATTTGCTCGGATGAGCCTGCGCTTCGCACCTACATGACCACCGCGGTCAATGTGAGTGATCTCGCGAACGCGCCAGTCTTGATCGATCGATTCCTCAACGATGCGACCGAGGTCGATGTGGATGTGGTCGCCGATTTCGAACCGTTTGAGGCCACGCGCGCGCAGATGCTTGCACATGATCGGGATGCGTCGCGGGCGATTGTCTGTGGTGTGATGGAGCACATCGAAGAAGCCGGCATTCACTCTGGCGATTCAACCGCGATCTATCCGCCTTTCTCGCTGCCCGAGCGGACGGTGGAGGAGATCAAGATCGGCGCACGCCAACTCGCGGCACGATTGCGCGTGCGTGGGCTCATGAATGTGCAATTCGCCGTCAAGGATGGCGAGGTCTTCGTGCTTGAGGTAAACCCGCGCGCGTCGCGCACTTCGCCCTTCATTGGGAAGGCGAACGGGATTGCCTGGCCTTACATCGCCGCGCAGGTCATGCTTGGCCGGTCGCTTGCGCAGTTAGCCGTTCACGAACTTGCGCACCCTGGTTTTTATTCTGTGAAAGAAAGCGTCTTTCCGTTCGGCAAGTTCCCAGGCGTCGATGTCGTACTTGGACCGGAGATGCGATCAACCGGTGAAGTGATGGGCGCGGATCGCTCACTGCCCATCGCATTTGCGAAGGCGCAGATGGCCGCAGGAGTCAGCCTTCCGACGAAGGGAAATGTGTTTCTTTCCGTGCGTGAAGGCGATCGACAAGAGGCTGTCGGAGTTGCGCGGGGGTTGGTCGCCATGGGATTCACGGTGTACACCTCTCGTGGCACGCACGCGTTCTTGCTTGGACACTCCATCGAAACGCGCCAACTTCCGAAGTTGTCAGAAGGCGCACGGCCGAATGTCTTGGATATGTTGCAGAATGGCGAGATTCAACTCGTCATCAATTCCCCGACGAAGAAGGGCGCGGGCACGGATGAAGGTCGCATTCGCGCGACCGCGGTGCGCCTGGGTGTTCCCATGATCACGACGATGTCCGCGGCGCGGGCGACGGTGCACGCGATTGCGGCGCTTCGTGCAGGCGCCTGGACGGTGACGGCGATGCAAGATTACTTTCCAGCCATGACGGCGCGAGAACTTCCGCGCTCGAATCTTCAAGTCGGGACTGTCTGATCGAATCCTCTACACTCCGAAATCTATGGACCTGTCTCAGTACTTGCCGCTCCTTGATCCCTCGACAGTGCAGGCGCTCGTGGGCGTGCTGCTTGTTGTGGTGATGCTCCACCTGATTCTCGGCGGCTGCGCGTACGGCGTCATGCTCGAGCGCAAACTCAGCGCATGGATGCAAGATCGGGTTGGCCCGAATCGAGTTGGACCTCGTGGTCTGCTCCAGCCACTCGCTGACGGTCTCAAGTTCATGATGAAAGAGGACTACAACCCAGCTGGGGTTGATCGCGCACTCTTCATTCTCGCTCCTGCGTTCATCGTGGTTCCCGCGTTCATCGGCTTCGTCATCATGCCGTGGGGCGGTGAAGTCGACATCACCGCGGTGGTGCAGTTTTTCGGCCTTGCGCAAGAGGGTGTCGCGTATCCGGTTCGACTCATCGCTGCCGATATCAATGTCGGTGTCGTCTACCTACTCGCGACGGCCGGCCTAGGCGTGTACGGCGTGGCGCTTGGTGGCTGGGCTTCCAACAGCAAGTGGTCATTCCTCGGCGGACTGCGCGCCGGCGCACAGATGATCTCGTATGAAATCCCCATGGGTCTCACGCTTCTCTGCGTGGTGCTCGCGGTGGGTTCATTCACGCCGTACAGCATCGTGAACGCGCAACTCGAGGGGCAGTGGAATCTCGTCCAACAGCCGCTCGCGGCGATCATCTTCTATACATGCCTGCTTGCGGAAGCCAATCGCGCGCCGTTTGATCTTGCGGAGGCGGAGAGTGAACTCGTGGGCGGGTACCACACGGAGTACTCTTCGATGAAGTTTGCGCTGTACTTCCTTGGCGAGTACTTCCACCTTGTCACTGGGTCGGCGTTCTTCACCATGCTCTTTCTTGGTGGCTGGTCGCTCAATCCATTCACCGGCTACGACCTGCCTTTCGCGGCCACGCCAGCCATCGCGGCGCTGCAGGTCGCGGTGGTCCTGGGCAAGGTCACCTTCATGGTCGCCTTCGCGATGGCGATTCGTTGGACGATTCCGCGCTTCCGTTTCGATCAACTCATGCGCCTCTCGTGGGAAGGGCTCATTCCCGCGTCGCTCATCCTTGTCCTGATGGTCGCGTTCGCGATTTACTTCGACGCGCGCGATTACCTCTGGGTTGGTTCGATCGCGTGCGCGATCCTGATCTATGCCTTCCACTGGATCCTCCCCTCGAGCCTTGACTCCAACCGCCGCATCAAGATGATCGGCAGTCGATTCGCACCGATCGTGGACGGTGACGGCTCGCTCGCCGGCCGCCCCTCGGTCGCGGTGGATGACCGTGCCATACCTGATCCCCGCCAAGGGCCGATTTCGATCCATTGAACTTCTTCGCGTCCGTCATCGCCTCGTGTCTAGGCCTGCTGCGACTCGGCCTCGCTACGCGATTCCGCACGCAAGGGCGGTACTGGAAGTGGCGTGAGGAAACAGCGTTTGGGAGTGATCGCTCGAAGTGGCCACCGCGGACTGCCCGCCGACACGCAATGCTTGAGTATTCTCGTTGGGCGTGGCGAATGCGACGGCATCTCTAAGCGAGGAACTTTTCGAAGTTCGGCGGGAAAGTTCGATCCCTTATCGAGACGCGAGTAGATTCTGCGCATGGCGAAAGCGAAGGTCGAGTTTCTCTGCAATGCATGTGGCACAAACCACCCAAAGTGGCTTGGCAAATGCCCAGACTGCGGTGCGTGGGATTCGCTCGAGCGGTTCCTGGTTGAACCAAGTGTTTCTGGCGGCAGCCCCGCATGGGAAACAAGCGGCGGTGGGTTGGTGGGTGCGGCAGCACTTCAAGCAGGCGCGCTCCCGATTGAATCGGTCAGCGACGCCGACTTCTCCCGCGTCACGAGCGGCGTCGCGGAACTCGATCGTGTCCTTGGCGGCGGCTTCGTTCCTGGAAGCGCAATCTTGCTTGGCGGAGATCCAGGGATCGGCAAGAGCACCCTGTTGCTTCAGGCAGCAACCGCACTCGCTCGGCAGGGGAAGTGCGTGCTCTACGCGTCGAGCGAGGAGAGTCCGCAGCAACTGAAACTGCGAGCAAATCGCCTTGCGGGCGAGGCGGGTCTGGGGCCTCTTGGTGGACGACTGCACGCGATGTGTGAATCGAGCGTCGCGAAAATCGCGGAGGCGGCGCGGCGACTTTCTCCCGCGTTGGTCGTCGTTGATTCCATTCAGCTCGTTTCGCGGCCCGATCTCACTGCCACGCCTGGCTCGATAACGCAACTTCGTCGGTGCTGCCTCGACCTTGTCACGCTCGCGAAGTCGACGGGCGCAGTTGTGCTGATCGTCGGACATGTCACGAAGGACGGCGTGATCGCAGGGCCGAAGTTGCTTGAGCACCTTGTGGATGTGGTGTTGAGCTTTGAAGGCGATCGACACACGGCCCTGCGCATCGTGCGCGGCGTGAAGAACCGATTTGGATCGACGCATGAGATTGGCATCTTTGAGATGCAAACAGAAGGATTGATGGAGGTTGAATCTGCGGCGCTCGGGACTGACGCTCGTGGGCCTCGTCGACCTGGATGCGCAGTAGCGGCTGCAATGGCCGGCACGCGCGGGCTTCTCGCTGAGGTGCAGGCGCTCGTCGCCCCTGGATTACTTGGTGCGGCGAAACGCCGAGCGAGTGGCCTTGACTCGAATAGGCTCGCGATGCTCGTTGCAGTACTTGAGAAGCACGGCGGGCTTCGACTCGCGGATCAAGATGTCTTTGTTCAAACGGTCGGCGGGATGAAGCTCACAGAGCCCGCACTCGACCTCGCCGTTTCTCTCGCGATTGCAGGCGCTTTTCTCGGTCGCGTGCTCGCGCCGTCCACTGTTGCGATTGGAGAAGTTGGACTGACTGGAGATGTGCGAAGTGTCTCCCAGCTTGAACAACGCATTGCAGAAGCAGAGAGGCGCGGTGCTGATTGCGTCATCGTTCCATCACAAGCGCATCGCGTGAGGAGCGCACGAGGTTCCTGTGTCGTTCGAACGGTCGCGACCCTCTCTGACGCCATCGCGCTCTTGGAAACTCGCAGCGGTGATCGGCAAGCGAATGACGCGCGGGCGCGCCGTTCGTGTGCCGAACGACCGGGGAAACCCGAGTCTACGCCGACCTGAGTGCTCAATAAAAATGGATTGGGCAAAGGAATTTGTTGGGACATCAGCAGGCCGTGAGCGTTGTAGCTGCCGCGCGTCGTGCGTGTTGCATAAGTTCATTCAATCAAGGAGGTTAGGTCGTGTTCGACGCGGGATGACTACGCGCGCTGGTGCGTCGTTCACCCCCTTGGTTGCGCGCTTGCTGCCCCTCGGCTTATACTCCTCTTTCATCCGGTCGGCGGCATGCTGCCGATGGATGGAAAGACCGTTCGGCTCGCACCATTAGTGGTACGGGCATGCACGAACGGGTGGATGACAACAGGAATCTACGGCCGAAGCACCGTGGTTTCCGCTAGTACGGAGAGTTCCAAGAATGAGTCTGACCAAGACCGTCGGCATCGTCGCCGCCACCACATTTGCGTCTTTGGCAATGGGTGCCGTCGAAACAAGCAACGACACACTCGCACAGATCGCAGAGCTCAAGGCTGAGCTCGCAACATTGAAGGCGCAGAACGGCGACCAATGGCTCACCGAGCAGCGCGCTTCCGAAATTCGCGGCATCGTTCAGGATGTCCTCGCTGATTCCGAGACCCGCCAGAGCCTCCAGGCTTCGGGCGCAACCTCGGGCTACAACGGTGGATTCTTCATCGGCAGCGCCGACGGCAACAACTCGCTCAAGATCAATATCCTCGAGCAGGTTCGTTGGACCTACAACAATCGCTCCGGCATCACCGGTGGCAACGGCAACGGCGACAGCACCTGGGGCTTCGAGAACAAGCGCACGCGCTTCACCTTCTCGGGCAATGTTGTGGATTCGACCTGGACCTACAATTTCAGCACCTACTTTGCGTACGACGACAACACCGAGTTCACCGGCTCGCTCGCGAACGCGTTCGTTGACAAGGACTTCGGCAACGGCTTCAGCCTCACCGCTGGTCAGTTCCAGGATCCATCGGGCATGGAGCAGAGCATCGATGCTGGCAACCTTCAGTTCATTGAGCGCTCGACGGTGAGCTACATCTTCAACCTCGGCTACACCCAAGGTGCGATGGTCAACTACTCGTCCGATATGTTCCGTCTCAGCGCAACGTACAACAACGGCGAGAGCACCGCGAACGGCTCGTGGGGCGCGGGCTCGCCAACCTCGGAGTGGGCCTTTGCATCGCGATTCGAAGTCAAGTGCGCAGGCAACTGGGATCAGTTCGCTGATCAGCAGTCGTGGCGCGGCGAAGAGGCCGGTTTCCTCGTTGGTGCGGGCCTCGCGTGGGCACAGTCCAACGATGGTCTCGACACCGACACCTACACCTTCACGGTTGACGGTACGTACGATTTCGGCGGTGGAAACATCGCTGGTGCGTTCTTCTACTCGGATGACAGCGCCGCAAGCAACAACCCAACCGGCTACACCGTTGGTGGTGGTTTCTTCGTCTCTGACGACATGGAACTCGTTGCGCGCTACGAATTCGCCGACATGGACACCGGTGGCACCGACGACACGATGTCGAACGCGCTCGTTGGCTGGAACTGGTACTTCTCGAAGAATGTCGCCAAGTTGAACACTTCGTTCGGCTATGCCTTCGATAGCCTGAACAATGTTTCGTTCTCCGCTCCAGGCGCGCAAAGCAACTGGCTCCAAGACGCTACCGGCGAAGATGGTCAGTGGACCCTTCAGGCTCAGCTCTCGTTCAGCTTCTGATTTGAAGGATCGCAAGATCTTCTCAACTCAGGTTTTGACGAGTTGATAGTTTCAGTTCTCTGTTACTAGCAATCCGCCTATACAGCTCAGCCGGCCGGACCCGCAAGGTCCGGCCGGTTTGTCTTTTGCCGCTCCGCGCGCGGCAGTTTTTATCGTTCCTGCTTCCTCAAAGTCGATAGTGCGGGCTGGCGCAGGATGCGCAACCCGGGTGCTTCGCGCAGCCGTGTTTTTGTCAACTCCTATCTCTGGAGTACGGCAGGATGCCAAAGCAGACGCTCTTTCCCCATCAGATTGCGATCCTTCCCCTGACCACTGCGGTGCTTTCGTGCGCACCACTCTTCGCTCAGGAAGCACCCCCGACCGCGGAGGATGTGCGCGCACTCTTGCAACGCGTGGGCGAACTTGAGCAATCCAACGCGAAACTTCTCGATGAAGTTGCAGACTTGAAGTCGGCCTCGGATGACGACTGGCTGACTGAGAAGCGAGCAATGGAGATCCGCGCGGTCGTTGAGGATGTACTGGCGGATTCCATGACGCGATCGTCGTTGCAAGACTCCGGCCTCACTGCCGGCTGGGACGACGGGTTCTTCCTCAAGAGTCCCGACAGTCGTTTCACCCTCAATGTCGGTGGCATGGTGCAAGCTCGGTGGATGGGTTCCTACATTGCGGGCAACAGTTCTGATCGTTCGGGAATCACCGAGGCGACCGTCTGGGCGCTCGATAATCGGAAGACCGTCTACGGATTCGACCTCCCCCAGACGCAACTTTGGTTCCAAGGCAACTTGTTCGGGCCTGATCTTGAGTACAAGATCAAGGGAAACTTTGAGTCGGTTGACCAATGGGGTCTCAGTGGATCGCCATTCCAGAACACCGGCCCCAACTCCGGCGATTTCATGTTGCTTGACGCATACGTGCGTTGGCACTTGATGGATGAGTGGTCGTTGCGGGTGGGTCAATTCAAGCTTCCATTCATGCGAGAGACTCTGGTTGAAGATCAGAATCAACTGGTGCTTGAACGATCGGCGATTAGCCAGCACCTCGGCGTTGGCCGCTCACAAGGCCTTGAACTCACCTACCTCGACTCCGATTTCCGTTGGAGTTTCGCGTACAGCGATGGCGGCGAAGACAATGTCGCAGGCCAGATGCAGTTCTTTGGATCGCAGCCGATGAACTCGCCGTGGGATCAGATCAACACGGACTACGCATTCACTTCGCGCCTCGAATGGAAACTCGCTGGGGAATGGACGCAGTTCATGCGCATGACGAGCCCGATCGGCGATCAGTACGCGCTGCTTGCGGGCTTTGCCACGCAGTGGCAGAAGGGCGAGCCCGACTCCGGTGCCAACACGAATACTGCGGAGCCCAACACATGGGTTGCGTTGACCACCGATCTCAGCGCGATGTACGGCGGCGCAACGCTCTTTGGTTCGTTTACCTATGTCTCCGGAAGTTCAGGATCTGCGACGGTGATTGGATCCGACAACTTTGGAGCATCGACCACCTTTGATCTCGGCCAAAGTACGAGTTGGGGACTCGTGTGCCAAGGGTCGTATTACATCGATCCGAAGTGGGAATTGTACGCGCGATGGGAGTATGGTCTGACCACGGTGCAGGACCCGGGGGCGATTCCCACGACCTACCAGAACCAGATCCTCAAGTCGAACCACCTCTCGCTCGCGACCCTTGGTGCAAACTGGTACCTCGACGGCGAGGATGTCAAGATCTCTTTTGACTTTGGTATCACGCTGACGCCAACCGATGCAAGTTGGTACACGCCGAGCGCGGCCCTTCGCGCATCCGAGAGTTCGGATGAGATGATTTTCCGCTCCCAGCTGCAACTCGTCTTCTGAGCCCGTGGGCGGGTTTTTGCGGGTATTCGAGGAGTTCCGGTGGGATACACTTGGCGACCCTTCGCCATGGCAGTTGTGACCACGCAGCCGGAATCTTCCAATCGCATGCCTGAATCGAGCGCTCCGCCGCCGATTCATCGGGTGGAAGTTCGCCCGCGCCGAGGGCAGGTTGACTCGCGTGGCGCGAGCGTTGCCCGCGAGATCGAGGCACTCGGTCTCGAGCGCAAGCCGAAGCGGGTGGATCACGCACTCGTGTATCTGATCGAAGGCGTCCTCACGAGCGAAGAATTGCATCGCATCGCCGACGAACTCCTCGCCGACCCTGTGACGCAAGTCGCTGAAGTGCACAGTTCGACGCGCGCGTCGCGGCCGACCACGGCGCCCGGTGTGAGCGTGGTGGAGGTGCACCCGCTGCCTGGCGTCACCGACCCTGCAGCGGAAAGCGTGCAAGCGGCAGTGTTCGCGCTGACTGGTCAACGGGTGCGTGTTCGCACCGGTCAGCGCGTGGACCTCCATGGTGTCGACAAGGCACTCGCGAAAAGCGTCGGTGACCGCTTGCTCGCGAATCCCGTCATTCATGCGATTCACGCAGAGCCATACTTTCCAAGTGCTTTCCCCGAGGGGAAACCGTACGAACTTGTCGTGCGCGAAGTTCGAATCTCGAAGCTGAGTACGAAGGAACTTGAAGTGCTCTCGCGGGAAGGGCACCTCTTTCTCTCGCTCGAGGAGATGCAGGCCGTGCAGGCGGAGTATCGAAGGCTCGGCCGCGAACCCCGCGAGATCGAGTTGGAGACCATCGCGCAGACTTGGAGCGAGCACTGCGTGCATAAGACGCTCAAGAGCACAGTGCGCTATCGGGAACTGCAATCTGATCCCGCGTTCGCTGGGCAGTTCTCGCTCGCCAAGACGGCGAGTGGGCGACCTGGTCATGAGGTTGCGCCGGATGGCACGGTCACTATCAAGAACCTCCTGAAGAGTTCCGTGGCAGCGGCCACACACGAACTCATGAAGGACGGGATTGACTGGTGTCTCAGCGTGTTTGTCGACAACGCTGGTGTCGTCGCGTTTGACGACGATCATGCAGTTTGCTTTAAGTGCGAAACACACAATCGACCGAGTGCGATCGAACCTTACGGCGGTGCTGCGACGGGAATCGGTGGTTGCATCCGTGATGTGATGGGGACTGGACTGGGCGCGAAGCCGATCGCCGCGACGGATGTCTTCTGCGTTGCGTACCCCGACATTAGTGAAGTGCCCTCGGGTTGCTTGCATCCGCGACGAACTCTTTCGCAGGTTGTCGCTGGAGTGCGCGACTACGGGAACCGCATGGGTATTCCCACGCTCAATGGAGCGGTGTGGTTTGACGACAGTTATGTCGGCAACCCACTCGTCTACTGTGGTTGCATTGGACTGATGCCGCGATGGGCCGTGAAGGGGCGGGTCGTTGCGGGAGATCGCATTGTCGCGCTTGGTGGTCGCACTGGCCGCGATGGCATTCACGGCGCGACATTTTCCAGTGCCGAAATCACTGACACGCATGCGGACGAGTTCAGTCATGCGGTCCAGATCGGCAATGCGATCACGGAGAAGAAGACGCTTGACGCGATGCTCGCGATGCGCGACCACGCCGACGGCTGCCTCTTTCACGGCACAACGGATTGTGGTGCGGGAGGATTCTCGAGCGCGATTGGAGAACTCGGAGGCGAGATCGGCGCCATTGTGTACCTCGACCGCGCGCCCACGAAGTACATCGGGCTCTCGCCCACCGAGATTTGGATCAGCGAAGCGCAAGAGCGAATGGTGCTGAGTGTGCCAAGCGAAAATCTCGCGAAGGTCGCCGCCATCGCGGCAGATCACGGCGTCGAATGGTGTGAACTTGGCGAGTTCGGCCGAGAGGACAAGGACATCGTCCTCCAGTGGCACGGCACGGAAGTCGGACGACTTTCAACTGCTTTTTTGCATCAGGCGATTCCGATGCCGATCAAAGAAGCGGTGTGGGATGCCTCTTGGGCGCAGAGTCAGCGAGCGAGTCGTCGGCCGACGAAGTTCAATGCCGGAGGTCGGTTCAAGACCGGCGCGAGCGCTCCTGATGCGCTGAAGATTCTGGAAGAACTGCTCGCACATCCCAACCTTGCGAGCAAGGCGGGGATCATCAGGCAATACGACCACGAGGTGCAGGGCTCGAGCGTGCTCAAGCCTCTCGTCGGTGTCGCCGTTGGAAAGAGTGGAGGCGGGCCTGGTGACGCGGCGGTCATTCGACCGAAGGCATCATCGACGCGCGCGCTCGCCATCGCAAATGGTCTCGCCACGGGACTGGGCGCCGATCCTTACGTGATGGCGCTCGCGGCAATCGACGAATGCGTACGCAACCTCGTGTGTGTCGGAGCGGATCCGAACAGGATTGCAATCCTTGATAACTTCTGTTGGCCGAGTTGCAAGGACCCCCGCAACATGGGTGCACTCGTGCGCGCATGCATCGGTTGCTACGACGCCGCGAAGGCGTATCGCGCTCCCTTTATCAGCGGCAAGGATTCGCTCAACAATCAGTTCGTGACGGAGGATGGTCGAACGATTCAGATTCCTCCGACGCTTCTGATCTCTGGATTTGCGCCCGTCACGGAAGCGGCTCGCGCGGTGTCGATGGACGCGAAGCGCGCCGGGACCCACCTTGTGCTTGTGGGAGACACCAGTGAACGGCTCGGAGGATCGCACCTCTCGTTGCTCATGACACTTCCCGCGCTTTCATCCGCCCTCTGCGCGCCGAGCATTGTCGACGGGCCACGCACCGCGCGCGCGGTGGCCGAGGCGATTTCGCGGGGGATTGTGCTTTCCTGCCATGACTGTTCCGAAGGTGGATTGCTGGTGGCGGCGGCGGAGATGGCATTCTCTGGCGGGCTCGGCTTGCAGCTTGATCCGCGAGCAGCGCCGACGAAATCTGAAGTCTCGTTTCTCGCTCGGTGTTTCGCGGAAGACGCGAGCCGTTACCTGCTTGAGGTCGATGCGTCGAACATCGCCGCGCTCGCAAGCATCCTGAATGGCGTACCGCACGCGGTGGTCGGCACATTCACATCACTCGGACAGTTCGAAGTGAGAGACGGCGGCGCGAATGCGCAGGTTTCTACGAAGGTTCTTGGCGAGCGTTGGTCAGGTGGTTTGCCATGGTGAAGAAAGACACGCGTCGGGATCACCGTTTGAAAGCACTCGTCATCACTGCCCCAGGCATCAATTGCGACCTCGAGTTGTGTGAGGGATTTGCGCTCGCCGGTTGCACCGTCGAGAGCGATTTGCTCGCGAGACTGTCTCGCGATCCCACCCGCATTGATGCGTTTGATCTCATCGGACTCCCTGGCGGCTTCAGTTACGGCGATGACATCGCAGCGGGTCGCATCATGGCTGCGCTCATTCGTCAGACGATTTATCCAGCGCTCGCGCATGCCGTGGAGCGGGGCTGTCCCATCATGGCGCCTTGCAATGGGTTTCAGATCGCCGCGCAGGCGGGACTGCTTCCCGGCCCAGTCGTCGGCAGCCCGTGGCCAAAGGAGCCTGCGGTTGCGAATGTTGCGCTTGCTCCGAACGAAGCTGGGAGATTCAACGATGCGTGGGTCGGCATGGAAGTGCCGCCCGAGACGAAGTGCGTCTGGACCCGCAACCTTGTCTGTGCGAGTGACACGGCGATCATTCCGTGCGCACATGGCGAGGGACGATTCGTCGCCGATGATGACACGATCGACCAACTCGAGGCCTCGGGACAGATTGCGATGCGATACACCGCGAGTGGTCACTTCAATGGATCGCGAAACCGCATCGCAGGAATCTGCGATTCCACTGGACTTGTGTTCGGCTTGATGCCCCATCCGGAACGGTATCTGCACTGGACACAGCATCCTCGTTGGACGCGATTGAGTGCAGCAGAACGCAATGCAGTTCCGCCGGGGCTGCAGATGTTTCAGAATGCGGTGGAGCACGCGGCGCGCGCATTCGCGTAAGCGTCGTGCTCGACCCGGAGGGTGTCCGTGGCGAAAACCCCAGCGCGCGATCGATTGACTCAACCCACGACGAAATCGCCGGATGCGCTTTCACTTTGGGTCGGCTCACACTTGTCCGTTGCAGGCGGCTTAGAGCGTGCGGTGGAGGAGGCGAAGGCGCTGCACTTTGGTGGCTTGCAAGTGTTTACTCGCAATCAACGAGTGTGGAAGACGCCAGCCTTGACCGAGGATGAAGTCCGAGCATTCCGCGATGCGTGTGCCGGGGCAGTCTTCGCGGAATCTGGCCGCATTGTCAGTCACAACAGTTATCTCGTGAATCTCGCAAGTCCTGATGTAGACGCGCGCAGGAAGTCGATCGAATGCGAACGCGCTGAACTCGAGCGATGCGAACAACTTGGCATCACTGCGAGCGTCGCGCATCCAGGCGCGCACCTCGGAACATATCTTGGCGCGGCGCGCAAGCCGAAGGATCCCAACGATCTCCATGCGGAGCCTCAGGGTGACGAATTGGAGGGACTCCGCCGCATCGCGAAATCACTCGACGAGATTCATGCGGGGTTGCGCGGATATCGGGTTCGCGTAGCGCTTGAAACCACAACAGGCAGTGGCACGAACCTGGGGTACGCGTTCAGGCACCTTGCGATCATTCGGGACCTTGTGCGGGAACCAGATCGGGTGGCGTTCTGCATCGACACCTGTCACATCGTTTCGAGTGGATATGGTCACGCGACCGAGCAAGATGCATCGGCAACGCTCGCTGCGTTCGATGAAGTCTGCGGACTTGCGCATGTTGCGGTGATGCACATGAACGATTCCGAAGCGCCACCGGCGTCGCGGCGAGATTTGCACGCGCACATTGGTCACGGAACCTGCGGCAAGCCGATCTTTGAAGCTGTGATGCGTCATCCCAAACTCGCGCGTGTTCCAAAGGTGCTCGAAACGGAGAAGGGAGATTCTCCGAGTGGAACTAGTTGGGATGTCGTGAATGCGAAGGCGCTTGTCGCGATGGCGAAGAGTCCAGCGGCTGTGCGTTTAGGGACTCTCGCGTTCTGCTTCTGCTCGATGTTCCTGCTTGCGGGCTGCTCGGCCTCGTGGTTCAAGCGCACGACGGTTGCGGCGAGCGCGCAGCCGGTGGTGCTCCGAACCGAGCCGACGGTGGCAGAGGAAGAAGTGCTTGTCGCCGCGGACAAGGCCATGGCGCACGCGGACTATGAAACAGCGTTGCGTCTTTTTCGTGATCTCCTCAACGATAATCCAACGCTCTCGCCCGCCTACTTGGGTATGGGTCAGGCGCTGATGGCTGAGGGGGATCCGCAGCGAGCGGAAACCGCGTTTGCGCGCGCCGTGAAGTTGACGCCAGCAAGTTTCCAGTCGCAGTTTGGTCATGCGGAAGTGCTCTCGGTCCTTGGGCGGATGACGGAGGCTGTCGGTGCATTCCGCCGCGCGCTTGCGATTCGGCCGCTCGATTTTGCCACGAATCTCGCGCTCGCGAAGGCGTACCTTGAACTCGACCAATCGAACAACGCACTGATCTTCGCGCAGAAGTCCGTCGAGATTGATCCGATGAGCGCGGCAGCCCAGATTCGCCTTGCAGAAGCGTTCACGCAAACAGGGGATGGCGCAGGCGCCGTTCGCGCGTATGAAGAGGCCGTGGAACTTGGAGAGCCAACCAAGGAACTGTTGCTCGCACTCGTACAAGCGTACGGCGCGCAGAAGCGTTTCGAGGAAGCGGTGAATACGGCCCAGGCACTGTTGATGCTCGGACCCGACGCCAACGCCGCCGAGCGCTTGGGCTGGGCGCGATTTCGGATGGGTCGGTTTGAAGAGGCGCTCGCAGCCTATGAGCAGGCGCTAACGATCGATCCTGACCACTGGCCGAGCCTCAACGGCGTAGGCGTGCTGAAGTTAAACGCATGGATCAAGTCAGAAAAGCGACTTGATGCGGCTCGGGATGACGCGCGTAACGCGTTCCAGCGCTCCTTGCAGGTCAACGGGAACCAACCCAAGGTGACCGCGTTGCTCATCCATTACCGCCTAGGTGATGATCCTCGCTGAGGATCACGGTACAGATTTTCGCAACGAGAGCAGGAAAAATTGAGTGACTCGCGAACCGACCGTGGTGGTTGCGAGTTTCTCTTCTGCTTCATGCAACGCGCATTGCCGAGACGCAATCGCCGCTGCGCTTGGAAATCTCTCCTGTTCGCACTCAGCCGGCACGCATCGGCTGTTTGCGTTTTTGCATCCGCGCACATTGCGGGCGCAACCCTTTCCTCGACATAATGGAACCATCGTTCCCGTATCGGATGGTCCCGCAGCGGGAGGTTCCTCGGCACAGGAGTTTCGCCAATGTTCGTCAATCAAGTCGCTCGCTCCGTTCACGCAGCCATCACGGCACTTGTTCTGTGCGTCTTCGTGTCACCCGCCGCCGCGCAGCAGCGGGAGATCCCGCCGCCAGTTCCAAGCACTGAGGTCATCTCGCTGCTCGAACGGTCCGGCCTCTCGAGTGACGAGGCAGCGCGCGCCGTCGTCGCGCATGAGGCGTACTTCGAGCGATACCGCTCCTTCGAGCGCGAAGAGGTTGAGCGCTGGCTCACCGATCGAACTTCGACCATGGCTGGCATGCTCATGGCCGGCGGAAGCGTGGCGGATGTCGAGAAAGATGTGCTTGCCCGGAGGAGACTACTTTCCACCGCGCGACAACTCGACGAGCAACTCGCGAGTGAGATTGGAGCACTTGTCGCGACTCACCCGACCACTACCGATGAGTTACGCGATGCGCTGAGTCGCCGACGCGCGTGGGTCGTCTTGCGCGGCTTCAGTGGATCTGATGCTCGTCCTTTCTCGCTTGCTGATTGCCCGGACTTTGTGAACTTGTCGCCGGAAGTGCGTGCTCGCCTAGAGCCGGTGCTTGAAGGCTACGAACGGGATCTGACTCGACTGTGGGAACGCGCGTTGCAGTCAGCGATCGATCGCCCACTGCGAATGGCTGAGTTGCGCGAATTGCGTGGGCTCACGGCGCCCATCCTGCCTGCGCCGTCTGCGGATGGAGAGGCACCCGCGATCGATCACGCCGCCTTTCAACAGTACTGGGAGTCATTGCAAGCACTGCGCGCCGAGGCGAGTGCCGATGCGGACACAGCGCGTCGCAAAGTGAAGGATCTTCATCGCACCACACTTGCGCAGATCGAAGCGGCGCTCGAGCCCGACATCGCACGACAGTTCCTTCGATGGGCGATTCGTGAGAACTATCCCTTTCTCCGTGCGAAGGGATCTCCTGAGTCGCTCTTCAAGGAGGCACAAGAACTACGAACCGCAAGCAAGCTCGAGGATGCCGCGTGGGAACTGGTGGAAGCGGAGCGGGCGGCGTACGACATGGAGTGCCGGCCGGTGCTTGAAGGGTTAATGAAGTCGCACGATGAGTCGGAGCGCGGTTACTTGGGCGGGATCTCTTTCAGCACGAATGCAAACACCTCCAAAGATCCTGAGCAGGGGAAACTCGTCGAACGCAAGGAGCAGATCGACGCGCGCGCAGTCGAACGCATGCTGGCCATCCTCGGAAAGTCTGCCGATGCCAATGTCCCGCAGCAGCGCGGGCAGGAACTTGGCGGGGTGAGCTTTGGGAACTTCGAAATCTCTGGTGATGTTCAGGGGGTGATTGGCACAGCGGTGATGATGGTTGAAGATGGGCAGGAGATGGTGATGTTGAGCGGCGACGACTTCGATGGCGGCGCATTCTTGACTCTGGCTGGTGCCCCGCAACGCCGCATGGCCAAGGCGATGGATCGTGCGGAGTCAGAAGCACTCGCGAAGAGGCTTGCGCTGAATGAATCTGAGCGCAGCGTGTTTGATGCGGTGTTTGAGGATTACGCCGCGAATACTCGCGCGATCGACGACGCGTTTATGCCCGAGATGGAGGCTGAAGCGGAAGGAGCAGGCTCCCCGATGCACATGTTCGGAATCATGAGCGAGATGCAGGGGAAACTTGGTGAATTGCGTGGCGCGATTGAGCGTGCGGATACGAACTTCTTCGCCGATCTAGGCGTCTTGTGCCCGAGTGCCAAGGAGTCGGGTGCGCTTGAGGGCGCCCGACAAGCGAGGGCGCGCGCGCTTTCGACGCTCGGTGAGCTGAACGACCCAGTTACGGTTGACATCGCACAGGCATACGCTGCAGCGGGCATCTCTGCGGAGAGTCGTGTTGCTGCATCTGAATCGGTTCGCAGTTGGGAGGTTGATGCGACGGCGCAACTCCTTGCTCGTGCGCATGAACTTGATGCGATCGCGCGCGAACGAGCTCTCGCGGAGAAGTCGATGCATCAAGAGTTCACGCAAGAAGAAGCAGACGGATCCGTCGCGCGGTCGATTTCAGTCTCCATGAACGAGGATGCAATGGCGAAGCTCCATGCGCTTGCGAAACGAGAGGGAGAAGTCACTGCGCGAGTGGAGAAATGCAATCTTGCCGCGCTTGAGTCCATCTGTGGAAACATGAGCGCACAAGACGGACTAAAGATGCGTCGCGCTTGGCAGCGCGCGGCGTACCCCCGTGTGTACGACACCGGCGCAAGTGCGGAGGGGGTTTTCGCGAAGGCTCTCGCCTTGCGTGAGCTGAGTGCAGCACTCAAGGCCGAGGTAGAGGTATTGCAAGCAGAGTATGTGGAGTCGGTGGAGAGATTGGCAGCGGATTTCATCAACCGCCCGAAGCCTGTCGACAAGCTGTCACTCGATGCGATCGGCGGATTTGATATGCAAGCCATGCAACTTGCGGACCGCGAGCGGATGCGACTCGCCGCCGATCGCGATGAGTTGAATCAGAGCGCCGTGCGCCGATTGAAGGAACTCCTCGGCAGTGAGCTCGGCGCGAAAGTGGGCGACCTCCCTGCGAAGAAGCAGCCGCCGACGATGCAGTTCCAAGTGGGCGGTTGACGGCAATGCGCGCGAGTATGATTCGCGCCCCATGGCAAGCGTCAATGAGCATTACCTCAAGTTGTCCGCAGGCTATCTCTTCCCGGAGATCGCGCGGCGTGTGCAAGCATTTCTGGCCGAGTGCCCTCAGTTTTCCAACGAAATCATTCGGTGCGGCATCGGAGATGTGACGGAGCCTCTGCCTCGCGCGGCGGTGGAGGCGATGAAATCGGCGACGGAAGAACTCGCACATCGCGCGTCGTTCAAAGGCTATGGGCCAGGCACCGGCTACGAGGATGTTCGGCGAACGATCGCGGAAGGGGACTTCCGCTCGCGTGGCTTGAGCGTCGCCGACGACGAGATTTTTCTCTCCGACGGCTCCAAGGGTGATTGCTCGTCCATCATGGAACTCTTCTCGCACAGCAATCGCATCGCCATCACGGATCCGGTCTATCCGGCGTATGTCGACGGCAATGTCATGTTCGGAAACACGGGCGGCCCGTTCGATGGCGGCGGATACGAGGGCCTGGTGTACCTTCCGTGTACCGAGGCGAATGGATTTCTCGCGCAGATTCCATGTGCTCCCGTGGATCTCATCTATCTCTGTTCGCCGAGCAACCCGACGGGAACGGTTATCCCTCGCGAGCAACTTGCCGCGTGGGTCGCCTACGCACGCAAGCATCGCGCGATCATTTTCTATGACGCTGCATACGAGGCGTACATTCAAGACCCGTCTTTACCGCGATCGATCTTTGAAATCGAAGGAGCGCGCGAGTGCGCCGTCGAGTTCCGCTCGTTTTCGAAGTCAGGTGGGTTCACGGGCGTTCGTTGTGGCTACACGGTCTTGCCGAAATCGCTCTGTGCGTGGACCGATGGCGGCCAACAGATTCCACTACATCCGCTCTGGACTCGGCGATGGAACACGCGCTCCAATGGCGTGAGTTACGCGGTCCAGCGCGGCGCGCAGGCGCTCTACTCCGTTGACGGAAAGCGACAGGTCGCCGAACTCGTTTCCCATTACCTTGAGAATGCTCGTCTTCTCCACGAGGGCTGCGTGCGAAAGGGCCTCGCCGCGTGGGGCGGGACAAATGCTCCTTATGTTTGGGTGCGTGTGCCCGCGCCGTTTGATAGCTGGGCATACTTCGAACACATCTTGCGTGAGGCGCGCGTGGTCGTGACGCCGGGCGCTGGATTTGGTCGTCGCGGCGAAGGCTTCATCCGGATCAGCGCATTCAATTCGCGCGCCAATGTCGTCGAAGTTGTGCGGCGGCTCGCGAGCGTGCAGTAACGAGATTCACGCGCGTCGGTACTCCGTCGGAACTTCCCCCGCGGTCGCCACAATGCGTGAGCGAATTCCTCCACGACCGCGCCACTCTGTGATGACTTGCATCCACTTCGGGCTCATAGCGCTCTGGAGGTCATCTCGAATCTGATTGGTGACCGCTTCATAGAAGATGCCTTCGTTGCGAAACGACTGATAGTAGAGTTTGAGACTCTTGAGTTCGACGCAGACGGCTGCCGGCACATAGCGCAGCGTGATCACGCCGAAATCAGGATGTCCAGTCTTTGGGCAGACGCTCGTGAATTCGTCGCTTACATGCTCAATGAGAAACGGGGTATCCGTCGGCGAATCGAAGAATTCGAGGAGCGCGGCGTTGGGCATAGCGGCAATCTACTCGACCTTCGCAATCACTTGGCGCGCGAGGACTTTCCGCGTGAAGCGCCGCGTTGTGCGGTGACTTCGCGCTTGAGCCGAATCGTGACTGCGGGCGGAAAGTTGCCGAGGATGAGTTCAGTCGAACCGGAGTGATTGCGACGCAGGCTTTTCCCGATGGCGTCGATCCGCTTGAGCTGCGCACGCCCCGCGCTGCCCGCGATCGGCGCTTTCATGGCACGTACGCCTGCGTACTCAAAGTAGACGAGTTCGCCTGAGTTACTCAGCAGCGCGAGTAACTGCCGGAAAATTGCGCGCACGAGTTTGGGCGGGAAGTTATTGAAGGGAAGTCCGCACACGATGAGGTCGTAGCCCGGGATGAGCGCGGCGTCCTCGATCGGCGCGTTGTGCAACTTCACGGCGACCTGCGGATGCCGAGTGCGGAACTTCTGGAGGATTTCCTTCTCAAGCATTCTGCAAAAGACATCATTGATCTCGACGATGTCGAACTGATCTCCCGCGCGGAGTCGTCGAAGGACGCCCTTCGTGAGGGGCCCGGTCCCAGGGCCAACTTCCAGGATTCGCCGCGGGCCAGATACACCTTCAAGCGACTTCGTCATCGCGCGGGCGAGCAAGGGCGAGGACGGCCAGATGGAACCGGTGTCTCGGAAGTGTTTGACAGATTGCGTCAGGAACTCGAGCAAAGAAACTCCAGCGTAACTCTATCGGTTTCGTGGCCGGTGCAAACTACAGGGTGGGGCAGAAGGATTCGCGCGCTTGCACCCCCAAACAGAAAGCCGCGAAGAGTTCGGCAATCCGTTCGAGGTCTCTCAAACTTGTCATTTCCACGGTGGTGTGCATGTAGCGAATGGGCAGACTCACCAATCCGCACGGGATGCCGCCTTGCTGCAGAAAGATCGTGTCGGTGTCTGTTCCGGAACGCCCAGGAGTGGCGGCGCGCTGAAGCGGGATGTCTTTCTCGCTCGCGTGTCGGATCAGTCGTTCGACGATCTCGGGTTGCATTGCGCCTCCGACGGCGAGTTTTGGCCCCCCAGCGAGTCGGAACAGGCCATGTTGCGCGGCCGAGATCCCAGGACTATCGGTTGCATGCCCGACATCGGTGATCAGTGCAACGGTTGGCTTGAGTGAGTTTGCGATCATCGTCGCGCCGTGGATTCCGATTTCTTCCTGCACAGTGGACACCGCCACGACGCGCGCTTGCAGAGCGTTTCGGTGCTCGAAGCACAGGCGTAAGGTTTCGGCCGCGGCGAATGTTCCGACGCGGTTGTCCAGCGCCCGCGCGATGACGAGGTCATCATTGAGGTGGAGGAAGCTCTCAAGGAACACACCAGCGTCGCCGAGGTTCAGTCGCGCGAGCGCTTCTTCCGATGAGCGGGCTCCGATGTCGATGAAGAGTTCGTGCAACTTGCGCACCTTCCCCTCATTCGCCTTGTCTTGGAGATGAATGGCGGTCGCGCCGATCACGCCAATCACCGGATTGGTGACTCCAGGCACACTCGATTGGAACTGAATCCGCTTGCCGACAATTGATCCTGCATCAATGCCGCCAATCGATTTGCAATAGACGAACCCCTTCTCGTCGATGTGATTCACCATCAAGCCAATCTCATCGGCATGGCCGCAGACGGCGATGGTGGGCGCATCGCTTGTCGCTGGGACGAGTTCTGCGAAACAGTTCCCGTAGGCGTCGTTCCAAGTCCGTGTCGCAAATGGCTTGACATAATCCAGCCACACGCGCTGCCCAGCGCGTTCAAAGCCGGACGGACTTGGAGTATCGAGGAGCCGCTTGAGAAAGGAGAGTGACTCGGTCCGCATGGGGCGCGGATTTTAGCACTCGTGGAGCACGGCTTCAGTCAAAGTAAAACGCGCGGATTAACTTGGCCGCTTTGGCTGTGCCTTGAGCCGCGGAGCACCGCCGTCGAACATCTCACTGGACGTACGGATGGGCGGCATCGGCCCAGGTCCAGCGTTCGTGTTGAGCGAACTTGCGATCGAACGCGGGGTGGTCGCTGTCGGAACCGTCGCGCGTTGCGGCGGCGGTGGAGCAAACGCGGAGGCTGCGGGGGCGCTCGCCGGTTCAGCTTCCGGCGTCGGTGTCATCTTTGCAACCGGTGAACCCATGCGCCGCGCGCGCGATTCCTCGATAGAAAGCGCGAGATTCGCGAGAATGGAGCGAACTTGCGTGGGATTGCGAATCGGGCGAGTCATAGGTGGTTCCTAGTCAGTTCTAGTGCACTTACAGACCTTGCATCGGCATGGGTTCTGCCGTGGTTTGGCGAAAGTTCGCACTTTCGCGGTCACGCCACTCCAAACCATCCAGCACTGATCGCTTCCTGAAAGGGTGGGGGGATGCGTCATTCCATTAGGATTCGTCCTCCATGCGACTCAAAGATTATTCGTCGAACCTCGCTCGCGGATCCGCCGTCCTCCTCGCAAGTAGCCTCTTCGGAGCGGAGGTTGACCTACCACGCTATCCCGCGCTCTCCCCAGATGGAACGACGCTCACCTTTAGTTGGCGCGGCGATCTCTGGCGTGCGAGTCGGGAGGGTGGCACCGCCGTGCGCTTGACGAGTGACGCGGACAACGACCTGCGATCTGCGTGGACGCCCGATGGGGCGCGCATCGTGTTTGAGAGTGAGCGCGATGGTTCGCGCAACCTTTGGTCAATGGGTGCGGACGGAAGCGATCTGAAACAACTGACTTTTGGCGATGCTCCGTTGATTCTCACGAGCGTTGGCTCGTTCCAAGGGGAAGTCTTTGCGTTCGTTGACGCGACTATCGAAGGTGACTTCTTTCGTTCCCCTCGGCCCTACAGGGTCCCGATCTCGGGAGGCGCACTCGAGCGCGTGCATGACGCATTCGGCAGTTCCGTCGTGCCGGCGCCGAGCGGTTCGCGCGTGTTGTTTGAACGCGGCGCAAGCGCATGGACTCGTCGTGGATACAACGGTCCGGACAATCGCAATCTGTGGTTGTGGACTCCGGCTGGCGACGCGTTCGCGCAGGTTTCGCGCTACGACGGAAACGATGGGATAGCCCGTTGGATCGGTGAAGACGAAGTGTTGTTCCTCTCCGATCGCGGCGGCCCCCCGTGCGGTGGGACGATGAACCTCTTTCGCCTGAAACTCGCGCTTGGGGACTCGAGTGCCGTGCGACTCACCGACTTTGACGGCACGGATGTGAACGCCGTCACCACAGATGCCGCGGGGAGCGTCGCCGTGTTTTCGGTGATGGATCATCTCTACTCACTCG
>SXUJ01000071.1 GCA_005790565.1 Planctomycetia bacterium
CCCTTGGCCTGCCACTCGGCGATGTGATCGACGACATACTGGCGCACCGTCTCTTCGCGCGTCAGGTCGTCCGCGGTCACCGATCGGAACTCGGTGTCGGGCCGCGATGAGCCATCGTCACGCATCCACTGGATCGCGTAGAGCCTTTCGCCGAAGGTGTCGACTTCTCGCGGAGCGAAGTCGGTCTTATCCCACGGCCTGAGTCGATTTCCCGATGCGCCATCAGGCTTGACGAAGTCGCCGCGGAGCGTACCGATCTTGACTCGATGCTCAACGCCGTCCACGGTGTGGAGCATGTACGGATCCTGGCCTCGTCCGTCGGTACGAACCGTGCCCTTGCCTGCCGCCTCGAGCTGCGCATCAGTGACACCGGTATGGACGACGATGTCGTACCGCTTGCGCTTCGCATCCGGAACCAGCTCGACAATTGCAGCCTTTGAGGTGCTGATGACTCGGGTGGGCAGCAGCGGCACGCGCCAGCCGGTGTTTGGACAGGTCACCTCGACGCAGTAGAGGAAGACCTTGGCACGCCAACCCTTGCCGTCCTTCTCGATACCAAGCCGATTGATCTCCTGCTCGACCGCTGCGACGAGCGCCTTCTGATCCCTCGCCAACTGGTCACGCTGCGCCTTGCTTCCGCCGACGATGTTGAACGCACCCCAGGTCAGCATGCATGCGATCGGATTCAAGTCCGACGCGTAGGCATCGCACCCCAGCCGGGCCGCCTCGAACGGAATCTGCCCGGAGCCGCTGAACGTGTCCGCGACCCTGGGTCGATGCCCAAAGCGCATGATGCCCAACTGCTCGACGAGCTGCGGGAACGAGTGGGCAAAGGTGCCGAGGTGCGCATTCACTCTGTCCCAGATGTGGGCGTGAGCCTTGTCGCCCAGTTCCTCTGGTCGCTTGGCATCCGCCACGAGACCCGAGTACGGCTTGGCCGGGAGTGGCTCCGCAGCGCGCAACTTCAGGCGCACGCGCATGGACTCATCATCCATGCCCATGAGCAGCTCAAAGACCTCGAGATCCTTCACGAGGTCCTCGGTCGCGGGAAGAAGGCAGCCGAGTATGCAGGCCTTGTTCAGGATGAGCGGCTTGCGGCCCTTCCAGTAGGAGCCTAGCGCGGTGAGCGTTTGCCCCTGACCGGCCGTGCGCTCCTTGAACACTTCGGCCGACAACTTCTGAACAGGCAGGACCCGCTCGATCAGCGCTGGCGCCGATGCGAGCGAGCGAGGAACCACTTGCTTGCTCACTGCTTCACCTCAAAGAGAGAAGGACCTTCGTCCTCGACAGGCCGCCGACGGACACGCTTGTCCGTTGTCACGCGCTCGCCATCGCTCAGCGCGAGGAAGATGGCCCGGCGCCAGCCGCGATGCGAATCGTCGACAAGCCCAGCCTCGGCAGCCGTCACCGTGAAGAGCCACCAACGCTCTTCTGGGCGGAGTGCGGCCCACTTGCTGCAGATAATGGGCAGCTGATCCGCGCCTGCATGTTCGGCAGCCCAAGCCAAGACGCAGAGCTCCTTGCCGAGCAGCCGATCGAGGAGGGTCTTGCCGGACTTCCAGCGGCCAGTGGATGCCTTTGCCGCCTTCAGCCGCTCGTTGAAGTCGCGCCGCGCATGGTCGGCGATCGCAGACCATGCCGCACGGGGCACGCGAACCCGGCACTCTTCATACGGCACCCCGCCGCTGCCGCCCTTGAACCCGTAGTCCTCGACGATCGCCACGGGGTCCGTTCGCCCGGCGGGAACCTCCACTCGGAAGACATGCGCACCGAATGCCTCCGGGGCACCGAAGTCCACCGTCGCGTTCTTCGGTTCCGTCATTGCGTCACCTCACCCGGCTGCAATTCGATGCCGAACTTCGTGGCGAACTGCGTGAGATCATGGCCGGATGAGAAGTGGGCCTTCTTGAAGGACAGCGTGATCGGGGCGTCCGGCGGGAATGCGTCCGTCACGGCGAGCAACACCTTCTCGAGGTACTCGCCGGTGATCGGCAGCTCAGTGACCGTGACGTTCGCGCTGGTTGCTCCCGTCCCGACCACGATGTTGAGCGACTCGAACTTGATGCCCTGTGCCTTCGCCGCCTCAGCTGCGCCGAATGCATTCGAGCGGGAATCAAGCTTGTGCATGCCCTTCGTCTTATTGACGACAGCCGACCTGGCGGGATCGATCTGAACACCCTTCTTACCCCGTGCGGGGAAAGTCAACGTGTCCTTGGCCTCGACGCCCGCTGCCTCGGCATAAACGAGTACGCGCGCCTCGGCATCGCCGATCGGGATTGGATCGGAGTAGTCCGTGCCATCCCGAGGCTCGCGGCCGTCAAGGGAGTACCGAACGACATCAGCCTTCGGAGCCACGTACAGACGCACGCGGCGACCGGCACCGTCCTCGATCAGATTCGCGCGCACGACCAAGCGGTTCCTCCAGACAACCGGGTCGCCCGTCTCGAACTTCCCCGTCGGATCGACGGCGAGGAAGTGAACGCGCATCGACTGGGTGGTCAGGTTCACATCGTCGAGCGCCGGGCTCTTGTCGCTGACCTTTCCGTCGATGGCGTAGTGAACCCTTGGCGCCGGACCAGCGTTCTGCGCATTCACGCGCAGGCGAACGTTCCCTTGATCGTCAGGTTCACATTCTGCGACAATCTGCACCGTCGTGCGCTTCTTGGCAGGCGCCTTGGTGACGAACCCATTTCCGAGGTCCTCCCAGACTCCCTTGTTGCACGCGCTGGCCTTGACGCGCTCGAGGCCCTTCGGCGGCATCCACGGCATGCCGGGCGCGCATTCGGCCTGGTCGAGCGCGTCGCTCCATCGAACCTCTGCGGCGTTCGGTGGCCAGAGGAGGTCCTGCGCCTTGATGCGGATGCCGTCGGCGTCCTTCTCGGGATCGGTGAACAGCTTCTGCGGTGCAGACGCAAGGGTCTTCTCGACCTGCGATTCGCCGTCGAACGGCTTCGAGGGATCACGAGTCAGGTCGAGCGGCTTCGATTCGAGCTTCGCGGGCTGGCCCTTCAGTTGAATCGGGAACACCACGCGATTGAAGATCGAAAGCACCGTGGCCTGGAAATCCTGCTGGTAGGACTCCTGCTTCGACTGGAGCTCATCGCGCTGCGGATGCCCCTTGGCGATTCGGGTGTCTGCCTGGAGAGCCGCGAAGAGCTGGCGCGCTGACTTCTCGAGACTCGCCATGGCCGTTTTGTCGCCGGTCAGGACACATAGGTTGTTCTTCTGCGTGATCTCCTCGAAGAGCTTCTGCACGGCTTGCGGCGGCAAGCGGGAATCAGGAGTCACGATCAGCAGCACTCGGCCCTTGCGGACCTCGTCCGCGATTTCGTCGATCTTCGGCAGCGGCAAGACCGCCTCGTAGGCGACCTTTCTCGACGGCTTGTACATCTCCGTCAGACGCTTGGCGATCAGCTCGTCGATTTTGTTCTGCGGTGCCTTGTCGGCAAGGTCCTTCAGGAGCTTGGTGAGATTCTCCTGCCGATCAAAGTAGTACTTGCCGTCCGTCGAATGGTGGAGGTACCAAGCCTCGGACTCGAGCTGCTCGAAAGCCTCGAGGAACTCCGACGGCTTCCGGTGCGGCGCAACGAGGCACTCGACGAGGTCTTCCTTCGTGACGCCCTTCACTGCGTTGACTGCCGTCGAAAGGCTCGCCGTGAGCAAGAGCGTTCCCACCTGCGATGCAGCGTCGGACGACCGCTGCGCGTCGAGCACCTGCGAATGCGCGGCCCCGTTGCTATCCCACAGGTCCTTGGAGACGACATCCCGCATCTCGGAGATGTCCGTCAGCTTGTCGCGCACGTCGGCAATGGACAAATCGAAGTGCTGGGCGCCGATCAGGTAGACGTCGTCGTCCTTCCGCTCCCACACCGACCGCAGCAGCCTGGACGCCAGCTCCATCAGGCCGCGTGTCTGCTTGAACTTCTCGTTCTCCTTGAAGAGCGCGATCAGATCCTTGAGCCGCGGGTGGAACGGGTATGTGCTGGCGACTTCCTCCGACAGGGCTTCCGCGCCTCTGCTCGCGACCTTCGCCTTGGTCGCCTCTTGGAGCACTTCACCGAAGACAACCGCAACTTCGTCGATCTCGCTCTTGGTTGCGATGGACTTGAACAGGCGCTTCCGGAGGATGTCGTAGATCTCGTTCTTGGCGAGATCCACAGGGGTGATGGTCTTCTCCTGGCGGCCAGTCTCTGACCGGGCATCTTCGAGCGCCTTGTTGATGAGGCTGGTACCCGTGTCGTAGGCGGCAGCCAGGTCGCTGACCACCACGCAAACGTTGGCCTTCTTGCCCGCCGCCGAGAGCATGTTGGCAAACGCGCGAGTGGCGACGTCGGCGACCGTTCCCTGCCCGACCTGCTGGGTCGCGTAGTAGTGGAAGTACGGAGGAAGCTCGTCCAGGAGGATGAGAGTCGGCTCGGCGGACTCGAACAGCTTGAGCCAATCTGATTCCGATGGTGCCTTGGGGCCAGCGTTCCAGAACTGCGCGAATGCTTCGCCCTTGCCGAGCTGCTTGGCGATCTCACCCCAGAAGAACTCGTTGGGGTGGTTTCGTCCGTTGAAGGCCGCAACACGAGCGTTTCCAAACGCGTCGATGTAGCTCACATGGGAGATCACCTGCTTGCGCAGCGCCGGGTTCCGGGCGAGCAGACCAAAGCCGACGAGCAAGTGCGTTTTACCGCCGCCCATGGCCTGCTTGAGGTGGAACACACCCGAGTTGGACCGGCCAGCTAGGCGAGCGATGCCCTCCTTGATCAGCGTCTCCATGCCCTCCGTGATGAACGTGCGCTCGAAGAACGTCTCCCCGCCGCCCTCTTCCCGGATCAGTTCGTCAAGTTGCTCGATCTGATCGCTGACTCGGATGTCGAGGGCGTTGGGTGCGAGTTGACAAGCTTGCGTAACGGTCTTGAGTGCCATAGGCGCATTCCGAATTGGCCGTGCTGATCCGCCTCGAAGCACGATCGCCCCTCAGCGCTGGAATCATGACAGTCTAACAAATGACCGTCATCACTACCGCGTGACCACTCGCGCGGATCGCGTTGGGATCGACCGGTCTCCACCATCGCAGGCCCGTTGGTCTGAACGATTTGATTCTGAATCAACGGCGCAGTGGTTCCGTGCGCCGCGAGCCTACGGAATCGCGTGACGCTTCAGCTTCAGCCGAGAGACGACACGCGCACCCCGTCGTCCCTCGCTATCATCCTTGTTCGCGCGGCGTTCGGTTGGCTGGCTGCGCGCAACTACTTGCTTGGGAGGAGCATCAGGATGAGAGCATGGAAACGAGTTCGTGGATGGTTTCGACCGAGTGCGGAAGATCACGCGCGAAGGGAATCGTCGTCAAGCGCCGAGTGCACCACGATGAAGGACGCTTGGCTGACGCAGGCTTGCGGCAGTGAGAACGCGACTGGCTCGATCTCAGGATCCGCATCAGAAGCTCCTGCGCACACTCGCAATGCGATAGGCGTGAGTAGTGCAGGCGGCGCAGAAGAGCGTGCGCTCTTGGAACTCCAATCCGCCCTACAGCTTTTCGTACATCGAAATCCCGACGCGCGAAGAGTGATGTCCGCACTCGCCGGGTGGCTGCACACGATCGCCGCGAGTCCACTCGCCGACGAGCACCGCACTGGCGCGACACAAGATCGCGAGCATGAAATCGAAGTCGAAGTTGAGGTCGAGGTTGTACGCAATACTGTTGCGAGTCGCGCTGGCCGCACGGATGAGGATGACGATCCTTCTCCACTACCTCCCGTCGAGTCGACGATCTCGGTTGCGCCTCTTTCAGCTTCGTGCAATGCGAGCGAACCGGAACCGCCTTCGACGCTCGAACGCGCGGCGAGTTCGATCGAGTCGAAACCGGTCGTGCCGTCCGAAGCGAAAGCACGCGCCGAAAGCGATTGGGATACCGCGCTTGGTGGGGATGCTGAAGAGTTCTCTGCTGACAGTCCGACGGCGCTCGCGGCATGCATGCGCTCACTGGCTGAAGGATGGGGAAACCCCGCCAGTTCCTTGGCGGACAAGCCTGAAGGCGCGGCACCGCCAGCGATTCCGAAACGGATAACCCCGAAACTTCACGACGAGCTCCGGCGCATCCTTCCAAGGTTGCACCACCATATCAAGGCTCACGACTGGGCGATCGAGTGCGCCGCGACGACCTTCAAGGCGACGAAGCCCGAGTATGACCGGCTGTGCGCGGTCGGAAAGCACGAACAGATCTTCTTCTGGGAACTGCAAGAGACGTTCAGAAAGGACAACCAAGAGTGCTGGACCGCGCTTCGCGATCGATACTCCGCCGTCATTGCAGCCATCGACCTCTACCTCGAGGCGCCACCCGTTCACTTCCGCACACCCGCGACCCTTCGTCTCGTCGCGTGCGCCGTCGGCATCCTCGCGAAGGCACTCAAGAAGCTAGATAACACTGGCCTCCGAGATGTGGACGCGGAAAGCCTCGTTCGATTGTGTGAGAAACCGCTCTCCGAGGGGACTTCACTCTTCGCGCTCGCGACGCGCGAAGGAAAGTTCAACCTCGAGGCGTTCAATGAACGGATCGAGTCAATACGCAAGGGCGCCCACGAAGAAATCGCCAAAGAGGCTGCTCCGAAGAATGCTCTGAACAAACTCTCCTATCACCTGGGCCGCGTCAAGAAGAGTCCCTCCGACGCGGAGTCGCACTCGACTGCGATCTGTAAAGCCGTCGCGAACTTCGTGCATGCGGGAAAGTCGCTTACTGATCCAGAACTTCGAGCGAGGTTCGACTGCCTCGACAGCATTGAGATGCTGCCTCAGGCAGTTCGCGAAGATCCGCGATGCGCGGAACTCATCGAGATCCTGCAGAATCCGCAGGTTTCACAAATCAAGTATCGAAAGCTGGCGGAAGTGGAGGAAGAGGAAGAAGACGATGAGACCGAAGACTCGACAGCGAGAGCGCCCACGCCCGAAGTACTCGCCGTGCGTGAGGTGCTTCGTGGAAAGCGGATGGTCATCATCGGCGGCGACGAAAGACCCGATTCGACGCATCGGATTCAGGAGGCGTTTCAACTGCGCGAACTCCACTGGATTGAAACACAACCCAATGGCGCGCATAGTGCATTCAGCCCTCCGATCCGTGATCCCGACACTGCAATCGTGGTGCTCCTGATTCGCTGGTCACGCCATCAATTCGGGGATGTCGTAGAGATCTGCAAACAGTTTGGAAAGCCGTTCGTTCGAGCCACCACGGGATACAACCCCAACACGATCGCGCTCGCGATTGTCAAACAGGCCAGCGACAAACTTGACATCAAACCTCCTGTGGGAACGAATTGACGCGCCTTCCATCGCGAGTGACGGCAACGCGCCCGTCGCGCCATTCGCTCAACAGCGCGCTGCACGGCCACGGACTTCACCATGTCGTCGGTGATTCTCTTCCCCTCGCACGCTTGTTACATCGAACCAGAAGCTAGCCCGAAGCTCGCGCCATCAGGGTCTCGCACAAAGGCGACGCGCATCGTGCCGCCGCAACTGCGCGGACCATCGACAACCTCGCCGCCAAGTTTCTGCACTTGCGCGATCGCGGTGTCGAGGTCTGGAACTGCGAAGTACGGCATCCAGACGGCGGGGATTTTCGTGTTCGCGCCGCGCGCATGACAAACGCCGGCGAGTGCGCCGGCTTCTGGGCTTGCGCTGGGATGCAAACAAAAATCTTCGTACTCCCCCTGCGCATCGCGCATGCCAATGGCGCTCGTCGTCGTGCCTAGCACGGCGCAATAGAACGCGCTCGCGCGCACCGCGTCAGGGACCGTCAGATCGAGCCAAGAAGCGAGGGTTTCGGGCATGTTGGGGGCCTTTCAATTGCTGCGACAGCGCGCGCACATCGATGCCACCACATGCGATAGCGTATCTTGAATGCGTACACGCCGACCTGCTCTACAGCTTTCCGTTCTCGCACTGTGCTTCGGGCCGCCGCTCGCGGTTGCTGCGGATTCCGCGCCGCCTCCCGCACCCGCCATCGCGCTCTTCAACGGCTCCGATCTCTCCAATTGGGTGAATGTGAATACCTCGCCTTCGACTTGGACGGTGAGCAAGGATGAATCAGGCGCGAGCATCATTCGTTGCAGCGGTTCGCCGACCGGAATCCTGCGAACCGTCGACGCCTACGAGAACTTCATTCTCGACTTTGATTGGAAGCACCTCAGCGATCCAGGCAATGCAGGGCTCTTCGTGTGGAGCGATCCTTACTGCTCCACCGGCATGCCCTTCTCTCGATCGATCGAAGTGCAGATCATGCTCACGCCAGACAACCTCGACGCGCAGGGTCGAGTGCAGTACACCGGCCAAGGCGACATCTTTTCCATCTGGGGATCCAAGATGACGCCCGACCGCCCCCATCCCGGCGGATGGGAGCGATGCCTTCCTTCTGCGCGCATGACCAAGGGCGCGGGCGAGTGGAATCACTACACCGTCACCTGCAACGACGGTGTCATCAAACTCGCGATCAATGGCACCGAAGTGAGTGGATGTTCCAACACCACGCCGCGAAAGGGATTCATCTGCCTCGAGAGCGAAGGCACGGAGATCTGGTTCAAGAACCTCAAACTCACCCCGCTCCCGGCAGCAACACCTGCGCTCGCTGCGAAGGATGTCGCGGACCTTGCGTGCGCAGGTCTTCGACCGATGTTTGACACCGTTTCACTCGCAGGCTGGCATGAAGAAGGCAAGCCCGTGGGGGATGCCACGAGCGAACACTGGAAAGACTCCCATGGTGTGGTGCGATTCGATGGGAAAGGCACCACTCTCTGGAGTGACGCTGAGTACGGCGACTTCGAGATGCTCGTCGACTGGCGCTGGACCGGCGAGGGACAAGGCAAGATGCAACGACCCTTCATCGGCCTTGACGGAAAGAACATCAAGAATCCCGACGGCAGCGACAAGATGATCGAACTCGACGAACGAGACAGCGGCATCTATCTGCGCGGAAACTCGAAGAGCCAAGTGAACATTTGGTGCTGGCCGTGCGGTTCGGGCGAAGTGTGGGGATACCGCACCGATCCGAAGATGTCCGACGCTGTTCGCGCCGCATGCACACCGCGCATCTGCGCTGATAGGCCGGTCGGTGAATGGAATCGATTCAAGATCCGGATGCAAGGCGAAGTGCTCAATGTCTGGCTCAACGGCAAGCATGTGCTTGTCGATGCCGCGCTTCCGGGCGTTGCCGCGCGCGGGCCTGTCGCATTGCAATGCCACGGTTCGAGCATTGACTTCACAAATGTGATGATCATGGATCTTCCGAGCGCCAAGTAGAAGTCAGGTTTCAAACGAACAAGCGCAGGCATGCACTGCATGCCTGCGCTTGTGTGTTTTCGTTGTGTTGTTTGCTTAGAACTCGCGTTCGCGATGCTGGAGTTGCGCCTTCAATCGCGCGAGGATCGAAGAGTGCATCTGGCTCACGCGGCTCTCGGAGAGATCAAGGGTCTGTCCAATCTCTTTCATCGTCATTTCCTCGTAGTAGTAGAGGACCACGATGAGGCGCTCGGCGCGCGACAGGCCCTTCGTGACGAGTGACTGCAAGTCCGTCTTCTGCACAGTGAATGCGGGGCTCTCCGCGCGGGTGTCGCGAATCACATCGATCTCGCGCACATCCTTCGAGCCATCGCTATCGAAGCACTTGCGCGTGAGACTGACGACACCCACAGGTCGCGAATCCTTCTGCAACTTCTCAAACTCTTCGCCGCCGACATTCATGCGCGTCGACACTTCATCGTCGGTTGGCCGTCGCCCCGACTCCATCTCGATGGTCTTGCGAACTTTCTCGACCTTTGCGGTTCGGCTGCGAACCAATCGGGGCACCCAGTCCATCGCGCGCAACTCGTCGAAGATGGCACCGCGGATGCGCTGTGTGCAGTAGGTTTCGAACTTCACTTTGCGCTCAAGATCAAACGCATCAATCGCATCCATCAGGCCAAAGAGTCCGCTCGACATGAGGTCGTCCACATCGACTTCACTCGGCAATCGTTTGTGCATCCGCTCGGCGGTAAAGCGCACGATTTCGAGATGCTTCTGAATGAGAAAATTTCGAATCTCGAGCGACGGCGCGATGCGGTACTCGGCCCAGATCTCGTCCATCGGTCGCTCGGAGAGCGGCACGACTTTCGGGGCAGCCTTGACCTTCCCAACGCCGCGCTTCACGCCGAGTTTTTCGGGGAGCGACGAAGTCGACGCGGCCAAACGCGCTTCCTCTTCCACGGCAATCACCGTTTTCTTCCCCGCGCCAGCCACGCGAGTCGTTGGGCTCTGCGCTCTGCGACGCGTTGAGCTATTGCCCGTTGTCGCGGCTGTTTGCGTACGGATAGAACCGTCTTCGTCTCCTCCACTCTCAATTTCGAATGGCGTGCGTCCGGCTGCTTGTCCGGTGTCAGAACGATGAGAAACAGGTGTACGACTCGAGCGGGACATCTGGTCGGCTCCTTGACCTTGCGTCCTAGCAATCCAGTACATGAACGGCGCATGCACCAGACCTGTGATGTGTTGAACTCAACGCGAGATGCAATCAATTGCGCGCGCGTTGAATTCTCGTGCATCTACAGCAGGGCTCCCCTGCTGTATCCGCGATGCTCCGTAGAACGATACGAAGCATCCAAGCCTTCGAAGTGTTTGTGCGGCGTTCGTGAAGTTCACTGCGCTCGCACTTCAAAGTCATTCCGCGCCAATCCTTGGCTTGGAACGAACGTCAGTATAACGAAAATCCAGAGGTGTCAATCCCGTTTCGGGTTCACCTTCCAGATTTTTTTGAGTTCGTCGCCCCGGCGCGATCAACAACGATGTCGCGACGCTGCGCACTCGCTTGCACATTCTCCGATTCAACTTCGGAAACTGCCAATCCAATCTGTTGAGATTCCGCAAGAATGATTTCAGTCGCCGCCCTTTCGAGGCGCGCGGACTCCATCCGGACCAACCATTCGAACACCAATCCAACGCCAAATCCAGCCACCGCGCAAAGCGCGAGCGCAATCGTCGCTCGATAGAAGATGTCCGACACGGGGTTGTGGGATAACAGGCCGCCCACAATGGAAACGGAGAAACCGCTCGCGCCAAGTGCGCCGGCAACTAATGCCGCAATCGGCACCTTCGGTGTCGATGCGAAGCGCGCATGCAATTCTGCCGTGGATGGTTTGCGAGTCGATTTCTGCACGACGGGATCCTGTTCTTGGAATGCTCTCTAGGCTCCATCGACGCGCGCGCCGTGTGTCTATGACCGACGCGCGTGAATGAGCATAAAACGCGGAAAATCCCGCAGTTTCAGGCCATTCTTACCGCTCGCGTGCAAACCACCCTGCGAGACGACCCAGGAAGCTTGCACGCGCTCGCAATCTTGTGGAATCTGACAATTCTGCCTTGGAGCCACGCTCGAAACCGCTTGAGCCCTCACCGCAGAGCACTGCAGCGATCTCATGTAACTCCTGCGAAGCGCGTGCCCGAGGCGATGCGATGAGAAGTGGCTCTCTCCGACGGACCGCTGCGGGCACTGCGGGGTCGTAGGAAACTCCACCCACAAGGCGAATCGGCACATGAAGAAACGCACGCGACACTCGATCGATCCGTTCATGGACGGCGCGGACCTCTTGCTCGCTTCGCGCCATATTGACCACAAGCTGAATCCCATCACCTGCGCCACGCGCGATGAGTGTCTTGATCGCGCCGTACGCATCAGCGATCGCCGGGGGCTCTGGGGTCGTCGCGACAAGAATCGTGTGGGCAGCTGCGGCGAACGCCATCGAGTTCGCGCCGATGCCAGCACCGGTATCTATCAACAAGATGTCCACCGAGCGTTCGAGTGAAGCGAGTTGCGCAACGACATGTCGTCGAAGCGTCGGGGTCAGATCCGCCAAGAGCGAAACGCCAGACGCCCCTGGGATGAGAAAGAAACCGCCCGGCGCAGGAACCGCTACTTCTTCGATCGTGCGCCCTGAGCGGACCACATCTTCAAGCGTGAGCTTCGGTGTCACGCCGCACAAGAGATCCGCGTTGGCGAGGCCGAGGTCTGCATCGAGCAGTGCAACGCGGAGACCTCGCGCAGCGAGCGCAACCGCCAGATTTACGGCCAGATTGCTCTTTCCGACGCCCCCCTTCCCACTTGAAATGGCTATGGCCCGCGCCAGTTTCGGCGCAGGGCGCGCGGCTTGAGGAAGAGGCGTGAGAATGGGCTGCGAAACCGCTGCCGGCGCGGCGATGCTCAGCGCTCTGGATGCTGGCGGTTCCGTCGTCGGCGAAACCGTCGATGTAAGGACGCTCCCCTGCGCGAGCCTTCTCAATTCTTCCGCCTGATCCATGCGCGCCGCTGCTCGTCCTTCAACAGCACAGAGCGCGCGCGCTTCTGGCGGCGCGAGTCCAAGGAAGGATTGGTCGATGTCGAGTTCTGCCATCCACTTGCTTTCGCTTACGACCGTCCCGGCCCTCGCGCCGAGGACGATGCGTCGTTCGCGGTCGTCCCGCGCAACAGAAACTCCGCGAGTCGATGCGCCGAAGCAGGCTCCAAGTCTTTGGGCACTTCCTGCCCCGTTGTGACGAAACTGATTCGCATACCTAACTTCCGCGTAACCGAAAGCAGCGTGCCAAATCCCGCGGCCTCGTCAAGCTTTGTCAGGACGATGCGATCGACGCCGAGCGCGCCAAAGGCCGCGGCTTCGCGAAGGAGCGACCGCTCGCTCGAAGTGGCGCTCATCACCAGATGTACCTCATCCGCGGCGCCAGCCTGGAGGAACTGTCCGAGTTCCGCGAGTCGGGACTTGTCATTCTGACTGCGCCCGGCCGTATCGATGAGCACGACATCGCAATCACTGAGCCGCTCGCACGCTGCGGTGAGATCCTCCGGCTGCATCGCGACCTCGAGAGGAAGCGCGAGAATCTGCGCATAGGTACGCAGCTGTTCGACGGCTGCGATGCGGTAAGTGTCAGCGGTCACTAGTCCGACCTGCAGGCCGTGCCGCAACCGAAGCATCGCGGCGATTTTCGCTATGGAAGTCGTCTTGCCGACGCCTGTTGGTCCGATGAACGCAACGCGAAAGGCGGCCTTGGCCCCCGCAGAATCGCGCTTCGCGATGACTCCCTCGCGCTTCGCGAGGACCCTATGCGCGAGCGAATCGCTATCGCCATCGGTCGCTGGAAGCATCGACGCGATGGACGCGACGAGCGACTGACGCACACGCGCAGGATCACTGCATTGCTCGTGCGTGAGCTCTTGGGCGACTCGCGCAAGAATCGCATCCGCAAGCTGATCGGCGACTTCTTGCTCGATCAGTGCGCGATAGGCCGCTTCGAGCGCTTCGGTTGGGAGTGCCGTACGAGGCGCGATTGCGCCTACTGTGGGGTTCGCCACTCGAGTCGCCAGTTGTTGCGCGTGGGAGAGCGACCTTGGAGATTGACGCGCACTCGGAGCAAGAACCGCGTCCACGATGCTCCCGATCGCATCGAGTTCACTCACGACATGCTCCACGCCGACCGTTGGTCTTGAAGGGAGCGCGGATGCTGCGATTGAAGGCACTTGCGCCGAAACAGAAGCGGTGCTCAAGTTTCCATTCGCCGTTTGCAACTCAATGAGAACTTCGCCGCGCGACGACGATGACTTCGCGCTGCCGCTGGGCGATTTCAACACGAAGCGCTGCGCAGCGGAGACGCGCGCGACCTCGCGAGGCGTCTCGCGAGTGGCGCCCGCTGGTGTGAACTTCGTCGCCGCAGCGCCAGTCTGCCGCACGGCGCTCGCCTCGGTTGCGGTCGCGACTTCGTTCAATGACGCAGCCTTGCGTTCCGCGCTCTCGCGTTCGAGCTGCACGAGCATCTCGCGGGCGAGACGGCGAGTTTTTGCCTGTTCTCCCGCAAGATCGAACGCGGCCTCTTGCGAAGCCGTCTGCGGCGCGCTTGTCGAGGCACCCTCGGCATACGCCGCGAGTCCGCGCGAGCGCGCGGCGTGCGCGAGTCCGTCCTCGCTTCGCGATGATTGAGTAAGCGAGGCCACTCCATCCGATCGAGCGACGCGATCGCGCCGCGGATACTTGGAAAGACTTGCCTCCGGCAACGCAGGCGCTGCCGCGACTTCGACAAAGTCCTTCCGCCCGAAGCCGAGAAAGCCACGACGCGAAATCGCGCGCGCGTGCAGGATCATCGCATCAGCGCCAAGGTCCTGACGCACCGCCGCGAGTGCGTCAGCCATGGTCCACGCGCGATACACGCGTGCGCGCACCGGAGCGGGAGTATCGCGTCGAGGATCGACTGCAGGTGCAGTGCGCGATGCGCCGCGCGCCATGAGGCTTGGCGCGCTTGAGGTTGATGACCGGGATGCTGATCGTTCCGTCAAGGTAATGCCCTCCATGGCAGTACTGAGGCTTGCGATGCGTCACGGGGAACCGCGCGCCAGACTCCGTCCGGCTTACGCATCGACGAGGAGAAGACTACCAAAGAGAAGGCGCGAGCGCGACTCTCTGTTTCACTCTTTGCATCAGACTGCGACTCCTGCGCGAGCCGCTTGGGACGTCGAACCCGTGGGCGCGACCGGACCGAGTTGCACGAGTCCGACGCTCTCGACATCGACACCTTTGACGATCTCGTTGTACCCCAACACGGCAACGGAGGGGATGTGCGGCTCAAGCAACTGACGGACTTGGGAACGAACCGACGGAGAAGCGATGACAACGATGGGTTTTCCCTGCGAAGCAAGGGGTTCTGCGGTCTGCGCGACCGCACGCGCGACGCGATTCGCGACCTGCGGCGGGATGCTGAAGGTCGTCCCGCTCGGGGACCTATCGATGTATCCGCTCACGACATCCTCGAGTGCCGGATCGAGCGTGACGCACATGAGTTTCGGCTTCCCATCCTCGCCGGTCTCCGCATATTGCTGGCAAATGGTCCGTCGGAGGCTGTTGCGCACATACTCCACGAGTACCTCTGGGTCCTTCGTGTGCGGCATCCACTCCGCCATCGACTCAAGGATCGCCTCGATGTCGCGAATCGCCACGCGCTCTCGAAGCAAGGCCTGCATGACCTTCTGAAGGTCCGGAGCCTTGATCACGCTCGGGACGAGGTCCTCCACCGTGCGCGGAGACTTCGACTTCAATTGCGTGAGCAGGTTGTTGACCTCCTCACGAGTGAGCAATTCGTCCGCGTGCGATCGGACCACATCCGCAAGATGCGTGGCGAGCACACTCGATGGATCGACCACCGTCCAATTTGCGACTTCCGCCTTTTGCCGGAGCGTTGGTTCGATCCAGATCGCATCGAGTCCGAACGCCGGTTCCTTCGTCGAAATGCCCTCGAGTGTGCCGGCGGCGAGTCCGGAATCCATTGCCATGAGGCGATCAGGGTAGACCGTTCCGGAAGCAACCGTCGCCCCGCGAATCTTCACCCGATACGCATTCGGTGGCTGTTCCATATTGTCGCGTACGCGAACTGCGGGCATGACCAGACCGAGCTCGACCGCGAGATCGCGTCGAATGCGCGCGATGCGTTGCAGAAGATCACCCCCGCGAGACTGATCGACGAGCGCGACCAGTGCGTATCCCAACTCGAGCTCAAGCACATCCACCGCGATGAGTGCTTCAGGCTTCGGCTCCTCGGCTGGCGTATTGCGAGCCTCTTCACGCAACCGCTTCGCCTCCTGGCCGGACTTCTGCTTCGACATCCACTGCATCGCGTACGCAATGGTGGCGAGCAGGACGCTCCCCGCCACCATTGGAAAGGTGGGGAGGGGTGTAAATGCCAGCGCGAACAAGAAGAGACTGATGAGGTAAAGCGCAGTGGGCTGCGCCGCGAGCTGATTGGGGATCTCCTCGCCGACGGTCTTGCCGCCGCCGGCGCGCGCGACGATGAGACCAGCTGAAATGGCCACGAGGAATGCAGGGATTTGCGCCGCGAGTCCGTCGCCGATACTCAAGAGCGTGAAGGTCTTCAGCGCATCCGCGACGCTCCACCCCAGCTGAAACTTCGCAATCGCGAATCCGCCGACAATGTTCACGACCGTGATGATGATGCCGGCGATCGCGTCGCCACGCACAAACTTGGATGCACC
>SXUJ01000072.1 GCA_005790565.1 Planctomycetia bacterium
ACGATTCAGGCGCAGATTCTTGAGTTACTTCGGAATCTTCAGCGCACGCGCGGTATGGGCATCATGCTCATCACGCATAACCTCGGCGTGGTCGCGGAAAACGCGGATGTGGTGTGTGTTATGTATGCAGGACGAGTCGTTGAGTATGCGAAGGTCTTTGAACTCTTCGATCATCCGCTTCACCCATACACACGCGGGCTTTTCAACTCAATCCCAGGCCTGCACGACACGAAGCCGAGGTTGACGACGGTCGAAGAAGTGGTGCTTGATCCGAAGCAGTACGCGCTCCCTGATAGTCCGCTCGTTCCTTGGTGGCCGGACGCGCCTTCGGGCATTCGGCCGGTGACTATCCCCGGGCGCGATGAGTACACGCTGGTTGAAGTCTCGAAGGATCGATGGGTTGGTTGCTTCAATACCAGTTACGCAGAGAGTCATCCGACCCGCCGGCCGGATTTGGATTTCCGACGGACCGATCACTGAGCATCGTGCACAAGCGACGCGCGCGCGATCGAGATCAGGCTCATTCACCATGCATCACGATGTGCAACTCCAAGTCATGCGATTGCGGCCGAGCGCCGTGTTGCCGTGTGCGCACTCTGCGCTCGCTGCGGGGCTCGATCTCAGCGCCGACCTTGACGCGCCGCTCGTGATCGAAGTTGGCGCGATCGCGCTGGTGCCTTGTGGATTCGCGATGTCCTTGCCACGCGGCTTCGAAGGACAGGTGCGACCGCGGTCGGGGCTTGCCACGAAGCACGGCATTTCGATGCCCAATTCCCCAGGCACGATCGATGCGGACTACCGGGGTGAGGTGAGAGTCCCACTCATCAACCTTGGTCGCGCCCCATTTACGGTTGAACCAAAAATGCGAATTGCCCAAATGGTGATTGCGCGCGTTCTTTCGCCGCAAATCATTGAAGTGCAAGAACTTACGGATACGGAGCGGGGCGCGGCTGGCTTCGGTTCCACCGGCACTCACTAACGCAATTCTTGCGACAATCCAACATTCTCGAAGTCCGGCTGGGCCTCGCTGTGTTGTTGGCTGAAATCCTTGAGAGCAGTTTGTCCCCGATGAATCTGAATTACCGACGCAAGAAGCGCGAACGCCATCATGAGGCTTCGCATGATGACGCACAAAGCACGACGCCTCCACTCGCGCACGCGCTTGTGCCCAAGGGCGATGTGGAGTGGATCGCCGATGTCGGCGCGCTCGCGGAGTTTCTCGAGCATGTGAAGACGCAACCGCTCTTCGCGTTCGACACGGAGTTCATTGGAGAAGAGTCGTACTGGCCGAAGATTTGCGTTGTTCAACTCGCAACACCCGAGCGCATTGCGCTCGTGGATGCAATCGCCATCGAAGATCTCACTCCGGTCTACGAACTTGTTTGCGACGAGCAACACCTCACATTGGTGCACGCAGGCGGGCAGGACCTCGAGCCTGCACAACGCGCAGTCGGCCGCGCCCCCAAAGGCGTCGTCGATGTGCAGATTTGCGCGGCATTCGCGGAGATGCCTTGGCCTGCGGGGCTTGAGAAACTCGTCGATCATTTCGCGGAGCATCGCCTGACGAAGGGGCACACTTTTACCAATTGGGATGCACGCCCATTGACGCCTTCGCAACTTCGATACGCCGCCGATGATGTGCGCTATCTGCCGCTCGTATGGGAGCAACTCAAGGCGCGCTTGACCGAACGAGGGACGCTCGCGTGGGCACTTCAAGAGTGTCAGGCGTCGTTGAAACTTCCGCAGCGGTACGACGAAGAGGCGCAGATTCGCCGCATTCTCAAAGTCTGGCCGTTGCGACCCGCGCAGTTGCCCGTGTTACGCAAGGTGCTCGCCGCTCGCAATGACATTGCGAGAGAGGAGAATCTCCCGCAACGCGTCACCATTCCAGATGAAGCGGTGACGGAACTCGCGCGGCAGCGTCCGACGACCGTCGCGCAGTTACAGGCGATCAAAGGAGTTCCCAAGCGCGTCGTTCAAGTGCATGGAGAGCGCATCGTCGCGGCTATCGAGGCGGGTACGCAGTTACCGCCGGAAAAACTCCCCGCCGGACGCGTGCGGGAAGAGAGCGCAACGGATCGAGCGCGCGTTGATGCGCTGATGGCGATCGCGAGTATGCGTTGCCTTGCGCAGGGCATCGCGCCTGGCATGGTCTTTTCTCGAAGCGACCTTTCCACCTGGTGGCTTGAACGCGGTGCGAAGTCGCCACCGCCGGTCTTTGAAGCGAGCGATTGGCGACACGACGCGCTCGGAATCTGGCTCGAGCAGTTCGTGCGAGGCGATGCGCCATTCGCTATTCGCTGGGAAGGCGGCAGCCCGAGAATGGCGTGATCGCTGCGGGCGAGCACGCAACGACGATTGCGCGTCCAGTGAGTCCTCGTGCGGATTTTCTTGGCGCAGCGTCGCCAAAACGCTGCAAACGCTTTCGAATGCGCTGGGCCCGGTTCATCGCATGCCCGGGATCGGCGCGTCGACGCCCGGAGTTCGGAACGGATGCTTAGGATCAAAGTCTGGGAGTTCATCTGCGAGTCCGTGGCTCCGAAACCAGTCGTTGATTGCGAAGCCAAAGCGAAGCCGAGCATCAGTCTGTACCGCGTGTCGATCTCGCTGTGCGAGGAGTTCGATGCTCCCGGCACCTTTTTTACGAGCGGCGCTCTCGCGCCATGCGTCGAGTCTTGTCTGCAAGGCTTCAATGCCGCGCTCTGCGAAGTACGAGTCTCGCGCGCCGACGAGAATGTGGGCTCGGTCCGAGAGCAATGATCCGATGCGATCCGGATTTGCGTGGAGCGCGGCGAGGATGTCGAACTGCCCGTACTCCACTGCGGCGGTCGGGTCGATGGCACCGGTGATCGGATCGATGAGCTGGCGCGGTGCGCCTGTCGATGGGTCGATGCTGCAGAAAATCGCGTTCCAACCATCGAATCGTCCGCCACTCTCGCCATGGGGATGCATCGCATGCTCCATGCCAATCGCTTCGCGCACGGACATAAACACGCGGTCGTCCTGCGGGCCGAGAATTCCCCGCAACGCCGTGGTTTCTTCGACAGCATCGTCGAGGAGCGCCCGTGTGAATGCGTTCGTGTCGCGATCGAGGTCAAGCATCCCGAGGTGCGCCATCGACACAGGCTCTGGTGCCGTGACGAAGGCCTGGCTAAACACCTCCTGCTCGCGCAGGAGTAACCACAAGCACGCGAAACCACCGATGCCAGTTCCGGTGAGGACACGCGCCTCTGGCCGCGCGACCAATCGATAGCGTTGTTCAAGGTACGGAATGAACTCCTGTACCAATGCCTGCGTCACGGGGCCGTTTGCGGCACTGTCAATGAATGCGTGGTGTCCGAGCGGGCCGTTCGGATCGAGGCATATCCACACCGCTTGCGGGAACGCGGTGCGCAGGTACTCACTCTGTAGCGCCGGAGCAAACTCAAGCGCAGCGCGGCGTGCGTCAGCACTCGCATCGCGATGCCCAGGAATTGCGTAGACGGCTGGCCATTGACGGCGTGTGGCATCGATCTTGTGGTACTCACGGGGCAACGCGACTCCTGCGCGATGAAACACGTCGCGGCCTGCCGCCTTCGAGAGCATTTCGCTCTTTCGCTCAATCCACTCCACGCCATCGACCGTTGGAAGCGCAACGGACTCGATCGCGGTTTGCCATTCCAGTTCGATCCGATCAACTCGGTCGGCGGCGAGTTCGATCTCGACGACATTCGACAACAGATTGCCCGCCCGCTGATGTCCTGTTGACACACTCGATGCGGCATCGAATACCGCTTGCACTCGAAACTTTCCATTGAGCTGATCGAGCCCGTTGCACTGCGCGCCGTTCGGGAGCGGGAAACTCGCGATCGCGGCTTTCGCTGTTCGATCGAACACGACCTCCACGCCCTCATGGAAGTCCGCCACGGCAATCGACGCGATGGGGGATGGATGGCTGAGAAACGGCCCCTCGCTCGGATCGACTCCGCGCAACCGCGGAGTCTCGTCGACCAGAAAGAGCATCACTCGACCACTCGGCGAGGCAGGAACGAGCGCTAGAGAAGGACCGGCTTGGGCAACCGGCGCGGAAAGTGTGGGGAAGACGACCGAATAACGATCTTCAGCGTCCGCCGATCGGGCGAGAGCGTAAACGCAGAGCGAGATGAGCGTTGAGGAAAGCAAGCGGGTGGAAGTGTAGAGGGGTCAATGCTCGACTCTGCGGGTCTCTTGCCTCCTACCGCCCTCGCAAGATCGCGATTCGCAAGATAGAACACCTTCGACTGCCGATAGAGGCACAACCATGCAGTTCCCGCACGCTCTCCCTGCCTTCCTCGCCTTCGCCGCGTTCGTGCCCTCGTGCAGCACCTATCAAGCGCCCGAGCGCAACATCGCGTCCGTCATCGAAGTGGGGAAGGGATTCCTGTCTCAAGGAAACACCTTTAGTTTCGACAAGCCGTTAGAACTTCAAACGCACGGTCCACTCGCGATTGACTTTGAGAGTTTTGCTGGCAAGGTCGAGATCCGCGCCGACGCGTCCTTCGATCGAACGGTGATCGAGGCACGGCGCGTGGCATCGCATGGTTGGGGCCGATTGGCGGAAGGGAACGCGTCTCTGACGGATGTGCGTTGGAGAGCATCACTTGAGCCCCGTGAGGGAAGCGGGGAGACGCTTGTGGTTCGTGCGTCGACTTCGCATCCAGAGGACCATTTCCAACGGTGCGAGTTCTTGATCACTGTTCCAGAGCTCGACGCCGTCAAGGTCCGAACGCAAGAAGGGGAAGTTCGCGTCACCGGCAATCAAGGCGCGGTCGACATTCGCACGACGCAAGCAGATGTGCGCGTGATGACGCCTTGGGCGATGCGTAATCCAGTCACGATCATCACGAGCGAAGGCACCATCGACTACCGCATTCGCGGGGAGTCCACGGGCGTGTTTGATGCGGAGTCGCACGGCGGACTCGTGAGGCAACGCTGTGAGTTCGGCCATTGGCTCGCCCTTTCCGACGAGAACGATCACGATCGATTTCTCGCCGTGCTGAACAACGGGAAGAATCCAGTCGTGCTGCGCACCAGCGATGGCGACATTCGCATCGCCGTCGTTCCCGATCCAACCGCCGTCGGTGTTTGGATCATTGATCCCTGAGCGATTTTCAGAGCGGGTTTCGCCTACGATGCTCGCCCGTGAAAGAAGTTCAAGATCATTGGTTCAAGCTCGCCAAAGAAGAGGGTTACCGCTCTCGCGCGGCGTACAAGCTCATTGACATCGACGATCGTCGGCGCGTGCTCCGTCGTGGCGCGCGTGTGCTTGACGCGGGTGCTGCACCTGGATCGTGGTCGCAGGTTGCCGCCGCGCGCGTCGGTCATAAAGGCATTGTCTTCGCGGTCGATTTGACGGCTATCGAAGGCGGGCTTCCCGAAAATGTGCACAGACTGCAAGCAGACCTGCGCGCGATCACGCTTGACGATGTCGGCGGCGAGCCATTCGATACCGTCCTCTCTGATATGGCTCCCAAGACGACGGGTGATCCCACGGGTGATCACTTTCAGAGCGTTCGGTTGTGCGACGATCTTCTCGATCAGATGCCCGACTGGCTTCGCCTAGGCGGAAGTCTCGTTCTGAAGGTGTTCGAAGGCGAGAATTATCCCGCGCTCGTGAAGCGTGCGGGGCGGATGTTTGAAGAGGCGAGGGGATACAAACCTCGCGCGTCGCGGGCGGAGAGCGTGGAACTGTTTGTTGTCTGCACGGGATTCAACGGGAAGAACGGAAGGGTGCCGCATCAGACCGATTCCATCCTCCCCAAGCGGCGGCCCTCGAAGGGTTGGGGCGAATCGAACGCGCAGGATTGACGCGCGGGCGGATTTTTTTGCGCTTCAAGACGCAGTGGCTTCACACTCGGCCCTGTCTACCGCATCGAGGGGCGTGGCACTCCAATTGCAAGGCAGGGGAGTCTTTCTCTCTTCCCTTCCGTGAGGAGCATTCCTATGCGCATTCAATCACCAGCCAGCCTCTCGCCAAGTTTCCGTGTCTCGCCTGTGCAGCAGCAGCGCCTCGCGATGCTTCGAGCCTCCGCAGCGGCAGGGGCCTCACAAGGCGGGGTCATCGACCCGCCGTCTGGACAAACTGCGGCAGGAACAAGTGGAGGACCAATCGACATCAACGCGCTCATGCAAGCGTGGGGCAGCGCGGATGGGCAGTTCGATTTGGATGGAAACGGAACCGTCGACGCATCCGATCTCACGATCGCACTGCATGAAAACGAAACTGCTGCCGCGCCTCCACCGGCGGGCGACGATCCTGCGGGAATCATGGCCGCATGGGGAACCGCGAACAAACTCCATGACCTCGATGGAAGTGGCACGGTCGATGCCGCCGATCTTGCCATCGCGCTGAATGGTCCGACGAATCGATCTGGCGCCGGAAATCCTGATGACCCACGAATCACATCGCTCGTCGATCGCACTTTTGAGGCGCGTGACACCGACGGCGATGGTGTTCTGCACATCGAAGACTTCGGCAATCAGTACCGCGTGTTCATGCAGGTCGATGCCGACTCAGATGGCGCAGTGACGCGTGATGAACTGCAGAGCGTGCTTCGCACAGCGTTTGAATCCGTGCAGCAGGCCAACCCAGAGGCTAATCTTGATGCGTACGCGACTCGATGGGAGCACGGGTTGCTTGATGATCACGGCGCGGTCCCGACCGCACAGTCGAACTTCCGGTCCGCGAGTATCTCGGCTCTCGCGAAGGCGTCAACCAATCCATCTCTGCAGCCAACCTATTCCCATCCAAGCCACGCAGCCGCACTGCTCATGCAGCGCGGAACGCTCGTGAACGCGAAAGCCTAAGACACGCAGATTTTCGCTGTTCCGACACGCCACCTGCCCGCGGAGGATCCGCGGGCGGCGGTTTTTTTGGCGAGCGCAATCGCGATTCCATGTGATCGGCAGGTGAAACAGCGCGCACGTCCGCATTTTGATGCGATATGCGGGTGATCTCAGCCATCTTGTCTGTTTCAGTTTGCCGCCGTGCAGGGTGGCTGTACGCTCCGGCTGCCGTAGGTCCATTCGTCGCCCGCTGAGCCGGTTTCTCCATGCTGAAGTTATTCATTTCACTCGCTCGCTCCGTCATCGTAGGTTGCGTCGCTCTCGGGGTGGCGGCACCCTTGGCAATCGCGCAGGGATTTGAGGTCGTTCGGCCATTCGATCGCGCGTTCGACGCCGAGGCGATCGCGGTGGAGGCGCAGGCGATCACTATTGATGCGCAGGTGCTTCAGGGTCTCGAGGTCGGGAAGCACTATCGCATCGAAGCATTCCCGCTGTCGATGTTTGACAGCACCGACTTGCTCGTCGAGCGCGTGACTGTTCCGACGACAGGTTTCGTGCCAGTGGTCGTCGATGCGCAAGGGGTAGAGCGACCCATTGTGTCGGGCGAGATTTGCCTTCTCGCAGGCGAACTTGTCACTGATCCAAACTCCACGGTTTTCCTTGCACTCTCCGAGGCGGGGTTTTTCGGATGGATTGAATCAAGCGAGAGTCGCTTTCACATTTCGAGCGGGCCGTATCGCTCCGGACTTCCGACGGTTGTTTGGGATGCGTTTGGACCCGCAGCAGATCATGTGCAGTCGACGGTGTTTGAGTGCATGGCGGAGATGATCCCTGGTCTTGATGCACAGTCGCCTCCTGTCACGGACCATGCGAACCTCCTCATCAACTGCCGCACGATCGATCTTGCGATCGACACGGATCAAGAGTTTCTCGCGAAGTTTTCGGGCAGTACGACGGCGGCGTACGGATATGTGCAGACGATCATTGCGGCTGCGAATGAGATCTATCGCCGCGATGTGCTTGTGCAGTTCAACCTTGCGTACACGCGACTCTGGTCGACGACGGATCCTTGGACAAGCGCTGATACCTCTGGACAATTGGGGCAGTTCCGCGATCACTGGATCTTCAACATGGGCTCGGTGACGCGAGACCTCGCTCACATGCTCAGCGGGCGCGGCCTCGGCGGAGGCATCGCGTGGCTCGATGCGGTCTGCTCGAACTACGGGTATGCCGTGAGTGCGAATCTCAGCGGTTCTTTCCCCACGCCGCTCGTCAACAACAACGCGCAGAACTGGGACATCATTGTTTTCACGCATGAGCTTGGTCACAACACCGGCGCCGTGCATACACACAGCGCGAGTCCGCCGATTGATGGTTGCGGCAGCAATGACTGCACGAATGCGAATCTCGGCACGATCATGAGCTACTGCCATCTTTGCAGTGGTGGTGTCGCAAACATCCAGCTCAAGTTCCACCCGCAGACGCAGCTCGAAATCGAGGGATTTATGTCGGGGGCTTCCTGCGCGCCCAACACAACCTGCACAGCTGAAGCCGCGTGCGTCATCAGCGTGACTCCGGCGCTCGCGACGGTGAACTCTGAATCCAGCACCGGTTCGGTGGCAGTTGTCACGGTTGGGCCAAACTGCACTTGGGCGCCCGTTGGCGCCCCGAATTGGATGACCATCACGAATCCCGGCCCAGGCTCCGGAAGCGGGAGCGTGAGTTGGTCGGTGTCGACGAATAGCACGGGCCTGTTGCGCACGGCGGTGCTCACGATTGGCGATCTCACCTACACGCTCAAGCAGAATCCCGTGTGCACGGCGGACTTGGATGGTGACGGCGATCTCAACTGCGTCGACAACTGCCCATCAGTTCCGAACGCAAACCAAGCCGACTCCGATGGCGACGGTGTGGGTAATGCGTGCGATGGTTGTCCGAACGATCCAAACAAAGTTGCACCCGGCGTGTGTGGTTGCGGCACGCCTGACATCGATACCGACGGCGACACGGTCAAGGATTGCCAGGACAATTGCCCGTTCGTTCCCAACGCATTGCAGACGAACTCTGACGGTGATGCGGCGGGCAATGCATGCGACGGATGTCCGACGGATCCAGCAAAGTTGACGCCCGGCGTGTGCGGATGCAATGTTGTGGACAATCCTCTCGACACCGACAGTGATGGCGTCGCAGACTGCATCGACAACTGCGTGCAGGTGTCGAACTCAACACAAGGCGATTGTGATAGCGATGGCGTTGGCGACGCGTGCGAGATCGCGGGGGGTGCGGCGGATGTGAATCTCGACGGGATCCCGGATCTCTGCCAAGGGGCGCTCTTCTACGGCTACGAAGTCGTGAGCGTCCCCGCGAGCGCTGGTTTGGCGAAGTATCGCGTTTACGGAAGATTCCTCGGAGCCACGACCACTGTTCTCAACTACTTCCATGCAAACAAAGTCGCGGGGAGCGCGACCTTTCGGCATAACGATTTCTTGAGCGGCGGCACGAGTACGATCATCGGGAGTTGGTCGCCGACCTATGTGTCGAACATGGACGCGAACGATTCGTGGTTGACTGTCGGTGGGGGCGTTGGCCCCGCGACTGGGAACACGACGAGCGCCGACCCAGCGTTCGGCTCGGGCGGATTCAACCAAGCGCAGATTCCATTCCCCGTGCCGAGCGATATTGGCACGCTGATTCCCATGTCAGGTTCCGGACCAGGTTGGTACAACTCAAATCCTTCGAATCTCCAAGGCCGCGTGAATGCATCAGGGCGCGTGCTGCTTGGTCAGTTCTGCATGGGCGCGGCGGAGAGTATCACGCTCTACTTCAAGATCGGATTCAACGACGGCGTCCCTGGAACGAATGTGATCTTCGCGGGAGACACCGTGTTGATTCAACCGCTCGACTCCGATGGTGACGGTGTGAGTGATGCGCTCGACAATTGCCCGTCGATCGCGAACTCCAATCAACAGGACTCCGATGGCGATCTCGTTGGCAATGCTTGTGATGGTTGCCCAACCGACCCTGCGAAGATTGCGGCGGGACAATGCGGTTGCGGGGTGTCGGACATCGACAGCGATGGCGATGGCGTGGCGAACTGTAATGACGGTTGCCCAACCGACCCTGCGAAGACTGCGGCGGGTCAGTGCGGCTGTGGCGTTGCGGATACCGACAGTGACGGTGACGGCGTCGCGAACTGCAACGATGGCTGTCCGAATGATGCGAACAAGGTTGCGGCGGGTCAGTGCGGCTGTGGCGTTGCGGATACCGACA
>SXUJ01000073.1 GCA_005790565.1 Planctomycetia bacterium
CACATGGCAACCGTTGTGAAGGACGGAGCGCGCTCCGATGACGGCGCGCGCGCCAACCGAGACGAACGCGCCGATGTGCGCCGTTGGATCCACTTGTGCCGTCGCGTGGACGACGGACATCGGATGCCGTCCAACTGCGGGAACTTCCGGTGGAGTATCAAATGCTTGCAGCAGCTTGAGCATCGCGTGATCAGCGTTCTTCACGCGGATGAACGGCCGCCCCGCGCGGGCGTCTCCGCCGCAGACGAGATCCTCATTGAGAATGATGATGCTGGCGCGGCTTGCGGCGATCATTCGTGCGTGTCGGCCATCACCAACGAAAGTGACATCGCCCACCTCCGCTTCGTGCACGAAGGCGAGTCCGCTGGCGACGGTCGCGCCATCGCCGTCGAGCACGCCGCCCACGAGTGCGGCGATTTCTTGCGCCGTCTGCGGTCGATCAGCCACCGCCCGATGCTCCGCTCTCGGTGGGGGGAACGGGCGTGGTGGGAACTGTCGTGGGCGCAGGAGTGGTTGCGGCCGCAGCGGAGCCGGTGTTCTTGAATTCCTCGTTCAACATCGCGATGAGTTGGGCGGTGACATCATTGCCTGGTGACGCGAAGAGAAAACGACGGGCACTGATTTGGGCGAGCATTTGCTTCGCATTGGAAGCTTCGATCTGCGGGATCGAATCGTCGAGCATGACATAGTCGATGCCTTCTTTCTCGGCGAATCTTTTGGTCGCATCCTTTACGACGAGATACGCGTCGCGAAGCGCGCGAGCCTGCATCGATTCGACCTTCGCTTGTGCGAAGACCTGAAGCGCCTTGAGTTCACCCACCGCCGCCTGCAGTTGCGCCATCGACTTGAGCTGCGCCTCACTGCCCGGTTGGTAGCTGTCAAACTCCGCCTCGAGGTCTTTGATGCTCGCTTGTTGCGCCTCGGCCTGTGTCTTGAGATCCTCCTCTACGCGCTTGATCGAATCGAGCTTTGCCTTGTAGACGTCAATCGAGTTGTAGACCTTCTCGAGATCGATCGTTCCGATGCGCGCGTCGCCTTCGGCGAGAAGTGATGCGTTGCTGCGAAGGACGGCTTGGAGCGATGGCAGTCCAAGCGCGGCGAAACCTACGAGTGCGACGGCGAAGAGATCGAGGCGAATGCGTTTCATGGCGTTGTTCAGAAGTGGAGGAGAATCTGCGGCAGGTGCGATCAGCGGCTGGTGGCGCCTAGGGTGCTTGGAATCCCTGTGGCGGCAGGAGGCGCGCTGAGCGAGCGATCGTTATCGAGTTGCACAAGTAACTTCTCGCTGACATCAATCGCCTTTGACCCAAAGAGGACACGGAGCGATGCGATCTGCTCGAGCGCTTGTGCTTCCATGGGTACCTTGTCGTTGCGTTGCACGCGCAGTTCTGTTTTCGAGTCATCAACGAGGACAAGGTCGAGGCCTTCGCGTTCCGAGAGCTTCTTGGTTCCTTCGCGAATTGAGCGATAGAGGCTTTGCCATTTGAGGCTGCGTTCACGATCAATCTCGAGTTTCTTTCCGTTCAGCCATTCCGCGTCCTTGATTTCCTGCATACGAAACTGGTCGATGCGTGACTCGCGCTCGGCGCCTTCGGACATGGGCTCAATCTCCTTCGCGAAGGCCTCTAACTTGGCACGACGGGCGCGCCCCTCTTCGGTGATGGTGCTCTCAAGAGCCTTGAGCCGGACATCCCACTCTTGCCGCTCCTTCATGCGATCGATGATCGTGGACAGGTCCACCACTCCGACATTGGCGGGGGCGTTCATCGAGGCAGTCGACGGACGGAACGCATCGGTGGTTGTCGCGACCGTGAGCGTGGCAAGAATCGCAAGGCAGGCGGCGAGAAAGGCGTGACGAGTGGTCATGGCACAATCATAACTTCCCCAATGAATTGCGCCTTCGCTGCATCGAGCGGCTAGAAGGGGATCTCGGCGCTGAAACTGAACACTTGCGTCTGATCGGTTGGATCCTTGACCACGGGCACGGCGAAATCAAACGCCAGCGGCGCTGGCCCAAACTGCGGAATGTAGAGGCGCACGCCGACGCCGACCGAGACGCGCCAGGGCGAGAGTTCGACCTCATTCGTGACCGTGCCGCTGTCGATGAACGCGACACCACTGAAGGATGCGCCCATGATTGGTTGCTCAACTTGCGTGCCGAGGAATGCGAGCCAGTTTCCGCCCACGCCATCGTTGTCGGGATCAGGCAGGCCGCCAATGGTTCCCTTCGGACTCACCGTGCGGAATTGGAAGCCTCGGAAGCTGCGGCCGCCGAGATAGAACTTCTCATAGGTGGGCGCATCGCCGCCAAAGATGTATCCAACATCGCCGTTCACGCGCAGGGTCGTCTTGCGCCCCAGGAAATCTTCGCTCAGTGTGTAGAAGTTTGTGAATCCAGCCTTCACCGAGGTAAAGGTCTCGCCATTGCCAACTTCCATGAACTGCGTGAGGGCGAGTTCAAACTTGGTTCCGCGAGAGGGGCGGAACTGGTTGTCCGTATCGAGGAAACTCAGGTATGGACCGATGGAGAACCATGTTTCGGGCCCTGCGTCGGCGACGACTTGGTCGGGTGTGTCGGCATCGAAGTTCGTGAGCTCGACCCACTGCAGGTTCGTGCGCATGCCGCCCGACCAGAAATCTCCGAAGCGACGGGAAAGCGATCCGCCGACGCTCGCGCGTGCTTCATTCCAGTCTTCGTAGATGCGTTCACGGAAGAACGGATTGATGCGGAGCGAGACATCCGATTCCATCAGATGGGGCTCGGTGAAGTCGAGCGAAACGATGCTCACTTCGTTGCCCGGCGCGATGCTGATGGCGAACTGTTGACCGGCGCCGCGGTACGCGCGCCCAGCGATGAGTTCTTCAAAGGTCAGCGGGTGATCTTCGATGTCGAAGTTCTTCTGATTGATCGAGAACTCTCCAAAGACACCCGAATCCGTACCCATGCCAAGTCCGAAGTTCACCGCGCCCGTGTTCTTCTCTTTGACTTCCACAAGCAAGTCGCGGACTTCGGTTCGCACGCCACCCTCGTCGATCTCGTCCTGGGCGATGACCTGATCTTCGGGGCGCGCCCGTTGCACGGTGACCCGCACGAGGTTGAAGAGTTGCGATCCCTGAACACGCTCCTTGCTCAGAGTCAACTCGCGACCATCGAGCACGCGGCCGGGCTGCACGCGCACGAGACGGCGGATGACGCGGTCGCGCGTGAGGAAGTTCCCTTGCACAAGGACGACGCCAGTGACCACGCGCGAGCCCTCGCTGACCGTGATGATGAGATCAACTTCGGGGTCCTCGCCGGTTCGGACGTAGCGATCCGTGACGACCACATCGATGTGCCCCATGAGCAGGTAGGCATCCTTGATGAGCGCGAGTGTCTTATCGAGTTTCAATCGACTGAAGACATCTCCGGTGTGAATCGCTCCCAAATCTCGCAACTGCTCCTCGGAGAACACCGCGAGCGGGCGGGGGCCCTCGGCGCCGCGACCTTCGACGACGAGCGAACGCAAGCGATACTGGCGGCCTTCATCGATAATGAAGGCGACCTTCGCCTCCGTGTTGTCTGGGGAAAGAGTCACGCGACGATCGGCGCGGACATCGACGAATCCTCGGTCGCGATAAAACTTGTCGAGTGCTGCCACATCGTCGATGAGCAATTCCTCATCGAGTTCCCCCTTCACGAAGAGAGGAATGGAGCCGCGTGTTCGGACTTCGGCATTCAATTCGCGCGCATCGAAACTCGCGTTTCCGATGAACTCAATCTCCTTGATCTTGACGCGGGGTCCCTCGACAATCCGGATGATGAGAATCCCAGAGTCCGTCAATCGCGTCTCGTCCACGGTGACTTCGCAGAGGAAATTGCCTCGCTTGCGATAGAGATCTTTGATCTTCTTCATCGACTGCTCGAGGAGGAAGTCGTCGCGCGGGCCTCCGGCGTAGAGCGAAACAGCCTTGCGAAGCTCTTGATCGGAAATGAGCTTGTTCCCAACGAATTGCAAGTCAAGCACGATCGCCTGCTCGACGAAAGTGATGTGGACCTCCACCGTGCCGTCTTGCAGGAGTGTCGCGGTGGCGCCAACCGTTTCGAACTGCCCGAGTCGATAGAGGTTTCCGACGTCCGCTCGCACCGAATTCGCTTCAAACGGTTGTCCCGCGGCGACTCGGACATTGTTCGAGATCTCCTGCTCCGTGACGCGCGACAATCCTTTGAAGACGACCTTCGAAATCGGGCGATCCGCGAGTGTCTCGTCGTCGATTTGCAGCACACTCTGCGCCGAGACTTGTGAGGCAAAGAGCAGCGGCGTGATCGTCAGGACGAACGCAACGAGAATGCTCCGTAGCCCTGCGCCGGAATAGCGAGATGACGCAGCGCGATGCGCACGCTGGTCGTTGTTTCGCTTCGGCTCACCATCCATCCGCAGCAAGATAGCCGCCCGCGCGCATTTCTGCCGCGCGGCAGGGTACGCTGCAGAGATGACTTCCACCGCTCCGTCACTTGCACGAACGCCGTTCTATGACTTGCATGTCGACCACAAGGGACGCATGGTGGAGTACGCCGGTTGGGAATTGCCGATTACCTATGGCTCGATCATCGATGAGCACAAGTTCACGCGCGCAAGCGGCGGGTTCTTCGATGTGAGCCACATGGGTCGTCTTCGATTCAGCGGCCGTCACGCTCGTCGATTCCTCGACTTCGTCTGCACCCGTCAGATTTTCGGCATGGAGAAGGGGCAGATCCGGTACTCCCTCATCTGTAATGAGCGGGGCGGCTGCCGCGACGATGTTCTCGTCTATTGCATTGACGATGACGAGTACCTGATGGTGTGCAATGCCGCCAATCGGGAGAAGTTGTTGGGGCATTTCGCGGAAGTTCGCGGCGACATGACCTTCAAGCTCGCCGACGAAACCAAGACCACCGCGATGTGCGCGATTCAGGGGCCAAAGGTCATCGAACTTATCTCGAAGCTGTCCCGCGAGGTGCCTTCCCTCAAGCGGTATCGATTTACAGTGAAGAATCTCATGATCATCAAGGTGCTCGTCAGCCGCACGGGATACACCGGCGAGGACGGCGTCGAAGTGATTCTTCCTTCCTCCATGGCGCGGCTCGCGCTTGGCATGGTTCTCAAGGACATGGGGGGCGAATCCAGTGTCATCAAGCCAGTCGGCCTCGGTGCACGGGACACGCTCCGGCTGGAGGCTGGCATGCCGCTCTACGGCCACGAGATGGACGAGGACACCGATCCGATCAGCGCTGGCCTGAGCTTCGGGGTGAAGCTCGATAAGGGCATGGCAGGGACGGAGGACGACGCGCACATTGGTCATTTCATCGGGCAGGAAGCGCTTCGAGCGATCGTCGCCCGTGGGCCGCAGAAGCAGCTTGTAGGTTTACACATTGAAGGCAGGCGTGCCGCGCGGCAAGGCGCGCGAGTGTGTTCGAGTGGAGTCGAGGTCGGCGCGGTGACGAGCGGATGTCTCAGCCCCACCCTCGATCGCGTGATCGCGATGGCGTATGTGCCACCGACGCTCGCGGCAATCGGCACGCCCCTCGAGGTCAGTTTCAACGGAGCGAAGACACCAGCGGTCGTGACCGCAATGCCGTTCATTCGGAAGTGAGTCGCAATCTTCGCACGCACGCGCCAACACACGCGGTTCGTGTTCAGGCTCGGCGTTCGCGCTGTACTGCGGCAAGACGCAGCGAAATGCCTTGAAGCCGCGTCGACGGCGCGAGGGGCGATGGGGCCGCGTGCGGTTGCGCGCGCGGAACACCGGTGCCGCTCACAAGGTGTGCTGGCGAACCCACAAGCTGTGCTGTGGAACGGTGTGGCGCATGCATCGGAGCCTGCACGGGCAGTATCCGCATGGTAACTGCGCGTGCAAGTCGATCTGCCGCGCGAGCCTGGGACACCTCCGCTTTCGCTTGCCTTTCGGCGAGCAGCGTGTCTTCGTTGAGTCGCTGCTGGAGTCGCTTGAGCGCTTCCACTTCGATCTGCCGAACGCGCTCGCGCGTGAGTCCGACTTCGCGGCCAATCTGCTTCAGCGTGAGCGGTTCTTTCCCTTCAAGACCGTAGCGAAGGCGAAGGACTTTCGCGTCGCGTTCGTCGATCTCCTCAAGAAGTTTGAGCACAAGTCCAAGATCTTCCTTCTTGGTGACGGTCTCTTCCGGCTGTTTCGCGCGGTGATCTTGGAAGAGTTCGTGCAACTCCGCGCCTTCGCCGTGCTCGCCGCCTGCGGATTGCGTGGGCGCGTTGTACGCCTTCAGCGCTCGGCGCACGATCATCACCTTGCGCAGCGGCATCTTCAGTTCGTCGGCAAGTTCCTGCGGTGTCGGGTGGCGCTTGAGCAACGCCTCAAGTTTGCGCGACGCCTCTTTGCAGCGCGCGATGAGATCCACCATATACGCGGGAATGTGAATCGGCTGCACGGCATTGATGAGCGTGCGCTTGATCGCTTGTTTGATCCACCACGAGGCGTAGGTGGAGAATCGAGCGCCCTGCGCCGGATCGAAGCCTTCCACCGCACGGATCAACCCGATGTTGCCTTCCTCGATGAGATCAGACAGTGAGAGCCCGCGATTCGTGTAGTTCTTGGAGATCGAAATGACGAGGCGAAGATTTGCGCGGATCATTCGATCCTTCGCGTAACCGTCGTTGTCATTGACCACACGCCAACCAAGATCCTTCTCTTCCTCGGGTGTGAGGAGAGCGACTTCGTTGATTTCGCGGAGATAGATTTGGAGTTCGGATTGGAGTGACGAGCGACCCATGTTGACCTCGATACAGCTGCGGGCTCTTGGGGCCTGCGTCCACCGTGGAGCGGTAGTCGTATGCCGTGCAGTACTTCGGTGTCGACGCGCTAGGAGACGAACGCCTAGGACATGCGTCGACGGACTCAAACGATGGACCTCACCTGAACGCAAGATTCGCTGCAAGAGTTCGGACGGTTCCCTCAGTTCTTGAGGATCCGGCGAGCACTTGACGCAACAACCTCCAGAGGCGCGCGACTCCTTCGCGGCTCCTTCATTCTTTCTGCTCCCTCGTTGCGCGAGCAATCGAGTAGCACCTGATATCCGGGGTCCGAACTTCCTGCGGCACCCTGCAGCAAACTCAAGCGTCAGATTGTCCAGAGGGGTGATCCTCTAGGAGTAGGTCGACCTTTGTGGGTCGAGCCTTGAAGTCTACCCACGGGAGGCTCGTTTGGGCGCGTGAGTCGCGCGGGTCGTGGTAAAGATTCCGTTTGGGGGGGCACGAAGGGACAGAGTCCCCAACTCGGATTCGAGAGACATTTGCAAATCTGGAAGTGATTCTGTGGAGGAACTAGACTCTCGCCATGACGCCTGAGGGTGAGAAAAATCACGAACTTCCGAAGCTCGCAGAGGCGGTTGAAGAGGCTCTCCGAACTTGGAAACCCTCATTGGGTGAAGCCAGGGCGCGGTTGATCGTCCTTCCGAGTGGGGTTGAAGTCCTCCAAGTACGACTTGAGCTTGGGTTACTGCAGATGGCGGTTCACGGGCGGCCGGACGGCACGAGGGTGGATTCCTTCGCCACCTTGCACGACGCGATCAGCGCAGGAGGCATGGGGAGTTCAGATTTCTCATTGTCCTCAAGGCTTCGGCTCGAAAGCGCCCAGTTTCAGCGCCGGGCTGAGGCGTGGCTTGAGGCCCGCCTGCCCGAACGGGCCATTACCGATGCAGATTTGAGCCTTCGGTCTCTCGGCACTGCGGCCCGCGTCGCGTCCTCAGCCGAGGATCGAGTCGCACTCAGGGCGATCGCGGCTGCGCGCGTCCCCCTCGTGGCGCTTCGCGTGCGTGCGGAGGCAGCGGCGCTCCTCGCGGCGGGCCTTGGCGAGCGCGTGCGTGCGAACATTGATGCGGGTCTCGAACGGTTGCGCGCGGCCGCACGGGATGCGTCGCTTGGAGACTCGTTCGAAGTGCTCAGCGAAGTCATCCTGCTACGCGCAATGCGCGACAATCTTGTGCCAAAGCTCCCGGGGAGCGCGCGAACCGAACTCGAGTCGCGGTTACGCGCGGCGGTGTTCAGCGAAAACTACGAACTCGCCGCGATATTGCGCGACGAGCTTCGGCTCAGTTGACTCGCACGCCTTCGCTGCTCACTCGTCGCCGAGTTTGAGGAAGAGGGTCTTCTCCTCCCCGGCTCGCGTAATCACAACCTGCACTTCACCCTTGGGCTCGAGCTTGCGGAGTTCGTTCACAAGATCTTCTCGCGTCTTGATCGAGATCTTGTTGAACTTCACGACATGATCGCCCTTCAGCACGCCAGCCTTGTCGGAGATCGAATCTTTCGTGACATCGCTCACTTCGAGCCCTGATCCATCTTCAGCATCCCTGGTGCGCATGCCGATTCGGACGCGAATCTGCGTGCCTCGCATTGGGCCCGACTGATCGTCAAACACGAACCGCTCGGGACGCTGTGCCATTTCCCACGCGAGATCCTCCCAGAGTCGGACGGCCTTCATCCCGCTCTCGCGCTCGATGAGTTCGCTTACATCGCGCGAGGTGTGATAGTCCGCGTGGAAGTCGGCGATAATCCCAAAGAGGAACGGAACGCCGGCCGCGCGGAAACTTGCGTGATCGCTGCCGCCGCTGCCCATAGCCTCATTGATCACGACCGTGCATTCTCCACGGTCGAAAATCGGCTTCGCCCACTCGAGCATGCCTTTCGCGCTGTTCGCGCCCGTCACGCTCAGGCGATCCTTCGTCATGCGTCCAATCATGTCGAAGTTCATCATCAGGACGGTGTCCTTGATGGGATAGAGCGGGTGTTCGACATAGTGGCGCGAACCGTTGAGGCCGCTCTCTTCCGCGCTGAAGCCCATGAAGAGCACGGAGCGAAGGTTCGCGTCTGTGGGTGCTGCGGCATACTTCTGCGCGAGGTCGTCGGCGATGATCATGACGCCGGCAGCACCGGAAGCATTGTCATCCGCACCGGGGTGCAATCTGCCTGGGCCTTCGCGGGAACCAAAGTCGCCGTTGCCAAGGTGATCAAGGTGTCCACCGATGACGATGTACTCCGACGCGAGTGTGCCGCGGCCCTTGAGCAACCCAATCACATTTTCCGCGCGGGTCTTTTTCTCTTCATACGACGCAGCGACCGACGCCGTCGCGCCCGCGAGGTCAAAGCTCGCGCCGCCCTTGTCCGCTTCTTGTCGAAGCTCCATTACCGAGCGGCTCTTGGAATCTGCCGCGGCAAGGACTCGCTCCGCCGCGTCGGTACTCATCATGAACACCGGAACATCAACGATGGCGCGACCGCCCGAGGTGTTGAGGCTCGTGGCGCGTGGATCCGCGGCTCCGGGAGGATTGATGACAACGATCGCGGCGGGCTTTCGCTTGGCGATGGCAGCCAGTTTGCCTTGAAATCCCGCCTGCGCCGACCAGCCCTCACCACTCCAGAGACTCTTGCCCTCCGTGTTCATGGGCTCGAAGCGGAAGCAGAGCGCGATTTTTCCTTCGAGCGAATGGTCTGCAGAGAAACTCGTGTAACCCTCCGGTCCCTCCTCGATGCCGTAACCGACAAACGCGAGGGCGCCCTCGGCGCTCCCTTCTTTGCCGAGTCCCGAAATCTGCACATCCTGATTGGGGACGAGCGAAAACGCTGCGCCGGCCGTTGGCGTGATGCTGACGGATTGGTCCTTCGCGACGCGTCGACCGCCGAGGTCGAATGCTTGACGAAAGGTCGCCGGTGAGCCGTCGGAACTCGGGACGCCCGGTTCGATGCCAGCACGCTTGAGCCAGTACTCCATGTAGTCCATGGCGAATTCCATCCCCGGCGTTCCTGGAAGTCGGCCGCCCATCCACGGGCTCGAAAGCACGATGATGTGCTCGTTGAATCGCTGGGTGTCGAGCGGCAGGGCCTGAATGATCGAATGGAGGTGCGGAGTGGCTTGCGCGAGTGAACTGTTGTCCGCCGCAACCGCACTCTCTTGGGCCTTCGTCGCGGCGGGGGCGTCACTGAAGAGTGGTGTTTGTGCAAGGAGTGCACTTGGCGCGAGAATGCAGCAAGATGCGAGAGCGAATGATGTATGCATTGAAGGCTTCATTGAGGATCTCCGCCGCTGGGTGCTTCGCAGCGAGCTTGGTATGGGCATTCATTGTGCCGCAAGCGCTTGCAGTGGACGGCGCCGCATCGGGACATTTACCGAGAGAATCAAGCTTTTTTCATGCGCTGCATCCGCAGGATGGGCCACACATCGACCTCCACGTCCGCATCGACGATCGGCGCGTGTTGCTTGAGGTCGGCATCAACCTCGTCTTCCTCGATTGGCTGGGCGAGTTCCCTCGCGAGGACATGGAGCGGGTGGATGCGTCGGAGTTGCCGTTGGTGGCAAAGCGCCTCGAGAAGATTTTTTCCGATCGCGTCGTGGTGATGGCGGATGGGCGAGCGCTCGCGCCTCGCATCATCGATATCAGCTCGAACGATCCCGACGAGGCGCTACTCCCGTTGTTTCCCGTGAGCGGATGGCGTGGATTGCGAAAGTTGAAGTTGGACATTGTGTACGCGACCTCGCCGAACGGTACTGCGGACGGTGTCCCGAAAGAGGTCTCGCTGCTTTGGCCGTTCTACCCACCGGATCTCCTCTCGCTCGAAGTCCCCAAGCCGCCGCTTGTCATCGCCGCAGAGTGGAGTGCGGAAGGGTTGCGCGTGCCGATGGAGTTTTCGAGCGCATCGCCGACGTATCACTGGCGAAGCGGTGAACGATCGATTTCCGCGCTTCTGGCGCCGGTGCCGCCCGTGCCGACCGAGGTCACTCCCATTATCCCAAGCTGGGGGACGCTCGCGATGGGCGTTGCAGGTTGCGCGCTGTGTGCGGGAGTCTTCGTGAAGCGCGGCCGGGTTGGTGCATGCATCGGTGGAAGCGTCGCAGTCGTCTTGCTCGTGATGCAACCAACATGGTTCCCCGCGCTCGCGCTCGGAAATGCGGGACTCCGGCTGCCGTCGCATGCAGAGTGTTCGGAAATCGCGAGCACGCTCTTGACGAATGTTTACCGCGGATTCGATGCCGATGAGGAGTCCGCGATCTACGACGCGCTCGCGCACTCCGTGACCGGCGACTTGCTTGAGCGGATGTATCGAGATGTGCACGCGAGCCTCGTGGTGGAGGAGGAAGAAGGCGCGATGAGCCGCGTTCTCGCCGTTGAGATCGGGTCGGTATCGATCACGGAGATTCGTTCGCTCGCCGACACAGAGCTTGAAGGCGTCGGGTTTGACGCGGTCCTCGCATGGAGGATTGATGGACGGGTGACCCATTGGGGTCACACGCACGATCGATCCAACGCGTATGTTGGGAAACTTGCGATCGCCAGCACGCCCGAAGGATGGCGCATTTGGTCGTGCGAAGTGCTTTCGCAGCGACGCGTGGACGAATCGCCGCGCATGCCCCTAGAGCCGGATGTCGATGAAGAACTCTGATGGAGGCGCGCGCGAAGGCTGCAGCCGACTAGCTGACCTTGGAGCCGGCCTTCACAGGCTTCATCGTGGTGAGGACGACCACATCGCGGTCGTCTGCTGAGAGCTTGGCGTCACCGAGCACGACGGCGCCGTCGCGAAGGTCGCTGGCAGCGAGGATCATGCCTTGGCTCACTTCGCCTCGCAGCATGCGCGGTTCGAGATTCGCGACGATCACAACTTGCTTGCCGATAAGCGTCGACGGGTCGTACCACGCCTTGATGCCGGCGCACACCTGCCGCCCCTGTGGCGTGCCGTCATCCAGTTTAATCTTCAGCAACTTGTCCGCGTTGGGATGGAACGACGCTTCGACAATCGTTGCGACGCGAAGATCGAGTTTCGTGAATAGGTCGTACGCGATGTTTGGAAGCGCTGTGGAAGCGGGTTCCGTCGCCGCGGGTGGTGGAACGGCAGGCGCGTTTGGATCCGTCGTAGTCATGGCGTGCCTCCTGCAAGGGCGATTACTTCGTTGCGTTGGTTTGCGCGTCGTCGGCAGGAGTTTCGAGTTCGCCGCCGCGCTCATTCTTGAAGCCAGACCGCTCCATGAGCGATGCCAAGCTAAAGAGTTCGCGAGGATCAACCGCGATGGTTGGATCGCGCGCGATGCCCGAGAGTTGCGGCGAAGTCGACATCACAGCAAACTCCTCCGCCGAAAGCGGCGTGAGATCTGTGATCTGCACGAGCAAGACGGTGAGTTGCTTGGGGAGATCGACAGCGAAGGTGCGCTTGGCAACCTCGACGCCTGAAACGCTCGCCGTGAGCGGGAGGGTGCTCGCTTCATCCACGATGCGCTTGAGTGCGTCGGCATTGGTGCCGACCACGGGTAATGGAGATGGAAGTCGAATGCCGTATTGCACGAATTGCGGGTTCGCCTCGCGCAGCTGTGCGGCGAACTCCACGATGGTCCCGTACTTCGTCGCGAGCGGGGCCATGCCCGTGGCAACTGCTTCGGTCACGAGCTGCGGCTGATTCGCCTTGAGCCACTCATAGCGGCGCACGGATGCGAGATCCTTCAGCACCGCTTCGCGAACATCGGCGAGCGCGGCAGGGGCCTTTGACGCGTCGGACGCAATGACGCGGAAGAAGTAGAGGTCTCCTGCTTCAGATGTCATCGGCGGGCTGATGACGGCTGATTGGAATGGAGCCTGCGTGGTGCCTGCGCCAAACTCTCTGATACCGCCCGCAAGTGCGTCGGTGCGGAGCGGACTTCCAAACTTCGAAGTACTCGCGCGCCCAATGCCAGGCAATTGCGCGAGATCCGCAGCAGAGATGAAATCTGCGCCACTGGTTTGGTACACGGGGAGATCGATCGAGAACTCTTTGGCGAGCACGAGCGCGAGCGCTTGCAGGGACGGCATCGTGTTTGCCCAATCGGCGGGCAATTCGTAGAAGGCGCCGGTGCGCTTGACAGAGCGCAACGACAGCGCCGATTCATCGGTCACAAACTTCGAGACTTCGTCCATGCGCTGCTTGATGAGTTCGTCCTTCGTGCGCTGCCGAACGGTCGCTTCGTACGTTGCGAAGGCAGGGTTCTGTGCGGCGTCGGCGCCGTAGAGCGCGGGATTCGCAGCGAATCGCTTCTTCAATTCGAGGGTGGAGAGTTGCGCGCTTCCGGCGATCGCGCCTTCAACCGACGCCTTCGGAATCATCAACCACTCAATCTTCACGCGATTGGGGAGGCGGTACCCAAAGCCGGTCTCGCCGCTGCCAGGGATTGCCTCTGCGTAGAGCTTGAACTGTGCTTCGAGTTCTGCGTCGGTGGGGACGGCCGCGGCAATCGCCGCATTCGTCTTGGCATCGAGTACGACGAGGTCTGCACTCACGCCAAGCATCGACCGCGCGATTTCGTTCTTGAATCGTCGATCGCTCAGACGATCGACATTCGCCGCGAGGCCCACGAGCCGTCGGACGCCAGCGAGATTTGCAAGGGCGCGGTAGACCGTTTCTTGCTTGCTGTCGCCACGCGAGTTGGAGAGCAGAAGGCTCATGAGTTGGCCAACCGAAATCTCCTGTGACGCAGCGATGCGCTCGACTTCGGCCTTGCCTCCACTGATGTTGTCCACGAGTCCTGCTGCCGTCGCTTCGCGAACAAGCAGCCACCAATGTTCCGGCGAGCGATCCGCACCGAGGCCGGTGACAAACTGGTCGCGCAACGGTTCGAGCACAGCGAGTTCTTGTTGGGCGGTAAACTGATCCCCACCCGTGTAAGTCCCGCCATCGGCGAGTCGCGCGAACACGGCGTCCGTTGGACCATTGTCACGTCCGCAGCGTTGAATCGCGTTGGGCATGAGGAAGGTAATGAGCAGAAGGGTCCCGCCGACTGCGAGGATCCACTGGTTGTATTGGCGAAGGAATTTCAGCATGGCGTAGTCGTTCGCTTCTTCGTTGTTGTCGTCGTTCTCTGCGTTCTCAATCGGCTTGCTTGGAGCGGGGTGAAGTAGATCGGGCGACCGGCTCCCTTTGCGTCAACGCCTCATTGGCGAAAGGGAACCGGTCGCCCGTGACTGTGCTGAGAGGAGGAGCGGCCTTGTTGCCTCCATCGAGCCGCTCCGCAGATCCATCTCTCGAAGCGTTTAGCGATAGAACTCGACGATGAGATTGGTGTTCACATCGAACGGGATCTGATCAGAAGTCGGCTTCGCATTGATCTTGATGATCATGTCTGCTGGGACGACGCCGATCCAACCCGGGGTCTGATGGCCGCCGAGCGACTCCATATGCTCGCGGCAGACCTTCACGATGGACTCGTTCGCCGTGATCGAATCACCCACGCTCACTTGGAAGCTCGGGCGATCAACCTTCTGGCCATTCACCTTCAGGTGTCCGTGCACGACCATCTGCCGTGCGGCCCAAATGGTGCGCGCGAAGCCCGCACGACGGAGCACATTGTCGAGTCGTTGCTCGAGGAGTTGCAGCAAGTTTTCGCCGGTATTTCCAGGGCGTCGCGCCGCCTCTGCGAGGTAGCGTCGGAACTGTCGCTCAAGCACGTTGTAGTGGTAGCGAACCTTTTGCTTCTCATCCTTGCGGATGCCGTAATCCTTGCGACGACGACCACGGAATCCGTGCTGCCCTGGAGGAGTCAAAGCGCGCTTGGAAGTGTGCTTGGGGACATCCGCAACCGGGACGCCGACCTTACGCGAGAGCTTGACCTTGGGACCGAGATAACGAGCCATGGAGATTTCGTTCGGGAGAGGAAGAGAACAGGGAGCGGTCGGCACGCGCGTGCAAAGCCGCAACCCTCGAGAGCGGCTCGAGGGGAATCGAGAAGTAGAGCAAATCGCGCGCTCAGCGTCAACCGAGCCTTCGCGAAAGTTTGGTGCGGTTTCAGTACGCGCGTTTACCGGACTCGCCGCGGCGCCAGTTGAGATAGGCGGTGTTGAGCACCTTGTAACCGCCGGGGGTGGGGTACTCCCCGGTGAAATACCAATCTCCGGTGTGCTCGGGCATGCTGTCGCGAAGCCCCGAAACAGATTGATAGACCACGTGGAGGTCGCCCTTCCAGGCCAAACTGGGGGTCTTGATGAGTTCGGCGACCTTTGCGGAGATTTGGTCGAGAGTCGAGATGCCGTAGAGCAGGGCCACGAAGTTCCGCATCGACTCGGGAGGAAGGTGCTCCTGCTCGCGGCACTTCGCCTCAACCTCGTTGAGAACACTCCCATGCCCGTTTTCGTGCGCGAGGGCCACGGCCGCTTCGAAGGCAATGAAGCGACCGAGTTGGCTCATGTCGATGCCGTAGCAGTCGGGGTACATGATCGGTGGGCTCGCGCTCGCGATCACAATGCGTTTGGGCGCGAGTCGCGTGAGCATCGTGATGATTGACTCGCGGAGCGTGGTTCCGCGCACAATCGAGTCATCGACCGCGATGAGCGTATCGCCGTGATCGACCGTGCCTCGCGTGACATCGTAAATGTGCCGCACAAGGTCGTTGCGCGCGGCGTCGTGGGTAATGAAGGTGCGAAGCCGTTGATCCTTATGTGCAACCTTCTCGGCGCGCACGCGACCGCCGAGTGCTTCGCGTACGGCGGCCGGGGTAGCCCTTCCCGCTGCGATCAAGGCATTTATTGCTTCACCCGCCTTGAGTCGCTGGTGCTCTTCGAGCCCTTCGACAAGACCCATGTACGAGGTTTCGGAGGTGTTTGGAATGAATCCGACGACGGTTCGCTCGACACCATCTTTCAAGAGCGGAAGGATGCGAGGCACGAGGTTGCGCCCGAGTTGCTTTCGCTCGCGGTAGATCGCGGGATCATTTCCGCGCGAGAAGTAAATGCGTTCGAAGGTGCATTGGCGCAGCGGGAGTGCTTCTGCGAATTGCTCGATCAACATCGTTCCGTCGCGCTTCAGGCAAAGCGCATGACCTGGCGGAATCGCGTGAATGCTCTCGGGATCGACGTCGAACACCGTGGAGAGCGCGGCGCGTTCGCTCGCGACCGCGAAGGCCTCTTCGGTTTCAAGGTAGAAACCGGGGCGAATGCCTGCAGGATCGCGGCACACAAATGCGTCACCGTTGCCAAGCATGCCGACGAAGACATATCCACCATCGAAACGGCTCGTCGCGCGCCGCAGGATGCGGCCGAGGTTGAGTTCACGCGAGACGGCCTGCGCGAGCCTGCGCCCCTCAAGGTTGACGAAGGACCCATCGCCCATGGCACTCTCGAGGTGCGCGTGCTCGCGATCAAGGAAATAGCCGAGTTTCTCGAGGACAACTCCCGTGTCGCTGTCGCCGACGGGATGGAGCCCATACTCGACAAGTTGCGCGAAGAGGTCTGGCGCGTTGGTGAGATTGAAATTCCCTGCAATCGCCAAGCAACGGCTCTGGCTGTTGGATTGGCGCAGATAGGGGTGGCACATCGAACTCGCGCGACCGCTGGAAGTGCCATAGCGCAGGTGACCGAGTAACACCTCGCCGAGCATCTTGAAGTTCCGCTTGAGTTCGACCGGTGACTGGCTCTGCAGTTGTGCGGGGGTGAAGTGGTGCAGGGGCGCGAGCGCGCCGTCGAAGAGCCGCTCGATCGGATTGCGCTTGGCGGTGCGCTCTCGCTCGAGGAACGAATCACCCGCGGGCATGTCGAACTTCACGCACGCAATACCCGCACCGTCCTGACCGCGATTGTGCTGTTTCTCCATCAGGAGATAGAGCTTGCGAAGCCCCCACAAGGGATCGCCGAGTTCCTGTTGGAACCACTCGATCGGCTTCTTCAGCCTGACGAAGGCAACGCCGCATTCGTGCGTGAGAGGATCACTCATGGGATGGGTTCATCGAGCCGGAAAGGTATCGCATTCCGTGATCGCATTTGGTTCATGATTGGCCGAGTAACACATGCACCCCCTCGTCGGGCAGCGCGATCACCACGCGCGTCCAAAGTTCCGGAGCACGCGCCTTCCAAAGCGCCTCGATCACGCTTGGATCGTTACATTCGCGCGAAAGGTGCAGGAGTGCGATGTGCTCGGGCGCGCTGCGTTGGGCGAGCGTTTGCACGAACTCGAGCGTCTGTTCATTGGACAAGTGGCCACTCCCTCCCATGATGCGCTCCTTGAGAAACAAGGGTCGCGCACTCCGGAGTTGCATGCTGCGGTCGTAGTTCGATTCGATCGCGAGCAAATGGACTCCATCAAACGCTTCGAGAAGCGATGCTTCCACCCGTCCCAGATCGGTTGCGAATCCCACACTTCCCGCCGGAGTTTCGATTCGAAATGCGACCGCGCCCGACTCATCGTGCGGGAGGTCGATGGGAAGCACGCGAAATCCTGCGCCGAGTTCAAATGGTCCGTCAAACGCGTGCGTGAACTGAGATGGCAACCCGCGCGCTTTGGCGAGCGGAAGATGGCGGCGCGCGCATCGCACGGTCATTCCAAAGCACATCACGGGAGTCGCCCAACTCGCGCGGGCGTGGTCCATGTCAAAGTGCGTGTAGAGAATGTCTGTGGTGTCGGCAAGATCGAATCCCAACGCACGCATCCGTCCGCGCGTGGCCTTGGGTGAGAGTCCGGCATCAATCAGGATCTGGCGCGGCACTCCCATCGAGGCGTCTCTCGGCTCGATGCGAAGGACGGAGGCGTTTCCTGCGCTGCTTGAACCAAGCACCGCGAAGCGCATCCGGTGGGTGAGTTCCGGTGTGGCGGTTTGTGTCAAAGCAACGGTGGATGAAGGGCAGGACGAATGCATACTGCAGAGGGGACGAGTGTAGTGGGCGAGAGGCTCTGCCTGACAGATCCCGATATCCGTCGAGCCTTCGCCCTCCGTTCCGCAGAGCCTACGATGATCGAACAATGGTAAGTGGGTCCCCTCATGAAACGCGACTTGATCTCGAAGCGGTAGACCTCGGCCGTGTGCCGTACGCGGACGCGCTTGTCATGCAACGCGCCGCGCAAGAGTCACTCATTGCCAACCGCGATGCAAAGCCGCGAATGAAGGTGTTTCTGCTCGAGCATGATGCGGTCGTGACGATTTCCCGGAGACCAGAAGCGCGCGAGCATCTCCTTGCGACGCCAGCGCACCTCGCCGCACGCGGAATCACCGTGGCGGAAACCGACCGTGGCGGAGACATCACCTATCACGGGCCAGGGCAACTCGTGGTCTACCCGATTCTCGATCTGGAGCGACTCGGATTCCGCATTCATCCCTACATTCGAGCGCTTGAGGAAGCGGCGATCGAGTCGTGCGCGCACTTTGGTGTGGTTGCGCGACGCGATAAAGGGTGTACGGGCGCTTGGGTTGGTGGAGTGGAGGGCGGAACGGGTGAAGCGGGCGGGCGCAAGATCGCCGCAATAGGCGTGCGCGTGTCTCGCTGGGTCTCCCTCCATGGCATCGCCCTCAATGTGGATCCCGACCTCTCGCACTTCGACACGATTGTGCCGTGCGGATTGGCTGGGCGCCCAGTGACGAGCCTCGCTCGCGAATCGCCGACCGGCGCTCCGTCGATGCCAATCGTGAAGGAGGTCTTCCTTCGCTGTTTGGTGAAGGCCCTTACTCTGGGTTCGGTTCCGTCACACCCAACTCCTTGATGACCGCATCAGTGATGTCGATCGTCGCGGGATGCTTGAGAAAGGTGCGCAACTGAATCTGCGCATAGACCTGCTGCAAACCTTCAGCCTTGAAGGGCACTTCCGCGGGTATGTAGCGGAAGACAAGGTCGATCTGCTCGCGCTCGGCGACGCGATCGACGGCGGTCACGAGTTGCTTGTACGCGTCCTCGGTCTGCGATGCGCGAAGCTGGTCGAGTTCTTTCAGCTTCCCATCGCGGAATGTGTTGTACTCAGTCTGCAACGCTTGAAATGCTTGCATCGCTTCCTGTTGCGCGGGGTCGCCCGGCTTCACATCCTTGTACTTCTCTTGCAGTTCTTCAGCGCGCTTCTGAAACGCGGCGTCGGTCGCGACGGCTTGTTCTTCAAGTTCCTTCATCTTCTCTTGAATGGAAGGACTCGCCATGAGCGCGCGCATGATTCGGTCGGAATGCACCGCAGCCATCGACCAGACGCGGTTGGTTGCTTTGTCGCCCCATCCGATGCGTGACTCGCGGTTGATGACCGCGAGGGCGTCACCTTCGGCGGCGGCGAGGAGCAGTTTGTCGGCCGGGCCGAGGTCGCCCATGGTGCGTGGCGCGCTGACTGGTTGCGCGGCGACCACAGTGTTCGGTCCGCGACCGAGCGACAGCAAGAGGGCCGAGGCGGAGAGTGCGACGGCAAGGAGGGCGAGAAGTCGATTGGTAGTCATGTGGAAACCTCAGAGCGGAGAGGGTGCGCGGCGTCAATCGCCTTGATCGAGAATCGCCATGAACGCTTCTTGGGGGATCGACACCGAGCCGATCGTCTTCATGCGCTTCTTGCCTTC
>SXUJ01000007.1 GCA_005790565.1 Planctomycetia bacterium
GACGAATCCTAGTGAGGAATACTTATGACGAACCGTGATCGGGCATCGAACTCCAACGATTCTTCCTCGAACAGCAACCTGGACGCGACGCCCACTGGCAATCCGCACGCAGGAGGAGTTGAAAGCGCGCACAGCGTTAGTTCAAGCGAACCGTCAGCGTCGGCGCAACTGATGGGGGCGACTCCAAGCTCGTCCCGTTTCGCAACGCTGCAGAACTATCACCTCCTCTTGTTTCGTAAGGCGCTCCATCCGGAGTTCTTTGGCATCGAGGGCCGCCGCCGAGTACAGCATGGCGAGTACGAGACCGAGTCGTGGATCTTCAAGGGTGGGCATGCGGTTCGTTTCCAACTCGCTGGCCAGACGGTTTGCGAGGTTGTCTACGAGCACCTTGATCAGATCCCGGATCGTGGTCTCGTTGCCGCACTGCCATGCGCTGGCGAGCGTGACTTCGAAGAGAAGGTCGCGGAGAACTTGTTGTACATGACGACCATGCAGACCGAGCAACTCAGCGACCACCTCTATGTCGGAACCTACAAGGAACTGATGCAGCATGTTCGTGAGAACAACTCGCTCTTCTCGGCGTGGACCGATCCGTGCGGGAAGCAGAATTTGTCGGTGGTCGACATTCAGCGCTTCCGAACCGAGGTGCACATTCAGGGTTACCACCTGCGCAGCGACTGCGGTCTCGTGCTTCGTACGCAATCGATGTTGCAACTCGTGACACCAAAGGCAAACACGACGACGACCAAGTCGACTTCGACGAAGCGCTCGCGCGAGCACTAGATCCATCCACGACACAACTTGGCAAAGCGCAGCACGCGGAGGCCATCCGGTGAATTCCAGCCCGCAACCTGTTGACGCGAGTCGAACGTTCGTCGAAACAGATCGTTTCTTGGGGCTCGACGATGTGGTGTTTCCGCCGCGGGATGCTCGCACCGTTCGTTTGGTGCCGCCAAGCGTGTGCGAGGAAGCAGAGAACGCGTCTCGCCGAACACCGAAGTCGATCGAGCAACCTACGACGATCGCAACGCCCACGCGCCAGGCGACCACGGTTTCTCCTGCCGATCCGGCGCCAGCCGAGCCTGCTCACGCGCCAAGCGTTGAGCGGATTTCGATCCCGAGCGGCTCCGACAGGCAGTCGCAGCTCGATGCGCTGCGTCGGCTCCACGAAGAGCAGTGCCCGTATTGCAACTCGACCCGCGAGCCGGTGATGATCTTCGGAGAGGGCAATGCGAGTGCCCGAGTCTTCTTCGTGGGGGAGGTTCCAACCGAAGCGGAAATCGCCGCGCGCCGACCGCTCGCTGGACTGAGCGGCGGCAAGCTGGAGGAGATGATTCGCGCCATGAAGTTGAGTGGCGAGGATGTGTACCTCGCCAACATCCTCAAGAGTCCACTCCCCGAACTTCGCCCACCGAGCGCGACCGAGCTCGCACAGTGCGGACCGTACCTGCGTGCGCAGATTGAGATCATCAAACCCGCCGTGATCGTCACGCTCGGGGGACCCGCCAGCAAGCACATCCTTGCGAGCGAACTCGGCATCACTCGATTGCGCGGCGTTTGGGGCGAGTTCAAGATCGAGAGCCTCACGATCCCCGTGATGCCGACCTTCCATCCCGCATACTTGCTGCGCAATTACACGGATGAAACCCGCGCCGCTGTCTGGCACGACCTCAAGCAAGTGATCGAACGCCTCCGCGTCAACGCGTAAGTCCGTTAGAGTTTGAGAATGATCGTCGTCGGCCCCTCGTTCACAAGAGACACCTGCATCGCGGTCCGGAATCGACCCGACTCCGTCGGCACGCCGAGAACGCGCAACCGCGCGACCACTTGTTCGACTATCGGCTCTGCCATTTCGGGAGGCGCTGCGCCGATGAAACTCGGCCGATTGCCAGTGGATGTGTCAGCGACAAGGGTGAATTGACTGACCACGAGCGCGCTGCCGCCCACCTCGAGGACCGACAAGTTCATCTTGCCTCCCGCGTCATCGAAGATGCGTAGCTTGGCGAGTTTTTCGGCGCATCGCGTCGCGAGTTCCGTCGTGTCGGAGCGTTCAATGCCTAACAGGATGCAAAGCCCGCCCTCGGCAGTGAGTGATCCACAGGGAGTTCCCTCACTCAAGACCGTCGCCTGCGACGCTCGCTGCACGAGGGCAATCATCGAACGAACGCGAGGGAGGCCGCGCTCACTAGGCGACTTCCATCGGCTTCGCACGATTGGTAATAGTCGAGGAGTTCCGGCGTGGTCCCCTTGAGCAGCTTCAACCCAGCCCAGAGTGCGCCGAGCGAATCCCAGTGCATGGGATTCCCGCCCTTGGAAACTTCTCCGAGGAAGGCGTCCGCATCCGAAGCGATGAAACACTTCAGGAGCGAACGATCAACCTGATTGACCTCCTTCTTGCGCGAATCATCCACGGCTTTCTGATCCCCAAACTGCGGTCCGACATGGGCCAATTCCGCACTCACCACAAAGAGTGTGCGAGAGAGATCCGCGCCGAGTGCACTCTGTAACGCCGTCACAAACTCCGCCACGGTTCCGCGCTTGCCATCGTCCGCGAGCAACTTCGAGGCCGGGTCTGGCAGAATCGCTGCAAGAACCTGCACATTGCCGAGAATCGTTTGAATCCAAGGAATGTGGCACTGCACGGCATGTTCGGGACAGAGATCGAGAAGGTCGATGAAGAATCGATCGCCACCTGCCGCGCGAATGGCGCTGATCGTCGATGCGTCGGCGGGGCAGCGGCCGAGTTGCGTATCGAATCCGATGTCGGAAATCGTTGCGCCATCACCGAGTGCGAGGTGAGGCGTCGCAAGAATCACGACTCGGTCGAACTGTTGCCCCTTGGCGACTGCTGCGCTCAACGCTTTGTAACTCGTCGCGTACACCGCGCGGCCGCGTTCATAGTCAAGGTGCGTCACGACGATGCCGGCAAGCGCGCCCTCAAGTTCGGGATCATCCGCTTCTTCGAGAATCGACTCGATCTTCGCGCGGCACGCCGCTGCGTCCTCACCGAGCGCCCGCGAAACAGTGGCGGGAAACGCGCCTGCCGCGCGCAGTTGATCACGCATCTTGGTTTCGAGTTCTTCACTCGTTGGTCCCCACAACAGACCGCGAGCCTCAAGAGCAAGCGCCAATTCGGAGACCGGATTCACCTCAGGAGCTTTGATCTGCTCGGCAATCTCATGCACGGTGGCTTGTCCGCGAAATGATTGGAGGAGCGTCTGCACCCCCTGAAGATGTTGCGGAGTGGGAATCTGCACATCGAGCCCTTGACCGTGGTAAGGGTCCATCAAGCGAAGTCCGAGAAACTTCCCTTGATCATCCCCCAAGGGCATGATTCGGATCGGGCGCAGCTCCGGTCGGAGGATGTGGGGGGGAAGTTCCTTGGTTGCGGCGGTCTCGCTCATCGGTCGCTCCGTTGATCGTTCAAGTGAATCGGCGAGTGTAGCCGAGTTCAAATTCATGCTCCCTTCGCATTCGCAATGCAACCGATGGATGCAGGAGGGATGTACAATCTCCCTCCCGTTTGCCCGAGCTTTCAAATCTTGAAGTGGTATTGAACCGATCAAGATCGAACCCAAGTCGACTTTCGACAGGGAACCCCGTGGAACGATCCACGGAATCTACTCCGATCCGCTGCCGGATCATGGTGGCTGAAAACTGGTTCAGCACCAGCCTGAGCACCATCCACTGTCCCACGAGGAATTCATGCGTCAGATGCGCCGAAACCTGATCTCCGTCCTGACCGTCAGCACCTGCCTCGTCACGCTCGTCAGTTCTGCGGCGGCGCAAGAGAAGCCCACGGGCGCGCCACCGGCGCTCAGTCCAGCCAACAAGCCGACCGTCATCGCGCCATCGCACCCAATGGTGGACGCTCCAACCAAACCGGCGAGTACTCGAGTTCCAGCGAAGGGCGGAGTAGGCGCGCTGAGCCCGAATGCTCCCGCACCCAACAGTGAACTGATCACCGGACAGCCCGTTCCCCCTCCAGAACAGGCCATTCCATCCGGACCTGCAGTCGTGAAGTTTGAGCCCGAGATACTCGATCTCGGCGATATGACTGCAGATGTTCCGAAGACCGGGAAGGTCAAGATCCTCAACATCTCCGACAAGCCGATCACGATTACGAAGGCTGTTCCTGGATGTGGATGCACCACTCCAACCTGGCCAAAGGATCCGATCCTTCCTGGCGAGTTCGGGGAAACAGAAATCACCCTCAAACCCGGCCAGAAGGCCGGCATCAAGCTCAGCAAGCGCGTCACCTTTCAGATTGAAGGTGCGCCGCCAGCAGTCCTCACTGTCGAAGGCAATGTCGTTGCGTTCGTGACGATCGCGCCCGATCTCGTCGAGGCACCCTCACCGACTGAGAAGAGCACTGAAATCCTCCTCAAGCATGGCGAACTTGTGCTTGAGAGCGTCGATGGCACTCCGTTCAAAGTGCTCGACTCGGCACCGCCCATCATCAAGGATATGTCGACTGAAGCGGCATTGAAGCACACGGTGCACATCGATTGGGATGCGTGGGCAGCGACGGGGAAGGGACCCAAGTTGGCCGTTCGTACTGATCACCCCAAGGCTGCAAATCTCACCCTTCTCATCAAGCGCTCGCTTGACGACCGCACGGCAGTTGCGCCGCCATCACCTCCGACTTCATCGAGCCTTCCTCCGCTCGTGACTGCCGTTCGGAGCGGCGACCCCGCAAAACTCGCGGAAGAAATCTCCAAAGCGAAGGATGTGAATGAGCAGGATCAAGTGCAACGCCAGACGGCGCTCCATTGGGCAGCGAAGGAAGGCAAGTTGGACATGGCTCGCATCCTCATCGCGTCCAAGGCCAATGTGAACGCCGGTGACCGACAGGGCAAGACGCCACTCTCCTTCGCCGCGCAGGCCGGAAACTTTGAAGTCTGCGCCTTCCTCGTCGAGAATGGTGCGGACGTCAATGTCCGTGACGCGCTCAAGGGGAATCCGCTCTTGTGGGCTTCGGGCCTCGGCAATGCAAAGACCGTCGAGTTCCTGCTCTCGAAGGGAGCGGACGCGAAGATCGTCGATGTGAATGGAATGAGCGCATTGCTCTGGGCAACGAACATCGGAACTCCAGAAACAGTGGAACTCCTACTCGCTGCGGGTTCGGACCCGAATCTCATCGATTCGCAATCCGCAGACTCCGCGTTGCACCGCGCCGCACGGCGCAACACCAGTGCCAAGGCCATCACGCTGCTCCTCGCCGCCGATGCGAAGCCCAATGTTCGCAACAAGGTTGGGATGACTCCACTCCACGCTGCCGCCTCAAGCGGCACGGCAGAGAAGGTCCAACTTCTCCTCGCGGGCAAGGCGGATCCCATGGCACTCGACGCGAAGGGTTGGTCCGCGCTTGATTACGCGACGATTCGTGGAGACGGGGAGCGCGTGAAGATTCTTGAGATCCTCACGCCAATCTCGCCTGCGCCCCATGGAGCGGACGCCGCAAAGCCAGCCGACGCGGCCACTGGTGTCGCCCCGGTCGTTCCAACACAGCAGTAACGACTCGCCCTCCATTGCACTTGAAAGCCCCAAGCATCTGCTTGGGGCTTTTTTTCACACAGAACACCTACAGTGCGCGGATGACCACCGCGACGCGCTCCGCCTTTGACGAACTCGCCTCTGATCTTCGCGAGTCGTTCCTCCTGAGCAGTACCGAACAACTCCTCGGCTGGGACCAGGAGACGATGATGCCTGAAGGGGGGCTCGAGCATCGCTCGCAGCAACTCGCGCTTCTCTCACGGCTCGTTGCAGAGCGCGACCAAACCGAACTGCGCGGAGAATTGATTGCCGCGTGCGAATCGGATGCAGAGTTACTGAGTCATCCGGTCCAGGCGGGGGTCGTCCGCGAAGCGCGCCGCGATTACACCCGTGCCTGCAAGGTCCCAGCGAAGTTGGTGGAAGCACTCACAAAAACTTCGAGCATTGCGCAGCATGAGTGGGGGCAGGCGCGAGCGGCGAATGATTTCAAGCGCTTTCAACCATGGTTGGAAAATCTCGTCGCGCTGTTGCGCGAGAAGGCGGCATGCCTCGGTTGGAATCGATCGGACGGCGAGCCGTGGGATGCGCTCGCCGACCTCTACGAGCCTGGCTGCACGGCCAAGATGGTCGAAGGCGTCTTTACCCCGCTTCGTGGACGACTGCAGTCATTCGTCGCGCAATTGACGAGCGCGTCTCGGAAGCCGTCCAACGCATTCAACGAGTTTGAGATCCCCATCGAGAAGCAAGAGGCGTACTGTCGCTTTGTTGCTTCGAAGATCGGGTTCGACTTTTCTCGCGGCCGACTCGATCGGTCGACCCACCCATTCTGCGGTGGCTCGCACTGCAACGACATTCGGATGACCACCCGCTACGCGATGCACTGCCTCAACGATGGACTGGGTTCAACCCTCCATGAGTCCGGTCACGGCATGTATGAGCAAGGACTGCACTTCTCGCAGGTTGGATTGCCCAGCGGGCAGTCGGTGAGTCTCGGCATCCATGAGAGTCAAAGTCGGATGTGGGAGAATCAAGTTGGACGCAGCCGCGAGTTCTGGAAGTGGGCACGAGGCACGCTTCAAAGCGAACTCGGCATCGCAGAGTCGCGCTTCTCACTCGATGAACTCTACGAGGCCGCCAACATTGTTGAGCCTGGCTTGATTCGAGTGGAGAGTGACGAAGCAACCTACAACCTTCACATCATGGTTCGCTTCGAGATCGAGCGCGCTGTCTTACGCGGGGACCTTGAAGTCGCTGGCATTCCATCGGTCTGGAATCGCCTCTACTCGGAGTACCTCGGGTTGAAGGTGCCCGATGATCGCCGTGGCTGCTTGCAGGACATTCACTGGTCGATGGGCGCGATGGGCTACTTCCCAACCTACACGCTTGGCAATCTGTACGCGGCGCAATTCTTCGATGCAGCCAAACGCGCACTTCCTGACCTCCACGCGCAAATCGCTCAAGGCGAGTTCGGCGCACTCAAGACCTGGCTCAATCGCGAGATTCATCAACACGGTCGGCAATTCAGCCCGACGGAACTCGTGATGCGCGTCACCGGCAAGCCGCTCTCTGCGGAGCCGCTGATGCAGTACCTCGAGACGAAGCTCCGACCGCTCTACGGCATCTGAACAGAATGCCTACGGCACAAGCAGAACCGATCGATTCACGCGCTTTGCGAGCGCCGTGAGGGACTTCACGCATTGGTTCGGCTACGATCGTCCCTTTCCCCCTCAACTTGGCCCAACATGCCCGCTGATCCCAACCTTCGAAACATCGCCATCATTGCCCATGTCGACCATGGAAAGACCACGCTTGTGGACGCCATGCTCGCGCAGTCTGGCGTCATTCAACTTGCCGAAGGCGAGCATCCCTGCCTCCTCGACTCCAACCCGCTCGAACGAGAGCGGGGAATCACCATCCTCGCCAAGAACTGCGCGGTGACCTAC
>SXUJ01000074.1 GCA_005790565.1 Planctomycetia bacterium
GCGCGCCGAGGCTGCGTATTCAAAGAGAAGGTCAGGGGTTCGATGTGCGCTCACGACGCGATGCTCGTACCGGATGCCGAGCTTGTCGAGCATTTCTGCGGCGTGTTGCATCGTTTCCCAATCGGATTGGGAACCCATGATGAGCCCTACTTGCCCAACCGCGACTTCCGTGGTCATGCGCACATCCTACGGGAACGCGAAGCATCCCACGAAGCGGCATCAAAGCGCGCCGGTCGCCTGCTACGATTCACGACCCATGTCAGCGACTATCAGAGTAAACGGAGAGTATTTCCCACTTCGCGAAGTATCGAAGGATCACTTCGCAGCGCTTGTCAAACTTGTGACGCAGCGGATCACCTGGGAGACGCCGATTCCCCAGATTTTTGCGCAGGCTGCGGCTCTCATCGCGAGTGAGAAGGGGACTTCGGATCCGATGTACCACGCGGCGCTCCGCGCGCTGGCAGAACTTGGCGCGCGATCCATCTCTGTCGACCCCGCGCAGAAGCTCTGCACGATCATCGAGGAGAACCCCACGCCGACAGCGAACGGTGACGCGAGTGCGATTGGATTTAGCGCGGTTGAGTCTGGCATCGCCTACATCGCCGCAACGGTCAATACCTTCCGTCGGACGATTCGAATCAACGAGGAAGAGATCCGACTCACGCGGCAACCGGCAGAGGTCGGCCAAAAGGTTACGGCGATGCTCGGACAAATGCGGCAGGTGAACGAACCCATTGTCATCGCGGCAGGCCGAGTCGCTGGTTCGATGATGAAGGCCGGCAAAAAGTTCAATGATCCCGAGTTGCATATGGCACTCGTGATGCTCTCCGACCTTGGCGTGCGCTTCCTCCAAATCGATGTTGAGAAAGGCACGCTCGGGTACGGACCGCTCGACGATGGAAACGCGGTTGCAGCGGCATGCATGCAAGGTCTCAACGCGGAGCAGGTCGGGGAAGTGCGGAAGCGCGTGACCGATTGGAATGACCGAATGCGGCAGAAGGCAACGGAAGCCACGCAAGGACAACGAACGATGGTTCCGTCGTTCATGGGTGTGCGTCGCCGTCGCGGGGCGTGACTTGAGCGCGTCCTTTGAGCGCGCGCGTAAGATTCTTGCTCGCAGCGCGCAAAGTCGTTGCACTCGCTTCGGACTCCGCCGAGGCGAGTGAATCGCCATCCGCGGAGGGCGGGCCGCTGCTCGATGGACTGTGTCCGTCAAAGACAACACGCAGCCGAATGTCGGCTCTGCCGGCGAAGCTCTACGAATGCGAGCGAGGATTCTGCGGCTTGGCGCAGAGTCCAAGCGCGAGCGCTCAGGCGGAGGCCGCGCGCGTCAGGCGAGTTCGCATTCAACTTCGACTTCAGTGAATTCTGAGTGGAGTGCCGCGATCAAACTACTCTCCACCATCTCTGCTTCAAGTGCGCAGGGAAGGAGCGCAAAGTAGGAGATGGCGCGACCCGACTTTCCAATCTGCGTGCCTTTGATTTGGCAATGCATGCGTTGCAGCGCATCGGCGAGGAGCAGGGCGACTTTCTGTCGATCCGCTCCGTCGGGAATCCGAACTTTGATACGCGCCGCACGACTTCGTTCGATCCACCACAGAATGATCCATCCGAGTAACGCCACCGCGATCGCGGTCGCCCATTGCGTGAGGCCGCAGGCGAGTCCAATCACCACGACGAGAATCGCCTTTCCAGTCGCTCGTGGATTGTCGAGTACGGTGCGAAATCGAATGAGGCTTCCAATGCCAAACACGACGAAGGCCATCGTTTGATCGATGACAACCAGGATCGAAACGACCGACGCGAGGAGGCCGAGCACGACGAAGGTCTTGCGTTCTTCGTGCGCTTCGAGCATGTCCGCTTGTCTGCGCCCTCGTGGATGCCATGCGATGAGTGAAGCGAGTCCAACCGCCAGCAACATGCCGGCACTGAGTTCGACCCATGTGTATCCCTGGATGAACTGTTCAAAGGCGTGTTGCATGCGAGCGACGGCGGTTTCCTTCAAAGTGGACTGGAACATCGCGGCGGATTCGCTCTTGCTGGAGATTTCTGGCGAGACCGCGCCTGCAAGCGGACTCTGCCACAGTCCTGCCATCATGAAAAAGAACGACGAAAGGAAAAACCTCATCTCCTCATATTGACCACTCGCAAGCGGGATTGCAAGTGCGGAAGAAAAGAGAATCCAGCGCAGCTCCTCTGTGTTCTTTGGTTCACCCCTGGTTGGGAGCCTTCCATGGGCAAGCAGAACGACTCGCGAATCATGCGAGTTGCAGCGAGCTCACCGGCCGGCCTCACACGCTTGCAAACCGTTAGAGTGAGTGGAGTCGCGCATCCGCCCTTTCGATGCCAAGGGACTTCGCGATCGCATTCGCAACTGAGCTCCGTGGGCATCGATTCTGAATCGCGACGGTTCGTTCACGAGCTATGGCGTTGCGACCAGCGCACTTGGCCGCGTTTTCCAGCGCAGGAGCCGAAGGCCGTTCAGCGCGACGATGACCGTTGAGCCCTCGTGGCAGATCACCGCGAGCCAGAGCGGGACGATGCCGAGGACCGTCAGCGGGATGAGTGCAAAGACGACACCCATTGCGAAGATCACATTCTGGCGGATCATCGCGCGCGTCGCGCGACCGAGTGCAATCGCGTCGGGCAAGCGCAAGAGTTCGTCGCTCATCAACACGACATCCGCCGCTTCCAACGCGACATCCGTTCCCGCCCTGCCCATCGCAATACCCACCGTCGCGGCTGCGAGCGCGGGAGCGTCGTTCACGCCGTCGCC
>SXUJ01000075.1 GCA_005790565.1 Planctomycetia bacterium
AAAGTTGGTGACAAAGTCGAGATTCGCCTACTTCGCGCGGGCCAAGAAGAGACAGTCACCGTGACCATGAAGGCGGGAAAGGCGCGCGGTGGATGATCCTTCGCGCGCGTAACCTCGCGTTCGCGTTTGCCGCACTGACCGCGTGTGGTTGCGGTGGGTCCACATCGTCGAGTACGGAGCAGCCTTCGGTCGAATCGGAGCCTGTTGCTCTCTACGGTGCATGCGAGCCGGGGGAGGGAGGAAGTGGAAAGACCTATATGGGTCGCGAGATTGCGGAGGTCATGGGGCACTCTGGACTCGACTGGCTCGAACGGAGTGAACGGGAGCAAGAGGAACGCACGGATCTCCTGCTGGGCATGCTCCCGATTCACTCGAACGACGCCCTCGCGGACGTCGGCGCAGGAAGTGGATACTTCACGATGCGCCTCGCGCCGCTCGTGCCCGAAGGTGTGGTGTACGCGACCGACATTCAGCCCGAAATGCTCGCGGCGCTCGAACAACGAGCGCGCGCGGAGGGCGTGCCAAATGTGCGGCCCTTGCTCGGCAGCATCGACGCTTGTGGACTTGCGCCAAACTCGGTTGATCTCGCGCTCCTCGTCGACGCTTATCACGAGTTCTCCCACCCTTACGAGATGATGCGATCGTTGCACGGTGCGATGAAGCCAACCGGCGTTGTCGTCCTCGTGGAGTTCCGGCTTGAAGATCCCACTGTCGCAATCAAGCTACGGCACAAGATGAGCGAAGAGCAGGCGAAAGCGGAGATGCTTGCCGCGGGCTACGCGTGGGTGAAGACGCTGAATGATCTCCCCCAGCAACATGTGATGCTGTTTTCGCCTGTTCCGTAAACTTCCATCGGTCGGTGCGAAGCGTCAATCCCAGCGGAAGACGCCCTTCTTCCACGCATATATATAGGCCACGATGGAAGTCAGGATGAAGAAAAGGATGCGACCGAGGTAGAGCCGTGCGTCGGCGCTCCCAGGCTCAAGTTGCGAGTAGGTCACGGCCCAAGGGTAGAGAAAGATGATCTCGACATCGAAGAGCAGAAAGGTCATCGCCAGCATGTAGAAACGAATGTTGAATCGCTTCTTCGTACTGCCGATTGGGTCCATGCCGGATTCGTAGGCGAGCCCCTTGATGGCACCTGGCGCGCTTGGTCCGAGGATCGCGCTCGCGATGATGTTGATCGCGACAAACCCGATCGCCATCGCGACAACAACCGCGACGGGGAGGTACTGGATGAGTTGACCGGACTCGCTCATGGGTGCGGCAGGATAGCAGGCGCATCCGCAGCGTTCATCCACGGCATTTCTGGTTGCCGACTCGCAACCTGGAGCTTTGCTTCGAGTGCGGACCCGATCTTGAGAAGCGTCGCCTCGTCAAACGGGTGCCCGATCAGGGTGATGGAACGGGGCTGTTGTGCATTCTCGAATCCCTCGCGAAGCACGAGCGTTGGATGTCCGGTTGCGTTCGTAATCGTGAGGAGATCGCCCGCGAAGGGCGGCAGGATGAGCGCCTCGCAATCGGCGAGGACTCCGCGCATCCACTCCATGAAGACGCGGCGGACGCGCTCCGCTTGGACCAATTCAATTGCCGGCACGAACCATGTTTGTCGAAAGGCATTCGGCCACGCTTCATCGGATTGCCATGTGAGCGCATCATCCGCGTTGCTGCGCGTGAGTTGCTCGAATGCGGCCGCGGCTTCGCACATCAAGCTCGTGATGAGTACGGAGGCGTCACAAGGGGGGGTGATTTCGCGCTCGATGAGCGTCGCGCCGCACTGCGCAAGCGCGTCGAGCGAAGCCTTGGATTTCTCCTCGCGATCCGCAAACCACCGGTTGTCATACGCGATGCGAACACCCTTCGCGCCCGGCATACGGGGTGCTTTGAATGGAACTGCGACGCTTGACGCATCGCGATTGTCCTGTCCATTGAGTGCCTCGAGCACAATTCCGGTATCGATGACACTGCGCGTGATCGGTCCAACCTTGTCCCATGACCAACAGAGGGCCATTGCCCCATGGCGTGAAACGCGGCCAAAGGTTGGACGCAAACCTGTTGTCCCGCAGCGTGTGCACGGCGAGACGATGGAGCCGAGCGTCTCTGTTCCGATTGCAAACGGGACGCAACCAGCTGCGACGGCTGAGGCGCTTCCTGCGCTTGATCCTGAAGATCCCTCACCGATGTTCCAGGGATTTCGGCAGGTTCCGCCAAACCAAATGTCTCCATAGGCGAGTGCGCCAAGCGCCGTCTTCGCGACCAGCACGGCGCCTGCCTCCCGAAGTCGCGTGACGATTGCCGCGTCGATCTCGGGAACTCGATCGCGCCACGGCTCAGCGCCCCAAGTCGTCGCGATGTTCGCTGTGTCGAACAAATCTTTGAGTGCGTACGGAATGCCGTGGAGTGGACCGCGTGTCTTTCCGGCGCGCGTTTCTGCGTCAAGGACATCTGCTTCTCGCAGGGCTTGCGCTTCGACGAGCGTAATGACGCAGTGCAGCGATGCATTGGCAATGCGAAGACGCGCGAGCGATCGCTCGACGAGTTGCCGCGAAGTCACTGCGCCAGTGGAAATCCAAACCGAGAGTTGTTCGATCGTCGCGAAGTCAGGACTGTCGATCGATGTTGGTGCATCGGGTTGTCTGCGCGTGAAAAAATCATCCGCCGCGTGGTCCTGTAGACGAACGGATTCGTGAGGGAGCAAGACGCGAAAGACTTGCGCGGGTGCGAGTGAGTTTGGCAGTTCGCCAAAGCGCGCACGAGCGCGAAACAGGGCAAGTTGACCGCCGACCGTCTTGACCATCTGTAACCGCTCGCTCGGAGTGAACTGAATCCCCGCGAGTCTCTCGCATTGCTCGATCGTGGATTCGGTGATGGCATCTCTCGGGGATTCGCTCTCGTGCGGCGGCTCAGACTGCGCTTGTTGCGCGAGCGCAGAAGTCGACGCGAAGAGGCCGAACGCGCCTAACGCTCCAAAGAACTCGCGTCGGGACGCCGGCGATGACGAGTCTGGCGTGGAAGGCATCAGGCAAGGGTACTCGTCCGCTGGATCATTGATTCCATCGCGCGCCAAGCGTGGTCGCAATGGAAGTGCTGCATGGGCATAGGGATCGGGTTGCGGAGAGGACTTGCGATCCTCAAAAACACACAAACCGCAGTTGCCTGCGGCTTGTGTGTTGTTGAGTTAGTCGGGGCAGCCGGAGTTGAACCGACGACCTTCTGGACCCAAA
>SXUJ01000076.1 GCA_005790565.1 Planctomycetia bacterium
AGTGGATGTCGGTGTTCAGCGTGCCAAGCGGAAGTCCCGTGAGTCCACCAATGGTGAAGAGGAACATGAACGCAAGCCCGTAGAGCATCGCGGTGTTCAGCACGATCGCTCCCTTGTAGAGCGTTGCCAGCCAATTGAATACTTTGATCGCGGAAGGAATCGCCACGGAGAAGGTGATGAACGAGAACACAACATTCATCAGCGGCGATTGACCGCTTGTGAACATGTGGTGGCCCCACACAAGAAAGCTGAAGATCGCGATCGCGATCGAACTGAACGCGATGAATCGGTAACCAAAGATCTGCCGGTGGCTGTGCACCGCGATGATCTCGCTGATGATTCCCATGCCTGGAAGAATCATGATGTACACCGCGGGGTGGGAATAGAACCAAAAGAAGTGCTGGAAGAGCACGGGGTCGCCGCCCATCCCGGGATCGAAGATGCCAATGCCAAAGGCGCGCTCGATGATGAGGAGCAGCAGGGTGATGCCCAGCACGGGGGTTGCCAAGACTTGGATGAGTGCCGTCGCGTACAGCGCCCAAAGCAAGAGCGGCATGCGGAACCAAGTCATGCCTGGCGGACGAAGCTTGTGGATCGTCACGACAAAGTTCAGACCAGTGAAGATCGAACTAAAGCCAAGCACGAAGACACCCATGACAACCGGAATGACGCCGGCGGTCTCGGTGCTCGTGCTGTAGGGCGTGTAGAAAGTCCAACCGGTATCGAAGCCGCCCGCGAGCAACGCATACACGGACAGGAGTGCCCCTGTGATCCAGAGGTAGTAACTAAAGAGATTCAGGCGGGGAAACGCGACATCCTTCGCGCCCAACATCACGGGAAGCACAAAGTTTCCGAGCGCGCCCGGAATGCTCGGAATGATGACGAGGAAAACCATGATCGCGCCGTGCAGCGTGAAGGCTTGGTTGTACTGGTCCGCGTCGATCCATCCCACTTCCCCTGGCGTCAGCAACTTCGTCCGCACGATCAGCGCGAACAGACCGCCCACGAAGAAGGAGGCCAGCACGGAGATGAGATACATCACGCCGATGCGCTTGTGATCAAGCGTGAATGCCCACGACTTGATCCCACGCGTGTAGGTGAGATAGTTGTCGGTCGATGTCGCGTGGCTTGAAGGAGTCAGCGTGGTCATGGCTTCGCGTCCGTCTGTCAAATGCTCAATTCGCAATCAATCCAAGCGCCGCAAGCGCGCGTCTTGCACTACTTGGCGGGTGTGCCGCCGATGAACTTGCCCTTTGCGTCAAACTGATCGAGGTTCTTCATCATCCCCATGATGGCGTCGATCGCCTTGTCATTGAGTTGACCCTTGAAGGTCGGCATCACATTGCCGAAGGGGACGGCGATGTGCGCGCCCGGATTCAGAATCGAGTTCCGAACATAGGACTCTGGATTCTCAAACTCTTTCCCAGGTCCAATGAGCGAGGCATAGGTCGCACGACCGTTGTCGAGCTTGCCGTCCGCACCAGCTCCGCCAGAAACGCGCGCCCAAAGCCCCTGCCAGGTTGGGCCGGTGCTCGACCCACCATTGAGTGTGTGGCATGACGCGCAACGACCGTAGAGCTTGGGACCCGCAACCTGCCAAAGTTCATCGCCCTTCAGTTCATCCATCCAACGGCCCTGCTTGTCTAGCCAAAGATCAAAATCTGCTTGCGGAAGGACAAAGACCTTCGCGTACATCTTGGAGTGATCCTTGCCGCAATACTCGGCGCAGAACAGGTGATGGAACTCCTGTTTAGAGGGGTCAGTCTCATCCCATCCTTCGGTGACATGATCAGTCTGGAACCAGAGCGTGGCATGCCGCCCAGGCACGACATCCTTCTTCACGCGGAACGCAGGAATGAAGACGGCGTGAAGCACATCCTCCGACCGCATCACGAGCTTGACCGGGCGACCAACGGGGACATAGAGATTCGAATCTGCGCTTGTGGCGCCGGTTGGGTAGCGAAAATTCCAAAACCACTTCTGTCCCGTCACATCGATCTGATACGCGTTCTGTGGAGGAGTCGAGAGATCGATGAACCCTCGGAAGCCAAACCAAAACATGAACACGCAAAGAATGGTGGGAATGATCGTCCAACCAAGTTCAAGCATGGTGTGGTGGGCGGGACCACGCGCATACACCTCGCGCCCCTTCTGTCGGTACTTGATGGCGAAGTACACCATGAGCCCGATGACGAGGACGAAAAAGAAGTAACTGATCCACGCAACGAACTGGAATGCAAAGTCGACTTGTGGCGCGACTGTGGATGCGCCTTCAGGCATCCAAAAATCCGCAGGACTCAGCGGCACACTTGTCGAAAGTGCAGCCTGACCGGGAGATTCAGAGGAAGCCTGGAGCAGAAGGTGAATCATGGATCGACTCGGTTCAAACTTGGAGAACACTCAAACAGACACCTGTGCGCTTGAGAACAACTCCTCAGCGCGACTCTGACTTTGCTGTCGTTCGCGACGCCAGAAATACACAAGACCACCGGCCACGACCGCGAGAGTCAACGCACCCGCAAGTTGCATGACGCGCATCGCGCCCACGACATAACTGCCAGCATTTGGGTCGTACACATGGCACCACAGAATGAATCGATCGAGCGTGGTGCCGATCTTTCCTGCGGATGCCTCGAGGAGCGCCATGCGCAACTGCGGCGGATCAAACTTGGTTCCGTAGATGTAACGGCCGACACGGCCATCAGGCGTGATCACGAAGATGGCCGCCGCGTGGGCGTAATCGCCATTCGCCTGTCGGCGATACTCGAATCCAACCGCGTCCGCGATCGCTTTCGAAGCCTTCGCGGATCCAGTCAGAAAATGGAACCCCTGCGCAGCACCCGGACGGCCGTACTCCGCGACATACCCTTCCTTCTTCGCGCGCGCCAACTCCGCCGTCTCGCTCGGGTCAATCGAGAGACAGATGACCTCGTATTCGTTCCCGACGCTCCAATCGAGCTCCGTGAACGCATCGACCGCACCGTTGAGCACGAGCCCGCACAGCATCGGGCACTTCATGTAGCCAATCTGCAAGACGACTGGGCGCTCGCGCTTGAAGTAATCGCCCAATCGCACGCTCGCGCCGGCTTCGTTCGTCAGCGCAACATCGAGAGGAAGACTCGCGTCGAGATGTTCTACGATGTCAACACCCTTCAACTCCTCGGGCACACCGCCATTGAGTTGCGCCCTCGCGCTCGACCCAATCCACAGCACTGCGCTCAGTAGAGCGAGCGATGCGGGAAGGTTGAGGTTGAGACGATGGGAGAACATGAGCTGAAGATTTACTTGACGGTTCGCTTCGCAGCCGCTTCCGCAACGAGAAGTTTCATCGCGTGATCAATCGGGATGTGGATGCGCTCGGTTGTCTTGTCATCGCTGTCGACTTCTAGGTAGCGCCCGTACTGCGCAATCTGCGATTTCTGCGCGTTCGCGAGTTCAAAGGACTCCTGCGGCAATTCTTCGATAACGCGGGTTTGCGTGAAGGAATCCTGCATTCCAAAGTACATCACGCAGACAGCGATCACGACTGCGACAAAGCCCACCGTGCCCGCAAGCGACAGAAACCAAGTCATGCCCGGCTCGGGGTCATCGGTGAGGGTGGCGTGGGGAGGAAGTTCTTGGCTCATAGCGGCAGCCTTCACGGAAACTGATCACACATTTTCGAACGAGAGCGACTCATGGAGACGCGGATCTCGCATGGGAACGAGGGAGCGACCTTGGAGATACGCGACGGAGCCAGCAACCACGAGGCTCAACACTCCGAACGCGAGGATGTAGTTCAACGGATTCTCAAGTCCATTCGATTGCGTGCCATACTTCGCGACGAGGTCGCCATAGCTCGCGAAGCTCCCGATGTCGCTTGGAATCTCCGGCATGACAAGCCAATAGAGGTCGATCCAGTGGAAGCAGAGCATCCAAACGCTTGCGAACGCAAGCGAAAGGCCGAATCGCTTTGGCCAACGACTAATCATCCCGACGAACGGAACAACGAAGTGACCGAAAAGGAGCATGAGTGTGATCGGAAGCCAACCTCCGACTTGTCGAGTGAGGAACCAACCAGTTTCTTCCGGAAGATTTGCGTACCAGATCAACATGTACTGACTGAATCCGATGTACGCCCAGAACACCATGCCGAAGGCAAAGAGCAGTTTTCCGAGGTCTTGGAGGTGCTCGCCGGTCACGATGCCGTGGAGGAAACCCCATCGCTTCAATCGAGCAGTAATCAGCGCGAGAGATGCATAGCCACCGGTCACGCAGCCAGTGAAGAAATACACGCCGAACATCGTGGAAAACCACGCGGGGGACAGTGACATGATCCAGTCCACTGCGGCGAAAGTCGTCGTGAGTCCAAAGACAATCGCGGCCGGCCCAGACCACTTCTGCATGGACTTCGTGCGAGACATCGCCCCGTCATGATCCTGCAGCGTGCTCTGATTCGTAAAGAACCACGCGAGGAGTGCCCACGCGGCGAAGTAGACAACGGCGCGCAGGAGGAAGAAGTTTGCGTTCAAGAACGCGACCTTCTTTTCCACAACATGCGCAATGCCCGGGTCATTCGCTTCAAGCGTCGCAAGATCGGCCCACGGGAAGAGCGTGCCAGCGGTGCCGTTGAAGAACATCCAAAGCACCGGCACGAAGAGCAGCCAAATCCACTTGAGGTTCGACGCGAGCGCTTCCGCGGGTCGACGCACCGCGACACTCCAACCCGCGCGCGTCAGGAACTGAATGATGACGAAGAACAACCCGCCCAAGCAAATGGTGAGCCCAAAGAGGAAACTCACGAGATAGATCTTCCAGAAAGTGCGCGCATCCGTTTCAAACGCGCCCGACTTGCCGAGATAGACGCCGGCGCCCAAGCACACGATCCCGATGCCCGCCGCAGCGTTGCGAAGCGTGAGGCTTCCAGGACCCAATTGGGTGTTCTTGGGAGAGAGATCTGCGTGCGGAGCGTGACTCATGAAATCGGTCTTTCGTGCGGAGCGTCGCAAGACGAAGCAATCGATGCTCGACTTACTTCAGAAGCGGAAGGTCCTTGCGGAGTTCGGGTGGCACATCTTGAGTGGTTGCATTTTGCGATCGCTGCAGTGCTTGCACATAGCATGCGATCGCCCAACGATCGTCGGTGGTGATCTGCCCTTGATAGCCCGCCATATTGCGAATGCCATTGGTGGCGATGTTGAAGAGCATGCCGAGGCGGTGCTCCCGAACGAGCGGATCGTGCAAACTTTTCGCAGCAACCCAGCGTGTGCCCATCACTGGTCCGTTGGTGTTGGACATGAGCGCCATCGCGCGTTGATTCACGATGCCGTCCCCGTAGCCGGAATACCCGTGGCATGCCGAGCAATAGATGTTGAATCGCTGCTGCCCGCGTTCGATGAATGCGTCCGTGAGCTGCAACTGCGATGGCAATCCATCAGCCCAGTCACCCTGCACCGCGCCTTCCCAGTAATGCGTGTCCGCATATACCTCGCCGCGCGCAACGCTTCCCTCGACCGCAGGTCGCATCGCTCGGTGATCGGCGAAGAGTGGATTCTTGGTTTGCGTCTTGAACTTCGCCTGGAAGTCCATGTCTTGGAAGATATGCACTGCGCGATTCGCGTCCGGTGTCGCGCGCACTCGTGCGACAATGGTGAATGGCAGGACCGCTGCGACAGTCGCGAGAAGAGCAAGAAATACGAGCCAGCGTGGGGGCATGTCAGTCCTCCACCGCTTCGACCGCACTCGCGCCGAGCGTACGGAGGAAGGCCTCCGTCGATCCACGCAGGAATTTCGGGTCGCGTGCCTCGATCACAACGAAGAAACGATCATTCGTTGCTCGACGGAAGCGGTTGTTCTGTAGAAGCGGGTGATAAAGCCGAGGGAGTCCGTTGAACAGGAACATCAGCCCCACACAAGAGAGTGCGGAGAAGAGCACCGTGAGCTCAAACATCACGGGAATGAACGCGGGCAAGCTCATCATGGGCTTACCGGAGATGAGGTACGGATAGCCGGTCACCTTCACCAGCGCCCACGCGCTGAATCCAAACGAGTTGGTGAAGGTCTGCAGCACGAAGGCCGCTGCGGTGCCGGTCGCACCCGCGCCAAACACGAAGAAGGGAAGCCACGTTCGCTTCACGCCCATTGCCTTGTCGAGGCCGTGTACGGGAAACGGCGTGCAGCAGTCCCACCAGATGAATCCAGCGTCACGCACCTTTTCAGCGGCGTGCATCAGATCGTGCGTGTTCTCAAACTCCGCGATCAGTCCATACACCGGACGATGCGCGGTTGAAGTTGCCTGCGAAATGTTCGACATCAGTGAGCCCTCCCTTGCGCCGCGTGACCGTGCGAATGGTCATGCGCGTGTTCGGGGGAATGCGGATCGGCCGCAGGCATGACCGCCTTCACTTCGGCCATCGCGATCATCGGCAGGAACCGGCAGAAGAGAAGGAAGAGCGTGAAGAAGAGGCCAAACGCTCCAAGCATCGTGCCGATGTCGACCCATGTCGGCGTGAATTGATCCCACGAACTCGGCAAGAAGTCGTTCGCAAGGCTCGTCACGATGATGACGAATCGTTCGAACCACATGCCGACATTCACGACGATGGAGAGCACGAACATCATCGGGATGCTTGTGCGCATCTTTTTGAACCAGAAAAGTTGCGGCGTGATGACATTGCAACTCACCATGATCCAGTACGCCCACCAGTACTGGCCAAACGCGCGATTGACGAAGGCAAACTTCTCAAACGCAGCACCGGAGTACCACGCAACAAAGAACTCCATCGAGTACGCGTAACCGACCATGCAACCGGTCGCGAGAATGACCTTGTTCATGTTGTCGAGGTGACGCAGCGTGATGAGGTCCTTCAATCCGAACAATTCGCGCGCCGGAACCGCGAGCGTCAACACCATCGCAAAGCCGCTAAAGATCGCGCCCGCAACGAAGTACGGAGGGAAGATTGTGGTGTGCCAACCGGGAAGTTGGGACGTCGCGAAGTCAAACGACACGACCGAGTGCACTGAGAGGACGAGCGGCGTGGAGAGCGCGGCGAGAATGAGGTACGCGCGCTCGTAGCGATGCCAGTGTCGGTTCGATCCGCGCCATCCAAGCGCAAAGAGCCCATAGGCAAACTGCTGCAGCTTGCCCTTCGCGCGGTCGCGCAGTGTGGCAAGGTCAGGCACCATGCCCGTGTACCAGAACACGAGTGAAACCGTGAAGTAGGTGCTCACCGCAAACACGTCCCACAGCAGTGGCGAGCGGAACTGCGGCCACATGTCCATCTGATTCGGAATCGGGAAGAGCCAATACGCGAACCACACGCGACCGACATGGATGCCGGGAAAGAGACCCGCGCAGATGACTGCGAAAATCGTCATCGCTTCGGCGAATCGATTGATGCCGGTCCGCCACTTCTGTCGGAACAAGAAAAGGATCGCGCTGATGAGGGTGCCGGCGTGACCGATACCGACCCAGAACACGAAGTTCGTGATGTCGAACGCCCACATGACCGGGTTGTTGAGACCCCACACACCAACGCCCGTAAAGATGAGGTACGAAACGCAAAAGCCGAGGAATCCCAGCACCGCGAGCGACAAGGCGAAGGCGATGTACCACGCCTTCGGTGCGCGGCGTGCTTCGGCAACACGGCAAACCGTGGTTGTCACTTCCGCGAAGGTCGTGAGGTTCAGAACGAGAGGAGCGCGAGTGCCTGGCTCTTCGACAGTATTGTCGATGATCTCTGCGGCGTGCGTGGAAGAAGCGAGAAGCGTGCTCATGAATGCGCCCCATGCGAACCTGTCGTGCCATGACCCGCGCCATGATCATGTGCGTCGGAGCCATGATCATGTGCGTCGGAGCCATGCTCGATCGCTGGATTCCAGACGCGCGCGAGATACTTCAAGCGCGGCTTGGTGTTGAGTTCATCGAGGAGACCGTAACTGCGCGGACCCTTCTGTGCGGCCGCGACTTCACTCGACTTCACATTGAGATCGCCAAAGACAATCGCACCGGTTGGACAAGCTTCTTGGCACGCGGTCTGGACGGTTCCATCGGCGATCGCCCACTCCGGCGCGCCTTCGACGCCGCCCCGCTTCGCCCACGCATTCTTCGTGTTGATGCGCGCTTCTTGGATGCGCTGCACACAAAAGGTGCACTTCTCCATCACGCCGCGCGTGCGCACGGTCACTTCTGGATTGAACTGCATACGCGGCCATTCATTGGGGCCTTCAGAGGTGTAGTACTCCGGCTTCGTCATGAACACGCCGCCTTCGCGGACGGGCTCGCGTCGATGCCAGTCAAAGAAATTGAAGCGACGGACCTTGTAGGGGCAGTTGTTGCTGCAGTAACGCGTACCGATGCACCGGTTGTACACCATCGCATTGAGCCCTTGCTCATCATGGACGGTCGCGGCGACCGGGCAGACCTGTTCGCATGGCGCGTTCTCGCATTGCATGCACGCGATCGGTTGCACAGCGAAACCGCTTGGCTTCGCAGGATCCGAACCGCGGAAGTAACGATCGACGCGAATCCAATGCATCTCGCGGCCACGCGCGACTTGGTCCTTCCCGACGATTGGAGTGTTGTTCTCTGCTTGGCACGCTGTGACGCATGCGCTGCAACCGGTGCAGGATGCCAAATCGATCGACATCGCCCAACGGAACTTCGCGCCGGCCAGATTCGATTCGTCCCACAGCGATAGCGTGTGCGGTACATGGTTCGCATGCGACGCGAATCCGGGCTCTTGCTTGTAGGTCGCGAGCGACGCACTGCGCACGAGCGCGGGCAATCGTTCCTGAATGCCTGACTCCGGAACCTTTGGGTCAAGCGCATCGATCGCGCCGTGATCCTGGGTATGCGCGAATGCGTAGCGCTCTGAACCCTTCGCAAGTCCTGTCGTCTTGGCAAAGGAAAGTGCGTTCGAGGATTGCAAGCGATAGGCGTTGAAACCAGAGTCCGCCGCGATCTTGCCCGCGACGCTAGTGCGACCGTAGCCAAGGGCGATCGAGCCACAGTTGTCGGGATGTCCCGGCGCAACCCACACAGCGACTGAGAGCGCGCCGCTCGCAACCGTCACCTCGAGCACATCGCCGCTCATCCAACCCATCGCACTCGCGGTGGTTGGTGAAACGAGGAGCGCGTTATCCCAAGTGATCTTCGTGATCGGATCAGGCAACTCCTGCATCCACGCGATGTTCGCGAGGCGGCCGTCCGCCACCTTGTTGTCGAAGAAGAAGCCGACTTCAAAGCCTTCACTGACCTTTGAGGCTGCCTGAGCAATCGAAGCGGCGTTCGGTGTTGACGCAATCGCCGTCGTTGCGGTCGCAGCGACAAAACCTGCATCGAGATTCGTGCGCCAGTACTTCTCGAACTCTGAACCTGAGAGGCCACAGAGTGCACCATGCGTGCGGCGGACGATGGAGTACGCATCCCTCAGCGCATCTCCCGTGATCTCCGCAAGGAGTTCCACGGCGTTCTTGCCGCCCTGGGCATCGTCCATCATCGGAAGAATCGTGGGCTGCCCGAGCACGATGGTGCCATCCCACGCGCGGCCGTCGAACCAATTCTCAAGTGCGTGGCAGGCGGGGATGTGCCAAGTGCTGAGCGCAGTCGTTTCATTCGCGTAGAGCGAAAGATGTACAACCTCCGCGGCCTTCTTGATCTTTGAGGCAAAGTCAAGATCGGACGGCGCGTCGTACACGGGATTACTCCCGAGCACGATGAGCGTCGAAACTTTTCCGTCGTCAAGCGCGCTTGCGAGCGTCGCGAGTTGTCCCGTCACGCCACTTCCAGTGCTGCTCGCGCGATAGGCCGCGCCCGCGCTCTGGAGTTTCGCATTGATCATCGCGGCAATCGCGTGACACGCAGGATCCGCAGTCCGACCAGCAAACACGAGTGCTGCAGTTCCCGCCTTCGCGAGATCCTTCGCCAGTTCGGTGAAGACTTCCTTGGCGTGGGCGTCAAGAATGTTGGCCGAACCTGCGCCAGCGAGAAGTGCTTCCGCACCGGCGACTCCGAGTTCCTTCGCCACCATCGCGGCAAAGACCGCGACTTCGCTCGGGCGCATCGTGAATCGCTCATCCGCGCTCAGACCAGTCACGCTCAATGTGCTTTCGGCGACATACAGGCGACTCATCTCCTGCGCCGACGGATCGGAATTCTGGATTCTGCGGCCCGTCGCCCAATCGCCCGCGAACTTCACCGCCATCGCAGCGTCGTTCAGCGGATCCCCGTCGAGGACGAGAACAACCGACGCCTTCGAGAAGTCTGGCGTCGCAACCGCGCCTGTGCCCGCAATCGACGCGTCATCGTTCGCGGCGCCCCACCACGACCAAGTCGCGTTCGGATAAGCCGCCGCCACACGCGACTTCATATCCGCGAGGGTCGGCGAGGCGGAGAGGTCGCACAGAATCGCGAGGCCCTCGCCCCCATTGCGCTTCCACTGCTCGCGGCTTGTCTCGCACCACGAAGCGAATGCCGCGTAGTTCGATGGCGCTTGTCGACGGCTCGCCGAACGGCTGCGATCCGTGTCATAAAGTTCGAGCACCCGCGCTTGCGTCGAGGGAATCGATGCTCCGGCGCCTGCGAAGAGGCGGTTGCCGTCAAGCTTGACCGGTCGACCATCGAATGTCTTGGCAACAGCGGGCTGCGCAACGCCCCATGTTTCCACCATCGTGGCGTAAGGAACAGGAACGCCAGCAGTGCGATTCGTCTGCGCCGCCGCGAACGGCACGATCTTCGCCTCAGGCAATCGACGACACGCGGCCAAACCTGCGAGCGCGAAGCTCGCGCCCATCACCTTGATAAAAGTGCGACGATCATCGCCGGCAGCCAACTCCGCCGCGCCGGGCGAAAACTCGCGGCTCATGAGCTGCTGAAACTCTTCGGCATGCGAGAAATCTTCGAGGCTCCGCCAGAACTCTGGAGCAGCGGTGCGCGCGTGCGCATCGAGAGTCGTGCCTTGGGGAGCGCATCCTGTGTCGTTCTTCTGCATCGGCATTCCGTTTCGTCTGGTCAGTTCGTGTTCAGTTGCGCTGCGTGATGCGCTCGGGGTCGCGCTCAGCGATGGCAGGTGGTGCAGTTTTCACTCGGCGAGATTTGGAATCTCGCTTGGAGGCGGGTTTGCTCGTCAATCCCCAAATCCTTCGCTGGGTCAAGACGCATGTTGGTGACGTCCATCGGTGACCGCAGATTGGTGACTGGCTCTCGGTGGCACTCCAAGCACCAACCCATCGAGAGCGGGGAGAACTGATAAACCACTTCCATCTTGTCAATGCGGCCGTGGCAGGTTGCGCATCCAACACCTCGCGTCACATGCGCCGCGTGATTGAAGAAGGCAAAATCAGGCAGTTTGTGAACGCGCGTCCACTCCACCGGCATACCAGTGAGGTTGCTCTCATTCAACTTCGCAAGCTTCGGCGACTCTGGTCGAATCGTCGTGTGGCAGTTCATGCAAGTCTGTGTCACGGGAATCGACGCGCTCGCGGCGCGATCCACACCGATGTGGCAGTAACGACAATCAAGACCGAGTTGCCCTGCGTGCAGTGCGTGGCTAAACGGAATTGGTTGTGTGGGCTGGTACCCCGCGTCGAGCGTCTTCGGGCTGAACCCGTAGGCGACAAAATATGCCGCGTAGAGCGGCATGGTTGCGCCAACAAGAATGATCACCGGCAGAAGGAGATTGGACCAGCGAGGGAATGAGAACCTACTCATGCGAGATCAACTCGAAGGGATGCAAGCAAATCCTGAACTCCGTCGCGAGCGCGACGCAGACGCAAAGCACGACCGTGTCGCGATCAGAAGGGCGACGAAAACACGGCAAAGGAATCGACTTCGTGAAATATTTCACGAATTCGATCGCGACAGTCTAAATGCACAAGCGCGATCGGTCAACGGGGTAAACAATCCGGAGCACTTCGCAGCAATCATCGCCTCGCAGCCCCCCCTATTCCATCGGCTAACCTCACGCAGCTGTGAGCGAATCCGTCGACCTCATTGATACGCATTGCCACCTCACTTTTCCGGAGTTTGCCGGGCGGGTCGGACGGACGCTCGCGGATGCAGCCTCGGGTGGGGTGCGCGGCGCGCTGACCGTATCGACTTCAACCTCCAATGCGCGCGACTGCCTCGCGCTGGCCAAGGAACACCCCACTCTGTGGTGTTCCGCGGGCGTGCACCCCCTCTACAGCGACGAACCGTGCGATTGGCGTGCGCTTTCTGAAGTTGGGCATGATCCGAAATGCGTGGCTTGGGGCGAGCTTGGCTTGGACTGTTTTCACACGAAACCTCTTCTAGAACAACAACTTACGATCCTAGAGGCTCAGCTCGCACAACTTGAGAGTTTGCACGCTGCCGGTCTTCGAAAGCCGGTGATCATCCATTGCCGGGATGCCTTCGATCGACTCATCCCGATTCTCGCCTCATCCTCCCTGCCCCCGACGGGCTTTGTGTTTCATTGCTTCACGGGAGATTCGACCGACATGCGCGCCTTACTCGACTTTGGCGCGATGGTGAGCTTCACCGGTGTGCTTACCTATAAGAATGCCAAGGTCACGCAGGATGCGGCCCTCTTGCCGCCACTGGACCGGATCATGGTTGAAACGGACGCGCCCTTTCTGTCGCCGGAGCCGCATCGCACGCAGCGACCCAACGAGCCACGACTCGTCACGCATGTCGCGGACAAGCTCGCGGACCTTCGCGCGCGTGAGCGAACCATGAGGCGCTCGCAGCTCGCGGCCAATTGCAAGCGGTTCTTTGGAATCTGACGGCGATTCTCCCGCCGCCGATCCTCGTACTCTCCCCCTCCCGCTCCCCACCTCCTCCTCATGCCGCTCGACCAGAAGCAATCCGAATCACACAGCATGAGCTTCGGGGACCACCTTGAAGAACTTCGTTCGCGCGTGTTCAAAGCGGTGGCCGTGCTCATTCCGTTGGCGATCGTGTTGTTTTTCCTCGCGCCGTACCTTCGCGAAGCGCTGTGTCAGCCGCTCTTCGATGCACTGCGCGCCAACGGTCAACCTGCGCAGGTTCAATCGATCGCTCCCGCAGAGACGCTCATGGTCGAGTTCAAACTCTCGATCATTGGCGCGATCATCGTGGGCGCACCGTGGATTCTGTTTCAGATCTGGAAGTTCATCTCTCCGGGCCTCTACTCGCATGAAAAACGATTCGTGCATTTCTTGGTCCCCGCGAGCTGCGTACTGACGGCCATCGGTGTGAGCCTGTTCTATTTCATCATGCTCCCATTCACCCTGATGTTCCTCGTGGGTTGGGGTGCACCCGTACCGCTGGTTGTGGATGGCTCGATCGTGGGGGAAGTCGCCGCCGGGCCGTCGATGCCGATTCTCACGGCGAATCCGCAGTTTCCACAGATTGGACAGATGTGGGTTCGCATGCCCGAACAAGTCCTCTGCATCGCTGTGCCGAATGAACTCGTCGCGCAGCCTCTCACGAGCAAGATTGTGAAGAGCACCGAGGGCGCAGTGCAGTCAGCGCTCGATGCAGTGCGGAACGCGACGGATCCACCGACGCCCGCCGTCGATCCCGACGCACCCGCGACGCCGACTCGTGCGCCGATGCGCGTGCTTGAGATTGCGCTCGGACAAGCAGGTGGAGTGCAACCAAACTTCCGGCTCGAGGACTACACCGACTTCGCGCTCCTGCTCCTCGCCGGCGTTGTCATCGCCTTTCAGATGCCACTCGCGATTCTGCTTCTGGGCTGGATCGGACTCGTGGATGTGGCACTACTCCGGAAAAAACGGAAGGTCGCGCTGTTCGTGATGGCAATCGTCGCGGCAGTCGTGACTCCGCCGGACGCGACAAGCATGTTCATCATGCTCGTCCCGCTCTACGCGCTGTATGAGCTTGGCATTCTGCTTCTGATCTACCTCCCAGCCTCGCGCGTCCGTGAAGGCTCCCTGTTCCGCTTCCATTTCAGCAAGAAACGCGCGTCGGGCACCGATAACGCGAGTCGCCAGCCCGCACAGACGGAACGGTCGTCGCAGCAGGATCAATCCGTGCGTCCCTCATCATGGGAACAGAGCAACGCAGGCGATCGTGAGACAGGACGATCCGATGAGGATGAGGACCGGGGTGTCAAACGGTGAGCCCTCGGCATGAACGCGGAGCCCTTTCCCGTGGACTCGCTTGTCGATCACGCTGGATCGATCGAGTTCGTCGGAGAAGGAGGAGAGTGATGCAGCAGGTAGAAAGCGCGCAACGCGCGGACAACGGGGTGACATCCACTGATGTCGCAATGATGCAGCGAGCGATCACGCTCGCCCGAAGGGCCGCCGCCGAAGGCGAGATCCCAGTAGGCGCCGTGATCTATCGCGGCACCGAGATCATCGCGGAAGCTGCGAATAATCGAGAGTTTCGGGCTGATCCCACCGGCCACGCGGAACTTGTCGCGATTCGTGATGCGGGACGCATGCTCGGGGAATGGCGGCTCAGTGATTGCTCGCTCGCAGTCACCCTCGAACCATGCCCGATGTGCGCGGGCGCGATCGTGAACGCGCGCGTGGGCCGCGTCATCTTCGGCGCCACCGATCCAAAGGCTGGCGCGTGTACAACGCTTTACGGCATCTGCACGGACTCTCGACTCAATCACCGCGTTGAACTTCACGCAGGGGTTCTCTCCACACACTGCGCGGAACTCCTTCGCGTCTTCTTCCGCGAGCGGCGTGAAGCGAAACGCCTCGAAAAACTCGTGACGCGCGTGCCGCCCGCGGCTGCATGACGCTCGCCTCTCACCTTATGCGTACACCTCAACAGAAGATCGCTTGCTTTGACCTCGGCGGAGTCGTCGTGCGAATTCGACGAACCTACCCCGAGATGTTCGCCGCCGCTGGCATTGATGATGACCGGCTTGCGGCCACCGACTTTCACGCGCTCTCGAGAGCGGCGACAGCACTCGGTCGCCAGCATCAACGGGGTGAACTCGATGGCGCGAGGTACCTCGATCGACTCGCAAGCCTCTGCGAGGGACTCGCAAGCGCGGAAGAGCTCGAGCGCGCGCACCAATCGGTGATCATCGCGGAGTACCCCGGCATCACGGACGAAATCAGACGACTCAGAGGGGATGGTTGGCGAACCGCGTGTCTCTCCAACACGAATGATCTTCACTGGAAGAGCCTGCTCGCGCTGCCCGCGCTCCAAGCAATGGATGCACACCATGCGTCGCATCTGTTCGGTGTCGAGAAGCCAGACGCCGCGATCTTTCGTGCTTTCGAGCGTGCAGTCAATGCCAAGCCTGAAGACATCGTGCTCTTTGACGATCTCGCAGAGAATTGCGCCGCGGCCATCGGATGCGGATGGAACGCCGTCCGCATTGACCATGAGGGCGACACCGCGGCGCAGATTCGGCATGCGTGCGGCGCGTCCGCATGACCCGGCACATTGCGTTCTCGCGCCCGCTGTTACGCTGCACGCTTCCCTAACGGAGCGACCGAGCATGCATGCACCCGTGATGAGCGCACCAACCGTCAGCCCCCTCAACGCACTCTTGCGAGGATTCCTCGGATTCGTGCTCGGCATGATCCTAGGTGGATGCGCGAACATGGGGATCATCATCGGTGGAGGAATGCTTCTCCCGCCGCCGGCAGGCGTGGATGTTCAGAACATCGAAACAATCAAGGCGCACATCGGTGAATACTCCGTGCTGCAACTCATGGTTCCGCTTTCGGCGCATGCCGCCGGATCGCTCGTCGGCGCATTCATTGCGGCAAGGATCGCTGCAACTCCCCGCTCGAAGAAAGCACTTGCACTAGTGATTGGATTGGCGTTCCTCTTGGGTGGCGCAATGGCCGTCTCCATGATTCCAGCGCCGCTCTGGTTCAACACGGTCGACCTCGCGCTCGCCTATCTCCCCATGGCGTGGCTCGGGTACAGGCTCGCGACGGGCTGCAAGTGCTGCTCGCGCGCGTAGCGACGGGCGCACTCCACTCACGATTGCTCGGAATCGATCGGACGGCCTTCGACTGAGGGCACTGTTGCGCCAAGAAGTTCTCGCATCATCACGGTCGCGAACGCGCCCTTGGGAAGATCAAACGCGCAGCGAATGAATGCGCCGTGAAGATCCACCCCGCCTTCAACCTCCCAGTTTGAGAAAAACACTCGAAGCGGCCGACGAGCGCCGGTGAACTCGGTCGCGCAAGGTGCCGACATCCCTTCGGCGGTCGCTCCCCACACCGCGAGCGCCTCTCCTTCCAACTCCGCTGCGCGCGCCGTTGGCGCGAGCATTCCGCGGCCATGCAGCGGGCCGGTTGGCGAAATCTCTGCGGCGCTCATGCGCTCCACGATTTCATCCAGGCTCGCATCGCTCGCGAGAAAGCACGCGCCGGAGTCATGTTTGAACAGAATGTCACCGGTCACACATCGCGCGTAGGAACCATCTCGCACTCGCGCATCAAGGGTCACATTGAAGATCGCGCTCTGGAGTGCGCTCACCCAAAATGACTTCATGTAGTCGGGCAACGCGCGCACCGCGCCTGCCGTATCCCGACCACGCACAAGTGCCTGCAATGCGATTCGCTCGGAACGGTCGTTGCGACCCCAGCCTTCGAGCGCCGAAGCAAAGTTCCCTTCGTCGTAGAGGCGGCGGAAGGGCAACTGGCGCGGCGGAAACGGACTCCCCTTCGCGCCGAGCAATTCGTCCAACAGCGCCTTCGGCTGCGCCGTGACGACCGCCAGTCCACACAGATGATTGTTGCGTCGATAGCCAAATCGTTGTTCCCCGAAGTACGCGGGAACACCAAGCTTCTCGAGCGATTGCATTGAGCGATACACCTGTCGAACGCCCAGCGGGTCAACGCCTCGAACTCGAATGGAGAAACGGTTGCCCTTCAAGTGCCCACGACGCAGCTTGTTCAGATGCCGCTTCGCCCAGAGAAACTGCATGCGCGTATGTTCCAATGGCGGGAAGGCGCCGTTGAGTTCCGCTGTTCGCCCGGGGAGATGAACGGAAATGGATTGCCGTGTAATCGCCACGCGATCCTTCATTCCCGCGAAGCCGATCACGCTCTCGTCCACTTTGAAGTGCCGCGCGATCACAGCCATCATCTCACCGTGGGGCATGTCACTCTTCTGCACACCGAGATAGAGAGGCTCGCCTTCACCAACCGGGTCATACGACGGGATCTCATCAACGAGAAAGTCTTCAACCCGCGCCTTGAGAGTGCCGCCTAACGGAGCCTCTAGGGAGGCGCGTCGGCCCGGACCCGCATCACGCTGTTCCTCCGGCGTGCCGTCGGTGACCCACGCCGCGTCTGGCACAACAGTCTGCGGCAGTTCGCTCGTCGTTTCAAGGTTGGACGATGCAGCGTCAGTCATCTTCATCGTCCTCGGGGTCAAACGCCGGCGGCTCCACGGCTGTGTCTGCTTCGCTTGCGGCATCGAGGACCGCATCGGTGGCAAACAATGGGACATGAAGCCCGACCGCCAGCGCGATCGCGTCACTCGGTCGAGCATCGAGTTTCAACTCGAGGTCTGCATCGATGCGCTGGAGCACGATGTCGGCAAAGAAGGTGCCCTCTTCAAGTGTATGGATCACAACGCGCGACACCTTCGCGCCGAGGATCTGAATCGCTGACGCGAGAAGGTCGTGCGTCTGGGGCCTTGGCACGGGAAGTCCGCGCAAGCGCCGCTCAATCGCCACGGCTTCCGATGTCCCGATCTTGATCGAAAAAACACGACCCGCCGGGGGAGTGACGCCTGGTGGCGTGGATGCGTCGACGCGCTCACGCAGTTGAATAAACTGCTCGCTCGATGCGTCGAGGATCAAGACGCGCTCAAGTTCGATCGCGATGGACATGCCGCAAGTGTAGGCGACACCGAGACCCTCTCCCTTTCGTCCTTAGCCATTCCAATGCGAGAGGAGCACCGTGAGATCGGGCGAGTCGACGATGCAATTGCCGTCGAGATCAGCCGCGCACGAATCGCAATCCACGCACGCCCCCCAACTCTGGAGGAAGATGGTCAGGTCTTGCGCGTTGACGATCCCGTCATGATTGAAGTCTGCGATGTCATAGGTAGGCATCGCCGCCGCGACAGCCGCGCCCGCATTGATGCGTCCCGCACCAGTCCACTGATCGACCCCGACGGGTGCAATGTCAAACGCCGTCGCGGTAAGAATCGCGCGGACTTCGGCCAGAGTGATTGTTGGATTCACCGTTCGCATCAAGGCGATGGTGCCCGTCACATGCGGGACTGCTTGGCTCGTTCCGTTTTTCTGGGTGTAGCCACTCGTTGAAATCGTCGACCAGATACCCACACCGGGCGCCGCGAGGTCCACAGTGGCGCCATAGTTAGAGAAGGCGGCGCGCGCATCACGATTGTCCGTCGCGGCGACCGCGATCGTTTCGTCCCAACGCGCCGGATACGCCACCGTTCCACTCCCGTTGTTGCCCGAGGCCGCGACCACGATGCCACCTTGGTTCGCCGCGTAAATCACCGCATCGTGCAAGAGAGTGGTGCCGGTGTAGTACTGCAAACTCATGTTGATCAATCGCGAGCCTTGATCAATCGCCCAGATCACGCCTTCCGCCGCGTCGCTCTCGAAGCCTGTGCACCCATTGACGACGACCCCGGGAAGAATGCGCGCATTCCAAGCCAATCCAGCGACTCCGACTCCGTTGTTTCCTTTCGCAGCGATGATTCCAGCTACATGCGTCCCATGCGAACACTCGTCCGTCGTGTTCGTTGTGTTATCAGGAAAGTTGTAGCCCGGAAGTAATCGGCTTGCGATCTCCGGATGCGGGTCGACGCCGGAATCAAGCACGGCGATGACCATGTCATTACCCGTCGTGAGATCCCACGCTTCCGTCGCGCCGATGTCGGCATTCACGATGCCGGCCTGCCCACTAATGGTCTGCCCTGTATTTTGGAGTGCGTATTGAAACCAGAAGTCAGTGTCATTGGGGGTGAGTGCCGTGGAGCCCACCCCGTCCACTTCGGCTGTTTCAACGAGCCCACGCAGCGCAAGCATCGACCCCACGCACCGTTGCGCATCACTCCGCTCTGGGATCGTGACAATCACCCACCGATCCAAGCCGAGGGAGTTTGCGAGCGCCGCGTGAGCGGGTGCTTGGACGAGTGCCGGCGCGATGTGAGACGCTCCAATGTTCTTCAGTGCGCGGATGCTTGAACTCTCGATCGTGCGCAGGGCCGCCTTCGATGCCGAAAACTTCCACTCGCCCCGCGAGGTCCGGCTCGCCCGCACTCCGCTCGCGAGCTTTACGAGAATGTGTCCCGTCGCATGCGCGGGCAGGTGCTCGGTTGCAGAGGCCACGACCCCGCCCGCGCCCCCACCCATCAAGGGCGGCGTCGAAACGACCACGGCGCAGAGGATGGAAGCGAGAATGGGCATCAGCGACAACGATTCGAGTTTGCAGGCAAAGTCACCCTGAATCTACTCCGTGATGGGCGGAGAGGTTTCCAATAGAAGGAAAATGTCGTTCTGTTCAACATTTCTGTACCGACTGTGCGCATTGCGTGGGGGAACGGGGCGTCTTGGCTATCATCAGCGCCCTTCACGGCGCGCCCGCCGTTCCGATTCTTGCGCGCGCTCCTGCGGTCGTTCCCCCTCTGATTTTTTCGAAACTAGGATCCTCTCTCGTGTCTCATCGCTACCTCTTCACTTCCGAAAGCGTTTCCATGGGCCACCCCGACAAGGTGGCCGATCAGATCTCCGATGCGATCCTTGACCTCATCCTGACGCACGACGCGAGTGGCCGCTGCGCATGTGAGACCCTCGTGACAACTGCACAGGTCGTGGTCGCTGGCGAAATCAAGTTCGCGCACAACCACAAGAAGCCCTTTGATGTGCAACAAACCGTGCGTGATGCAGTCGCGCGCATTGGATACAACGATGCCGCGATGGGATTTGATGCTCGCGGCTGCGGCGTCCTCAATCTCCTGCACGAACAATCGGCCGACATCGCGCGGGGCGTCGTGCGGAAGTCCAAGCGCGCGCAAGGCGCGGGCGATCAGGGCATGATGTTCGGATTCGCGTGCCGCGAGAGCGAACGCCTGATGCCACTCCCGATTGACTTCGCCCATCGCTTGGTCGAGCGACAAGCAATCGCGCGGGAGAAGGGAACGATTGAAGGACTTCGCCCTGATGCGAAGAGTCAGGTGACATTCGAGTACGAGGGTATCGAACCCAAGCGCGTTGAGACGGTCGTGCTCTCGACGCAACACGCACCCATGTGGAACGGCGAGACGAAGCAAGCTGCGCTCAAGGCAGCAATCACCGAGCACGTCATTAAGCCCGTCCTCGGAAGTTGGTGGCACTCTGGTGTCAAAGTCTTCGTCAACCCCACCGGTCAATTCGAAATCGGTGGCCCTCACGGCGATTGCGGCCTCACCGGACGC
>SXUJ01000077.1 GCA_005790565.1 Planctomycetia bacterium
AACATTTCGACGAAGTCGGAGCCTGAAATCGTGAAGAAAGGAACATTCGCTTCGCCGGCAATGGCCTTCGCGAGCAGTGTTTTTCCGCATCCGGGAGGTCCTGAGAGCAAGACGCCGCGCGGAATGCGCCCTCCAAGGCGCGCGAAGCGTTTCGGGTTCTTCAGGAATTCCACGATCTCGGAGACTTCTTCCTTCGCCTCATCAACGCCCGCGACATCCGCGAAAGTAATGTTGATCCGCTCTTTGCTCTGGAGTTGCGCGCGGGACTTCCCAAAGTTGCCGAGCATGCCGCCAGGGCCACCGCCCACGCCGCGCATGGATCGCGAGATGAGGAACCAGATCAGCGCGATGATGATGACGACCGGAATGAGTTGGACGATCAGACTCTTCCAAATCGACTCTTCCACGACATCGTACGCAAGCTTCCGTTCTTCGAGCTGTTTCACATAATGGTCGATGAGTTGCGGGCGGCTCTTGACGATGATGGTCTTCACGGCGGCCCCAGCTGGCGAATCCGCCCCGGGCTCAAGTTGCGCCGTAATGCGAGTGTCTTCCACTTGCACGGAGTCGGCTTTCAGTCGCTTCGCATCAGCGAACGCGAGGAACTCGCTCCAGTTCACCTGCTGTCCGCTCGTGATGCCGCCCGTGAGCGCATAGAGCATGAGCAATCCCAGAATCAGGAAAGTCGCAAAGGTCGCGTACTGTCGTCGTGGGCTCTGTGGCACTTCCGGGGGAAGTCGCTTCTGCGGTCCATCAGAGTCCGACGGTTTCGGGGAGTTCGATTGATTTGATTCGTTCATCGGGCACTAGGGGAGAGGCGGTCGTGGCGGACGGGCGCGTTCAGCGTAGCACTCAATTCCGAGCCTAGCAGGGTAGGCGAGTTCGAGCCGTTCTATCGTCTATTCATTCGCGAAGGAAGCATGGATTGCGTATGCACGCGATGTGATTCGAACCCTAACCCGCCGGTGTTCCCAAAGGCGGTTCCGGAGGGAGGGTATCGCGCGGTGCGACCCGCCCGGTTGCCCCGCGCTACCACTCCGTTTGCATGGCTGCCACGATATCGCGCGCCATATCTTCTGCAACAGCGAATTGGGCCAGTTCGATCGGCTCGCGCGCGGGGGCACTTGGCACGAAGAGGGCGGATGCCTTGATCCCATTCTGCGCCACGATCTTCTTGCCCGTTCGCATGTCGATCCACTCGAAGTTGGCGGTGACTTCGAACATCATTTCGTTCGCAAGTCCGGTCGTAGGATCCTTGGAGAGTTCGAGCAAGCGCGCATCGGTGATTGTCCCTTGCAAGACCGTGTCGGCTGAAACTTCGCTTGCGAGTGAGTAGGGAGTGGTGCTCTCGAGTTCCTTCGTCAGCGCCTCCATGAGGTGCTTTTCAATGCCTCGAATGTAGGAACGATTGCGAAAGATGGTTGCGGAAACCGAACGAAACTGAGCTGGGTAAAGATTCGCGGCGGCGTAGCCCTCGCGGGGGTTGCTTGCGCAGCCAAGGGGAGCGCTGAGCAACATGCCAACGCAGCCCAGTAACAGCATCCGGAGAGAGCGGTTCATGGCGTGCCCTTCGATGGTGGAGTCGTTGGGAGTGCGCCATCAATCTCCATTTCGCGCAACTGTGAGGGGTCCTTCACCTCCATTGCCTCCCATGGAATCCCGAGGAGTTTTTCTCGGAGGGACTTGTAATCGGGAGCGCTCGCAAGGATGCTTGAGGGTAGGGATGGAATGATGCCAGGAATGATGCGGAGGGCTTCGAGCGTCGCAAGCGATGTCGGATGGCGCATGACGAGTCGTCGGATGAAGAGTTCGGCAGAAATCGGATCCTCGATCTCGAGGTACCAGTTCGCCGTCGAGAGAATCTTCGCGGCTTCCGATTCTTCGATGCGGATCAGGATTCCATCGACACCAACCTGGTCGGCGAGCGATGGTTCGATCGCCTGCAGCGTTCGCAGACGACCGCGCGCTTCGAGGAGTCCGCTTGCGTCGTACTGCGGGCCTTTGAATCCCGACAAATACGCGAAGATGAGTCGGAGTCGCGCCTTGGGAATCTGCGGTGACCGCGGGTAGTTTTCAAGGAAAAGTTTGTAGGCTTCAGCCGCCAGTTGAAGGTCGCGCTCGCGGAAGTAGAAGTCAGCAAGTTCCATTCCGGCTTGCTCGGCGAGTTGGCTGCCGGGCAATCGCGCTTGCACGCGAATGAGGAGTTCTTCCGCATCGTCGTGCGAGCTTAGAAACCGAATGGTGCCAAAGAATCGCTTCTTCAGCCCATGCGCATAGGCCTTCGCGATTTCGAACTCGCGCTCGAGCGCTGGAATAAAGGTCTCGGTGGCGGAGTATCGCCGGCAGATTTCCTCGAAGTCGAACAGGCCCTTGTACTCGTCGCCGAGCGCGACCTCGGCGTCGCCGCGGACGAGCAACGCATCGGCGCGCCATCGCGAAAGTGGGTACCGCTCGATGAACGCGTTCGCGAGATTTTTCGCGCGCGCGGCTTCTCCAAGGGCGAGGGTTCGCCGAGCGTTGAGTAACTGTGCTTCTTCGCTCGCGGGGTCTGCCTGCGCGGTCTTTTCCCAACGATCGAGTTGGTCGAGAACATACTGCTCCGACTGCGCGTGCGCCGAATGTGCCTCGAGGCACACGATCGCGAGGAGAGTCGAGAGTATTCCGCGCATCATTCGCAGGATGGAGACGGGGAGCATTGCTGTGATGGTACGGCGCGTCGCGGCCGCGCACAACGGCAGAGCGAGCAGCGGCAGAGGGGATATCCTGCGACCTGAGTCGCGTCAAGCAGTCGCGCGAGAGTGAACTTTTTCATGAGCGTAGCGATACTTTTCAATCCGATGAGCGGGCGTGGGCGCGCACTCAAGCACGCCCAACGGATGAAGTCTGGATTGCAGCTCGATGGAGTGAAGGCTCATCTCATTGCCACGCAGTCGCGAGACGCCAAGCATTGGCTCGATGAAGAACTTCGCGGGCGACGGAGGTCGATCAGCGTGATCGCGGTGTGTGGAGGAGACGGGACGGTTCGTCTCGCGGCACCGAGTGCGGCGCGCGCAGGGCTTCCGATTTGGCATGTTCCCTGTGGAACCGAAAACCTATTCGCGCGGTCGTTCGGCATGACGAGAAGCGAGTCGCAGTTTCGGCGCGCGCTCCATGCCATGCGGATTCAGAGGATCGACCTCGCGAACGCGAATCACGAGCCGTTCGTGCTCATGGGCTCACTGGGACTCGACGCGCGGATCGTCCATGCGCTTGCTTCCACCCGCAAAGGTCCGATCTCGCACTTCTCGTATTTCCGACCAGCGTTGGAGTGCGTACGCACTTGGAAAGCGCCACGGTTGGCGTGGGAGTTCGACGGCGAGCGCGAAGAGCTCGGGGTGGGAATGGTGGTTGTCGCCAACGGCCGCGAGTACGGCGCTCGACTCAACCCGAGCGCCGATGCACTGCCCCACGATGGGTTGCTCGATGCAATCTTCATTCCACTTCGTCACGGCTTCGATGTGATTCCGTGGATTCCGCGGCTGCGTTGGGGACTTCAAAAATACTCGTCGGTCGTTCGCGAGCGGCGTGCGCGCGCATTCCGGATTTGGACAAGTTCGCCTGAAGTGCTGCAACTTGATGGTGAAAAGGCCGGCATGCCCGAGGGGCAGTTAGTGGTGGACTTTGGCCTCGCGCGACACGCTCTTGCGGTGCTGCTGCCGGCCTGAAATCGCGGTTTTTGGCTCGATTGACGGATTACTTGCCGCCGTGGGCGCGAGATTGCAGCCGGATTGGGCCGCCATGCTCAAGTGCGGGGGTTGTTGGGTCGATTCGACATGGAGCGATTCCTCGCAGCGTTGTTCGACGGAGGCATTATGGCAGACAAAGCAGATAAATCAGGATCGAAGGATGCCAAGGGCAGTGACGCCAAGGGCGCAGACGCAAAGGCTTCGGCCGAGACGCCTGCCAAGAAGAGCGGCATGAAGTTCATGGCGATTACCGCAGGATTGCTCGCGCTTGAAGGCGCGGCGATCGTCGGGTTTTTCTCGATGACTGGTCCCAAGCATGTCGAGGCTGAAGTCCCCGTGGTTGTCGCGAATCCCGAGGAATCCAAGCCGATCGAATTGCTATTACTCGACGATCGGCTCGTCAATGATCGAACGGGCCTCGCCTACCTTTATGAAGTTGAGGTCTATGTCAAAGTTCGTAAGAAGGACGAGACATGGGTGAAAGAAGAAATCGAACGATCGCGCAATGAGCTTCGCGCGGAGATCGGTGGCCTGTGGCGCACGGCGGAACCGCATCACTTCCAGGAGCCAACTTTCGAGACCCTCACTCGCCGAATAGAAGGCACGCTGCGTGAGCGATTCGATCACCGATCAACCGATGGGAAGCCGACGGTCGATCGATGTGTCCTCGTGGTTGGAACAGGAATTCGTATCAACCGATAAGCGGGGGAGCCGTGGAAGATCGGCAGCCACGCGGGTCAGATTGACTCGCGTGTTGACTGTTCCATGAGGGCAACCGCCGAGAATTCTGAGTTTGGGGTGAGCAGAAACTGCCCAGAGGTGGATTCTCAAGGCGCAACCTCTGCCTCTCCGACAAACGGTAGGCGCAGCTCTTGCGCTCGCTCACCGGCAGGATGCCCACGAGCGCGTGTGTTTCTCCCCAGAAGGATTCTCGCGGAGCAGCCGATGGCCTCAGCCGACCCAACCACCAATCCCTCAGTCGCAGTTCCTTCGGGTGCCGCCGTTCCACTGCCAGACTTTGCTCGAGCGCGCTCGACCGAAGCGGCCTCCGCCATCGGCATGCTCTCGGATGTGAATCTGAGTGTGCGCATCGAGCTTGGCCGGACAAAGATGCTTGTCGAAGATGTCCTTCGGTTGAACACCGACTCGGTTGTCGAACTCGACAAAGCGGCGGGTGACCCAGTGGACATCTATGTGAATGGGCGGCGCGTCGCGCGCGGAGAAGTTCTCGTCTTGAATGAGAACTTCTGCGTCCGTGTCAGCGAGATTCTTGAACCATTTGAAAGCTGATTCTGCGGCGTCATGGTCACTCGGTTGATCATGTGCCCATCGCATGCGAGAGCAGAGCGGAGCTCTGCGCGGATAGTGGAATGCACATCAACGCCAATCGCCAGGAAGGCACAGAAGCGTGAAGCCAATACTGAGTTTGTTCCGTTGTCTCGCATACGGCTGCGCTCTGAGCGTTGCTTCGATCGGGATTGCGGGTGGGCCGATCGATGACTCGCCAACCCTCGCGTCGGCGAGCGTGGTCCCTCCTCTCCCTGCGCAAGGTCGCCCGCTTGGGCTCGCAGCGAAGGCACTCGCACCCGCGGAGGCATCGAAGGCCTCCGCACGCGCGATCCCTGCGGACGAAAACGGACTTGTCGCAACGGTCTTGCCGACAGCTGGAGCGCTTGCGGCGGTCCTCGTCGCAATCCTCGGCGCCAAGTGGGGCGCGCAGAAACTTGGACTGCGATTGACGAGCGCTCGCCGGCCCAGCGGCGTGGTGGAAATCCTCGCGCGATATCCCATCGCAAAGGGACAGCAGGTCATGTTGATCAAGATCGCGCGCCGCGTCTTGGTGGTGCATCAGTCGAGTGCTGGTATGCGGACGCTCTCTGAACTGGCGAGTGCGGAGGAAGTCGCGGATCTTATGGCGCGCATCGAAGCCGGTGACCGTGCGGCGAAGGACCCGAGATTCGAAGCGACACTGCAATCGGCGCTCCAAGGCGACTTGCGTTCCGCTGGTCGAGGGGCTCGCGTTCCCAACGCTGAAGATGCGGATGCGGTGGAAACGATCGATCTCACTCGCACCGCGCGCCGGAGCAGTCGCGATGGAGTCATTCCAAACACTGCGGCCATTCGTCGCGGACTCTTCGGAGGACGGCTCGCTTGAGTATCGCGGCGGCCATCCTCTCGACGAGCGCGTCATTCGTGCAAGCCGCGAATTCGCCGCTCGACTCGATGAATCCGCTCGGTGTGCTGGAGGACGCAGCCAAGGTCGTGCCAGGTAGTGATGGATCGCTCAGTAGTGCGATGAACATCCTTCTGCTGTTGACGGTGCTGACGGTCGCGCCGTCCATTCTGATCCTCTGCACGAGTTTCACACGCATCGTCGTCGTGCTGGGGTTGCTTCGGCAGGCGATTGGAACGCAAACGCTCCCCCCCTCACAGGTCATCGTTGGTCTCTCGTTTCTCTTGATGCTAGTGACGATGTCGCCGACGCTGACGGCGATGTGGGACAAGGGCTTGGGGCCGTACGCGCGCGGCGAACAGAAGGATCAGTGGGTCGCGTGGGAGCGAACGAAGGAGCCGCTTCGAGAGTTCATGATCACGCAGATCGAAGCGACGGGGAACACGAACTGTGTGACGATGATTCTTGAGCATCGCGGCGTGGATGTTGCTGATCCTTCGACGCTGACTTGGGAGAAGGATGTTGATCTGCTCACGCTGATTCCCGCATTCGTGTTGAGTGAATTGAAGACCGCCTTTCTGATCGGATTCCGAGTCTATCTGCCATTTCTCGTCATCGACATGGTCATCGCCAGCGTGCTTGTTTCGATGGGCATGATGATGCTTCCGCCAGTTTTAGTGTCCTTGCCGTTCAAGCTGCTGCTGTTTGTGCTAGTGGACGGTTGGACCTTGGTCGCAGGCAGTCTGATTGGTGGTGTGCTTCGACCAATGCTTGAGTTGAGTGCAGTGAGTTAGCCGCGCGCGTGGAGTTTGCACTATGGAGACCGACGCACTCGACATCGTCCGCCAAGCCTTTTGGCTCGTGCTCATTCTCTCTGCGCCGGTCTTGATCGTTGGATTGGTCGTGGGCCTTGTCGTGAGCGTCCTGCAAGCGGTCACGCAACTTCAAGAACAGACGCTCGTGTTCATTCCGAAGATCACGGCGATGGTCGCGGTCTCCATCTTCGCCCTCTCTTGGTTGACCGCACAATTGATGGAATTCGCCACCGAACTGTTCACCTGGCAACCCGGCACCTAGTCCCGCCTTCTTGCAACGCGCATGAGCTCACTCGAGCAACTCTCTCAACACCTGCTTCCCGCGGTCCTCGTGATCTCGCGGATCGGTGGACTCTGTCTTCACGGACCAGTGCTCTCGAGTCCTGCGATACCGATGCAGATCAAGGCGTTCCTCGTGGTGGCGCTTGGATTGAGTTGCTACCCAACGATTTCCGTGGGCACGTCATTTCCTTCTGACGGCGGACTCTTGCTCGCCACCGCGTTCATTGCGGGCGAGTTGCTCATGGGCGCGGTGATTGGCTTTCTCGCCGGTGCGCCGATCATGGCGATGCAATTCGGCGGCGTCTTCATGGGTCAGCAAATGGGCCTTGGATTCGCGCGTTTTTACAATCCTGCGATCGACGAAGAGAGCGACGCAGTCGAGCAAATCCTCTTCTTCCTCGCACTCGCGGTGTTCATTTCCATCGGCGGATTGGAAGCTATGTTTGGCGCGCTCCTCACGAGCTTCGCGACAGTGCCGCCCGGTAGCGTCTTCGGGCTCTTGACGCCAGGCGATGGAGTTTCGCTCCCGGAACTCGCGATCGGAACTCTGAGCATCGCGCTTGAACTTGGCCTTCGCGTGTCGGCGCCGCTCTTTGCCATCGTTTTCCTCGAAACAGTTGCGATGGGTTTCCTCTCACGGAGCGTGCCGCAGTTGAATGTGATGAGCGTCGGGTTCCCGGTGCGACTCGTCATTGGTTGCTTAGCGATTCTCGGTGGCCTCGTGTCGATTCATGAAGCGCTCTTGAGTGGCACCGACGCGGCCCTCGCTCGCCTCTTTGCCGTGGGGGGCACGCATGGCTGAGGATCTCGGTGAACGCACGGAAGACGCGACGCCACGCAAACTGCGAGAAGCGCGCGAAGAGGGTCGTATCGCCAAGAGTGCGGACGCGACGAGCGCGATCATCCTCCTTGGCGCGACAGTCATACTCGGCGCAGGCCTGCAACCCATGCTCGTCTCGCTCGCGGCGGTTGTGGAACGCGCGCTCGAAGGTTCTGCTTTGGTGAGCGACGGCTCGACGGAGTCTCTGAACGATTCCATGTATCCATCGCTCACGCAGAGCGGCCTCGCGGTGCTTCCTCTTCTGATTGCGGCGTTCGCCGTGTCCATCCTTGCCGTTCTGTGGCAGACGGGATTCATCGTCACCACGAAATCCCTGATGCCCAAGCTTGAGCGCCTGAATATTGCGCAGGGGTTTGGCCGACTTTTCAGCGTCCGCACCCTTATCAAGACGGGATTTGACATCATCAAGCTCACGCTCGTGGCCACGATGGTGTGGTTCGCGGCGATTGATCTCTTGCCGCAGATCACGGCACTCCCGGAACTTGAGGCACTGGCCTGCGCGCAGGCGATCGGCGCAATGACCTATTCGCTCGCCATTCGTCTCGCGGTGGCACTGCTCATCCTTGGCGCACTGGACTACACCGTCCAGTGGTGGAAACACAATCAGGAGCAACGCATGACCAAGCAGCAGGTGAAGGAAGAATTCAAGGAATCCGACGGCGATCCGGATGTCAAGCGGCGCCGCATGCAGATCGCGCGTCAGATGGCGATGCAACGGTTGAACTCTTCCGTTCCTCGTGCGGATGTAATCGTCACCAACCCTGAGCACTTGTCGGTCGCCATTCAGTACGACGCGATGACGATGGCGGCGCCGAGGATCGTGGCAATGGGTGCCGATCAAGTCGCTTTCCGGATACGACAGATCGCGCTGAAGCACTCGATTCCGATCATGGAACGCAAGCCACTCGCGCGTGCGCTCTTCGCGGCGTGCAAGGTCGGTCAAGAAGTTCCTGCCGAACACTACAAGGCACTCGCTGAAGTGCTCGCATTCGTGTATCGCCTCAAAAACCGTGCCGTTCCGGTTGCGAGTTGAGAGTTTGTCTGATTGAGGTCTCGCCCTATGCCTGACGGAATTCCTGCCATCTTCCATGCGATCGCGCGGTACACGCACCTGATCGTGCCCGTCGGATTCTTGCTGCTCGTCGGCGTTCTTGTGGTTCCGCTTCCGCCGATCATCATGGATCTCTTGCTCTGTGCCAACATCGCGATTGCCGCGGTGGTGCTGATGACGACGATGTATATGCGTCGACCGTTGGATTTCAGTGTGTTTCCCGCGCTCTTGCTGGGCACCACCCTCTTCCGACTCGTCCTCAATGTTGCGAGCACGCGTCTCATTCTTTCGGTGGAAACGAAGGATCC
>SXUJ01000078.1 GCA_005790565.1 Planctomycetia bacterium
AAAATCAACTCCACTCCCTCAGCTGCTGCTCAAGAGTGGCGCCATACCAGGGGATATCGTCGTCCTCGAGCCACGGCGGATTGCCGCGCGCATGCTTGCCGCACGCGTGGCCAGTGAGCTTGGCGACTCCGTCGGCGGCATCGTTGGATATGAAACTCGGCACGATCGAAGGGTCTCGTCGTCCACGCGCATTCGATTCGTGACCGATGGTCTTTTCGTGCGACAGATGCAGAGCGAAGGGACGCTTGCGCGGGTTGGCTGCGTCATTCTCGATGAGTTTCACGAGCGGTCCATCGCAATCGATGTCGCGCTCGGACTCATCAAGATCTTGCAGGAAACGAAGCGACCGGACCTTCGCATGCTTGTGACGAGTGCAACACTCGAAGCACGCCGGCTGTCGGCATTCCTCACGTGTAAAACGGTGGAGGCCGACGGCCGCGCGTACAGCGTCGACATCCACCATCTGCCAAAGCCATCTCGCGAACCCTGCTGGGACCTTGCGGCGTCCAAGCTCGAAAGCGTGCTGGAACAGTTCGCATGCGGAAAGAGCGAGGATCCTGGGCATATCTTGATGTTCCTGCCCGGCGCGTTTGAGATTCTGAAGGCCACAGAGCGAGCGCAGATCGCGATATCGAGAGCAGGTGTCGCGTGTGAACTCCATGCACTTCATGGTTCACTGCCGCCGGAACAGCAAGACCGCGCCGTCAGCCCGGCCGACCCCATCCGAAGTCGACGCGTCATTCTCGCGACAAATGTTGCGGAAACGAGTCTCACTATTCCCGGGGTGCGTACGGTCATCGACAGCGGACTCGCACGAATCCATCGCTACGACGCACTGCGCGGACTCGACACGCTTCGCGTCGAACCAATCTCGAAGTCGAGCGCGCAGCAGCGAGCGGGTCGCGCGGGTCGTACGGCCACCGGACATGCATACCGACTCTGGAGCCTTGCCGAGCACGAACGGCGGGAGACACACACACCGCCAGAAGTCATTCGCGTCGACCTCTGCGCGACGCTTCTTGAAACCATGTCGCTCGGCGTCCGCGATGTGCAGCACTTCCCATGGCTCGACCCACCGGACAGCGCGCGGCTTCTCGAAGCCAAGCAGACGCTCGCGGCGCTCGGCGCAATCGACGCGCGCGGCGACCTCTCGGCCACCGGCGCGCAGATGTCGGGGATTGCAGCGCATCCGCGACTGGCAAGAGCGCTCGTCGAAGCAAGGCGCCTCGGGTGCGCCTCTCGCGTGGCGCACATTGCCGCAAGCATCAGTGACCGAGATCCAGCGGACGGCGTGAGCGCGCAGAGTTTGCAGTCCCTCCTGCACGCAGACGATCCTTGGAGTGACGCCATCGCGCGCGAACGACTCATCACCGAAACGGAAAAACGAGGCGCCGCGCTCGTCCGGGATCCGCTCGCGTGCCGCGAGGCGAACATGGTCGCCGCCCAATTCGAGCGCACACTCGCCATGCTGCCCAAGGGAGGAAACGACGAATCCACCGACGCGGTCTCCGCCGCACTCCTCGCTGGGTTCTCTGATCGCATCGCATACAAGCACGATCGAGAACGGCCGCACTGCGCCATGCAGACTCGGCGCAAGGTCGAACTCTCGAAGTCATCCATAGTCCGCGCCCCTGGCTTTCTTCTCGCGCTTGAGTTGCGCGAAACCGGACCCGATCACGATCGCCTCGTGTCCATTCCCATTGCGCACCCATTGTCACGCGGGCTCGTGGAAGCCGCACTGCCCGCGCTCTTTTCGACTCGCCTCGCAACGCAGTGGAATGCAGAGTTGCGCGCGGTCGAGTGCGCCGAGGAGGAACTATTCGCGGGGATTCCTATCCAACGCACCGCTCGCCATGCGAAGCCATCGCCAGAGGTGGAAGCTGAACTTGTCGCGCGCATCCGGAGTGGAGAAATCAAGTTCGAGGATTGGGATGTGCAGGCTGAACAGTGGATCGCTCGAGTTCGTTGCGTCGCAGATTGGTTTCCCGACCGCACACTCCTCACCTACGAGGAGGACGACCTCGCCGTGCTCTTCGCCGAACTGGTGACAGGCTGCGTGCGCGCACGGGAAGTCGAAGCACGATCATCGCTCGATGCGCTCCGCAGCGCGCTCGCATGGGACGATCAACAGTTCGTCGAAAAAATGGCTCCTGCAAGCATCCAACTTCCAAGCGGGCGCAAGATGAAACTCGAGTACGCGCGAGGCGCCTCGCCCAAGGGCCGATCGAAGATTCAGGACTTCTATGGACTTGATGAGACCCCAAAGATCGCAGCCGGACGGCAGAGCATCACGCTTGAAATCCTCGGACCAAATCTCCGACCACTCCAAGTGACACAGGACCTCGGAAACTTCTGGCGCGTCCTCTATCCGGAAATGCGCAACGCACTCCGTCGCCGCTACCCCCGCCACGAATGGCGGTGAGTCGCGCGTCCCTTGAGCGCTCGCGTCAGGTTTCTTGCGGCGCAAGTCGCGAGCGCGCAAGGCATGCCGCGCGGCCTACTGCAGCACGCGCTTGCGAACATCACCGAGGAAGCGAACGATTTGCCCTTGCTCGCGAGGTGTGGAGGCGCTCTCAACATCGCTCCCCCAGAAATCAAGAAATCGGGTCGCGCCTTCACTCGAGAGCGACGGCATGGAGTTCGTGGTTGACGAATCGCCTTCACCTCCCGCGCCATTCGCGAGTCGCTCATTGCGCCGCGACTCGCCGCGCTTCGCGTCGTCCTTGATGTCCTTCAATCGCTCCTCGTCGTTCTCCTCACGCTCCTTGCCGGTCGTGATGCGCTCGCCTGTTTTCATCCACCGCAAGAGCCACTCGTCGATGTACTTCCCTCGTTGCGATTCGGGAATGTCGAAGTAACCCGCCGCGCCTTGCGCAAGAATGTCTTTCGCAAGCAGTCGAACATTTTGCGTTGCCTGCTCCCGCGCCGGCCCCGCAAGCCCAGCGAGAAACGCCGCCGCCGCCGCAGAATCGCCTTGGCTGAAGTTTCGGAAGCGGTCAGACAAACTCAGCAGAAAAGCCAGTCGATCGTCGAGCGGGAGTTTCGAAAAATCGGAGAGCGAGAGGTACCCGAACACATCATCAACCGGAGAGTCAAAGATCGATGGCGGCGGGCGAAACCGCACGCTTGTCCACCAATACACTCCACTTCCGAGCACGACGAGCGCCGCACCGACGGCCGCGCCAACCTTGATGCGTTGACGATGCTCCTCGACGAAGTTCGACACGCTTTCGTTCAAGCGCCAGCGATAGTCGGCAAGGGTGTCAGTCAAACTCATGCTGTGCCTTCATCGATTACGCAGTCAATCCTGTGCGACTTCGGGTTCTGCCGCGACCGCGCGAACACTCCCATCAAGATACACGCCATTGCGGGGAACTCGATCACCGATTGCATGCCGATCCTGGCTGTCGGTAATCAGGGCGAAAGTCCTCGGACTCGCGAGATAGAAACTCGTGACGAGCTTGGCCTCCGCCTCGACCCGCCGACGCTCGCGAAGTCGAGCTGACATCGAGGCGTCCTGCGAGAGCAAGAATGCGAGTTGCGCCGCCTGCAACTGAATCTGTGGTGAGTATCGAAGCAGTCCTGGGACATAGAAGTAACTCGTCCCGGTCGCGATCGACTCGTCTTCGTCCATGTCCGCAGGACAAAGCCAACACTTGCAATCACGATCTATGAATCCGTCCAGCAATTCCGGCAAACCACCGACGGGTCCCTCGGGTGTCGCGGCCGGAAGAAAGTCACAGAGCGGAATGAGATCCTTGGTCAGCCTTCGATAAGACTCAAGGCCGACAAAGACCTGCCGCAATTGCGACGCACATGCCGCACTATCTGATTCGCGCCGCATGGCCGCGAGTGATGGGAGCATGATCCCAAGCAGCGTGGAAATGACCGCAATCACCACCAGCATCTCGATGAGCGTAAACGCGCGGCGCGAACGGAGCGGAAGTACTTGCGTCATGAGGGAGAACCACGAGGTGTCCGCAAACGAACGTGCATCGTAGTCTCTCGCCCGCGGCAGGCATCTCCCTGTTTTGACGATTTCCTGCGAGCGCGATACTAAAGCGAGCGCTGAGTGGCGCCGCACGCTTCAAGCCTCAAACATGGCCTCGACGAAACGGTCTGGGTCAAAGGGTTGCACATCTTCAGGTCGCTCGCCGACACCAATGAGTTTGACCGGCACATCGAGTTCGTCTCGAATGGCGACGACGATGCCGCCGCGTGCGGTGCCATCCAGTTTGGCAAGGAAGATCCCCGTGACGCCTGCGGTACTTCCGAAGGCCCTCGCCTGCGCGATCGCGTTCTGGCCACTCGTTGCATCGAGCACGAGGAGGACTTCATGTGGCGCACCAGGAATCTTCTTCCCCACAACCTGCTTGATCTTCGCAAGTTCACGCATGAGGTTGTCCTGCGTATGCAAGCGACCCGCGGTGTCCACGAGCAGCACATCGACGCCGCGGGCAAGTGCCGCCTCGGCGGCGTCGAAAACAACGGCAGCGGGATCTGCGCCGGACTTCCCGCGCACAAGTTCCACGCCTAGTCGCTCCGCCCAAATCGCGAGTTGCTCGACCGCTCCTGCACGGAAAGTGTCCGCGGCAGCAAGCAGCACACTACGCCCGTCACTCTTGAGACTCTTCGCGATCTTCGCCACACTCGTCGTCTTCCCGACGCCATTCACGCCGCAGACGAGAATCACAGTGGGCTTCTGCGCCGCCGTCGCAATCGGCAGCGTGTCGGCGGTCCAGCGGCTCTTCAGCGCGCGCTTGAGATAGGCAATCGCATCCTCACCGGTTTGCGCCAAGCCCGCCGCGAAGTCGGCGCGAAGCCCGGTGATAATCTCGCGCGTTGCCTTGACACCGACATCAGCGCCGATCAGCCGTCGCTCGATTTCATCGATGAGGTCGTTCGAGAGGCGCTTGCCTTTCAGCAGTGACCGCAATTGCGCACCAAACACCGCCGCAGTTTTTTGGGCTCCCTTGCGGACGAGATCGAGTGCAGCGCGAAAGATTCCCATATCGATGCTTCGTGCGTTACTTCGCGTCGCTCACCGATTTGGGCAAGCGTGCGTTGTGAATGCGGTCGAGAATCGCGTTCACGAATGATCCTGATTTTTCCGTGGAAAAACGCTTGGCCAGTTCCACGGCCTCGTTGATGACACGCGCCGCGTTTCCCCGCGGCGAAGCGTCGCCCGAGGCGCCAACAGCCGACAGTCGCCCTTCGCCGTGGATGAGTTCGTACCACGCGAGGCGCATGATGGCGCGGTCGAGCATCGGCTGCCGATGCGCAGGCCACTCTTTGGCGTAGCGAGCGATGTCCGAATCGGCCTCTTTGCGAAACTCCCACGCCATCGAAGCGAGTGCAAGTCCCGCTTCAATAGCCTCACTGCGATGTCGTGCCGCTTCGGGGTCAAGTGTTCGTCGCGTCGAAGTCTCCGTCACAAGAACATCCGAGGCGAGGGCCTCTGCTTCTGTGGCTTCCGCATCGCGGGAGTCTGCTTCAAACAACTCCAACTCCTCGAGGCCGACGCGCACCGCGTCGAGATCTTTCGCGCCGCCGGCGTCGAACTGGTAGAGCGCGGCCACGGCACTGCGCCGAAGCGGAGCAACGGTCCGAATCTTCTGCGACTTCGTACTCTTTGCGCTTGGCTCGCTCATCGTGATGCCCGTCCGAGGGGAAGTTCGAGCACTTCACGAATACTGCACGCGGCCGCGATCGACGCGCGCATTGCCTCCGCGCCCTTGTTGCCTTTCGCGCCACCCGCGCGAGCGTAGGCATGTTCAATCGTCGGGCAAGTCAACACACCAAACGCAACCGGTTTGCCGATCGTCGCCGAGATGTGACCAAGACCATTCGCGACAGCTTCGCAAATGTACTCATCATGCCGCGTCTCTCCAGTGAGGACACATCCGAGGCAAACAACCGCGTCCAGGTCTGGTCGCATCGCGAGCGTGCGCGCAATCGCGATCAGTTCAAAGGAGCCTGGCGAAGCCACGAGAAGTAGGTTGGACTCCTCGCCACCCGCTTCGAGAAAGCAGTCCTTGGCACCACGCTCGAGCCGCTCGCAAATCGAGCCGTGATACTGGCTCGTGACGAGGCCAATGCGCAGGCCTCGGGCATCGACTTGGGATGAATCGCTTGTACGCATGAGGGGGCAGAGTGTAGGCGTTGTCGGTCGCCGGAGTGGTACCCTCACGGCGTGCCCGTCCTTCTGAGCATCCTTTCGACGGCGCGCCTCACCCGCGCAAGTATCGCGCTCGGGGCGGTCGCGGATGTCTGGCTTGTTGTGTTGCTAACGCGTGCCTTCGCACCGCCTTCGATATCTGGCGTGGCCACCCTCCCGCTCTGGTTCGCCCTCGCAGCAAGCGCCTTGATGGCCGTGGGATTTTTCACCTTTGGCTGCGTGCTCAACGACTTACTCGACGCCAAGCGCGACCGCGCACTCTCTCCAGAGCGACCCATTGCCGCCGGTCAGATTCGCGCGCGTGACGCGGTGCTGCTTGCAAGCGGATGCCTCCTTTGCGGCATCCTCGGCGCGATTCCGTTTGGAACTCAAGCAACCTCGACCGCACTGCTCCTCGCAATCGCCATCCTGATTTATGACGCAGCAGCGAAGTTCGTGCCCGCCGCCCGTCTCGTGCTCTTTGGTGTCTTGACAGGCATCAGCATGCTCGTGCCCAACGGCGAGTTCCCGTTTGCGATCGTGCTTGTGTTTGCGATGCTGCAGTCCATCGCGACCGCGACGGCGGCCTACATGGTGGAAGACAAACGGCCGCGCCTGACGGCACGAGCGAAGTTGCTGCTCCTACTCGGCGTCCTGCTCGTCATCGCGGCGGCGTTCGCCGTGAGCGGTGGAGTGAGCGAACGACACGCGTTGCTTCCGCCGAGCACGCGTTGGCAAGCGGCGCTTCTCCCGGCGGGCGTCTTTGTCGTTGGTTGTGCCTATCTCCACTTCGCGGCTCGAGCAAAGTGCGAAGGAGATGATCATCGAAAACGCGGCGATCGCATCTATCGCCGAGGCGCACTCTGGCGGGCTATGACTGCATCCGCGTGGTTACTTGCGGCGGGGATGGTGATGGAGGGATCGCTCATCGCGGTCGTAGCGTCACTCGGGTTTGCGGCAATGGCATTGCTTCGAAGTCTGATCCCTGCGCCCGATGCTCCGCCGAAGTGGCGTTGACTCGCGCTTTCGCACAGGAGTTACCATTCGCCCCGTGCAACGCATCGCGCCACTTCTCCTCGCCATCCATTCAATGCAATTGTGGTTGGGCGCGCCGGAAGCGTTCGCGCAAGTCCCCGTCGCACCGACGCAACGAGTCGCCATCAATGGACAAAAACTAGGCGGGTTTGTCATCCCGAGCCAACCTCTCGATGCCACTCTCAGCATCTCTTCCACCAAAGCGCACCGATGGAAGGTAGACGATACGCAGCGACTACTGCTTGAAGGCGAAGTGCGCTTCAATCTCGGCTCCTACCACATCAGTTCCAAGCAGGCGTTGGTCTGGATCAATCGACTCCCCACCGCAAAGGGGGTCGTGACCCAAGTCGCCGCATGGTTCGAGCGCGCTGATGAACCCACGCGTCGCGCGGGAAGCGGCGCGAGCGGAAGAGATCTGCTCATTACCGCGTCCTACCTCGGCGAAACTCGTGTCTCGTTGGTGCTCGACGAAGAGAGCGCGCCACACGCAAACGCCTTCCTTCGCGCGGGCGAAGCGCGGCTCGCGTCGTACCTTCGCAAGCTCGCCGCGAGTAACAATCGGTTGTCGAGCCAGCCGACACTCGACATCACCCCACGTCCAGTGGAGCCCCCGCTTCGTGTGGGAGGCACCGATACCACAACCCTCCAACCAAGCGAGGACAGTCTCCCAACGAGTATCGAACTCGCGAGGCCGCGCGTCGATCTCCCCATTTTTCAGCCGGATGGGACGATCGCATTTTCAGCGAACTCGCTCGCGCTCGAAGAGCGAAACGATCGCATCCTGCTCACGGGGCATGTCGAGATTGAGTACGCCACAGGAGCGAGTCACGATGGGCAGACGATGCAGTTGCGAGCAGAGCGCGGCGTGGTCTTTCTCGCGCCAGGCGCAATCGCTTCGCTTCGCGAGAACTCGCGATCGTTGAACGCGGATCAGATCGCGGGCATCTACCTTGAAGGTGCCGTGCAAGCAACCGACGGCGCGTACACCATTCGCGGCGCGCAGGTCTACTACGACCTCGCGAACAATCGGGCCATGATCATCGATGCAGTCCTGCGAACGTACGACCGACGCCGGACCGATCTTCCGCTCTACGCGCGAGCTGCCGAACTTCGCCAAGTCGCCGCCGACGAATGGCAATCTGATTTCGCAACGATTTCCACGAGCGAGTTTTTCACGCCACACCTCTCGATCGGTGTCGACAGGGTCACCGTGACCAAGCAGACCGACGAAGAAGGCGGCGGGATGTATGTGCGCAGTGAGGGCGCGGCCATTCAGGTTGGCGGCAAACGCATTCTTCCGCTGCCGGGCTTTGAGGGTCCGGTGACCACGCCCGCGATTCGCGGACTCAAGACGAGTTACGAGGAGTACAAGGGACTGCAAGTCTCCACTGAGTGGGACCTCATGCAACTCCTCGCAGTCAGTCCCATCGATGGGCTCGATGCGGAGTTGACCGTCGAGGAGTACAGCGAGCGCGGACCTGGACTCGGGACGGTCCTACGGCTCTCAGAGAACATGAAAGTCGGCAAACTCGACGCATACGTGCTTTACGACTTTGGTGGAACAGATCTCACAAGTTCGGGCATCGAAGTCGAACAAGATGCGGCGCTGCGCGGGATTCTTGATGGCGAGTACACCGCCGATTTTTCCAAAGACGCGTTCATGCAAGCACAGTTGAGTGCGATCAGTGATGAAACATTCGTCACCACTTGGCGCGAACGCGACTTTGATCAACGCCGTGAGTACGAGACGAGCGTCTACTTCGCCGACACCGCGAACAACTCCTCGCTCTCCTTCTTGATGAAGTACGACCTAAATGACTTCATCTCGAATTCCTACCTGCTCGCGAGTCGCGGCTACTTCGTCGACAAGTTTCCGGAGTTCGACTACTCGCGCTATGGCGACAAGCCGCTCGACTGGCTGACATGGACACAAACCTGGTCGGCCACCGCGATGAGCCTCAACCCAACCGCGGGGACGCCGGCATCGCTGGGCGTGTACACCGGAGCGTTCCCTGGACTCGCGCTTCCCACGAGCGACATCTTCGCGGCGTACGAGGACGCGGGGTATCAGAACAACTGGGTTTCACGGCTTTACACGCGGCATGAGTTCAGCACACCGTTCTCGAGCGAGACGGCGAATTTCACGCCGTTCATCTCCGCGGACGGAACAGGCTACTTCGGCGACGAGTTCACGCAGTACTCCGCGGATTCGTCCAACCTTCGCGCGCTCTTCGCCGTCGGCGCGCGCATGAGCGCACGATTCACCAACATCGATGATGCCGCGCAGAGCAAGCTGTTTGATATCTATCGACTTCGACACATTCTCGAACCCTACAGCACACTCTGGGCCGGCTATGACACGGTCAGCAACGGCAACATGCCCGTGTACGACCAGATCATCGAAGGAGAGTCTGGTGGCGCCGCGGTGCAGCTCGGACTTCGTCAGACGCTGCAGACGCAACGCGGCGGGCCTGGCGCATGGCAGAGCGTGAACTGGGTCAAACTCGACACCGGTGTCGTGCTCAACGACACCGCGAGCGAGTTTCAAACCGCGGACACGACGAATCCACTCCAGTACGCGCAATCGCCGATTCCCCAGTTCTACTCGTGGCGACCGGAGCTTTCGCAATGGGGAAGCAATGTGTACGGCACGATGACTTGGGCGCTGAGTGACGCACTGACGCTCGGTGGAACTGCGACATACTTGCTCGAAGATCAAGTCAATGTCACCAACGATGAAGGCTTGCTTCCCAACCTCGCGCTTGGCTCGCTCGGACTTGAGATGAAGCATGATCCTGCGCTCTCGACCTACATCGAGTACCGATACATCGCACCCACAAATAGCGAATTGTTGCAGTTGGGCATGCTCTATCGCGTCGGACAGAAGTATCTGATCGCATTCAGTCCGCAGTACGACTTCGTGTACGAGGACATCCGCGCGGTCTCCGGATCGCTCTCTCGCACATTCCCTGATTTCCGCTTGAATGTGAATGCCGGCTACGACAAGATCGAGGACCAAGCGTTCTTCGGCCTCTCGATGTCGATCCCCGCACAGGGCAACGCGAACCCGAACGGCTTCGGCGGACCCGTTCGCGGATTCTGAAAGATGCGCTAACTGAAGAGGCTGTCGCTCTTCCATTCGACACCGAGGTACTCGCAGGCGGCCTTCGTCAGGCAACGCCCCTGTCGCGTGCGTGCGAGAAATCCGATCTGGAGGAGATACGGCTCAATCGCGTCTTCAAGCGTCGCCGCATCGTCCGCGAGTGTTGCTGCGATGGCTTCAAGTCCCACCGGTCCCCCACCGTAAGTCTGCGCGATCACGCGAAGGTACTTTCGATCGAGTTCATCGAGGCCAAGTGCATCCACGCCTTCGAGTGCGAGTGCCTTCGCGACGCTCTCGGTTGAGCAGTGCCCGCTTCCCATGACTTGCGCGTAGTCGCGCGCGCGCCGCAGCAGACGAATCGCGATCCGCGGCGTACCACGACTTCGTCGCGCGATCGCGGCAAGTGCCTCGTCGCCGACACCTTCCATCGAGAGAATGCCAGTCGCGCGTCGCAGTATCCGCTGCAAGTCGATCTCATCGTAGAACTCGAGGTGGTGCGCGATGCCAAAGCGACTTCGGAGCGCGTTCGTCAAGAGCCCAGCTCGCGTTGTCGCGCCGATCATGGTGAATGGCTCGAGATTGAGCGTCACGACCTTCGCGTGCATACCACTGTCGAGTGTGAAGTCGATGCGGCGGTCTTCCATCGCTGGATAGATGTACTCCTCTACCGCAGCGGGCAGTCGGTGGATCTCGTCGATAAAGAGCACATCATTTGCTTGCATCTTCGTGAGCGTGCCGACGAGATCCCCCGCCTTGGTGAGCGCCGGCCCACTCGTCACGAACGCGCGCGAGCCCATTTCTTCAGCGATCACATGTGCGACCGTCGTCTTCCCCAGACCAGGTGGTCCGTGCAACAGCACATGCTCCATCGCATCCGAACGCTTCCGCGCCGCGGCGATCGCGATGCGAAGTCGCTCCACCAGTTCCTTCTGTCCAACATACTCCTGCAATCGTTTGGGGCGAATCTCCGCGACATACACATCCGACGCGCGAGTCACGCGGGTGGAAGTACTGCCCTCCAGAGCGGACTCACTCGCGGTTGCGGTGCGGGTAACGACGCGTTCCTTCGCCATAGTGACGATGGTAGCGCACGGATCGATGCCTTCGCCCTTCAGGTCCTCACCGCAGGCGCGGCGCGCTCGGCTGAAGACTCCAGTTCGAAGAAGGGGACCTCCTCGAATCCGAAGACTCCCGCGACGATGTTCGACGGAAAACTCGCGCACTTCGCGTTCATCTCCCGCACATTACTGTTGTAGAAGCGACGGGAAGCTGCGAGGCGGTCCTCCGTCAGCGAGAGCTCCCTCTGCAATTCAAGGAAGTGCTGATCCGCCTTGAGAGTGGGATAGTTCTCGGCGATCGCGAGCAGCCTTCCGAGTGACTTCCCGAGGGCTCGTTCCGAAGAAATCGCGTCGATCGCATTCGCATGCGGCGCCATCGCGCGAGCCCGCGCCTGAATCACCAACGCGATCGTTTCGCGCTCGTGGTTGGCGTAGCCTTGAACGGTCGCGACGAGATTTGGAATCAAGTCATGGCGCCGTTTCAGTTCGACATCGACGCCGGAAAAACTTTCGCGAATCGTCTGGCGCAGCCTTGCGAAGCCGTTGTAAACGACGGCGATCCAAATCGCGGGTACGACAAGGACGGCGCACGCGCAGACGCCAACGACGAGCGCAGCGCTCATTTCTGGAGACGGGCTTCCCATGCGGAAACATCCTCCTTCGGAACTCGGCTATCGACGAAGTGTCGCGGAAAATGATGGATGAAGAGACCAATCCAGCGAATAACCCCCGCAAACTCTTCCGCGCTGTACAGCCCCGCGCCCCGGAAGAGAAAGGTCCCCGAAATCAGGACGAGGTTCGGCGGTTCCGCTTGCAGCATCCACTCCATCATGCGCGGATCGAAAAGATCGTACGCGGCTCGCTTGTCACTGCACTTGATATTGAATCGATTGCTGAACTCGCTGGACTCAAAGTCGATGTCGTTTATCCCCACCCACTCGCCAAGCCAATCGAGTGCGCCTTCTCTCCGCAGCGACAGCTGTTCGGGAAGTTCCATCGTGGGCGTCCAAAGGAGGCAGGAGAACTCATGCGTGACGGTGACCGACCGCTTCCCATCCCTGCTCGTCACCTTGTAGAGGTAGTCCGCGAGTACCAGGTCCGCGCGGATGCCATGGATATCGATGGAACTCGCACGCACCCATGTCGCGCCCCGAGAATGTCCCTCTTGGAAGTCGCCGAACAATTGCGGCTGCGGCGTGTTGTCGAAGGACGGAAACCAACCGACGCCTGGGCCGCCGAGTCCAATCTCGTTCGCGAGTTTTTCGATCGCAGCCATTCGCTCACCGCGAAGCCTGGCGGCCCTCGCAACGAGGAGAATGACCCCGACACCGAGCGCGACGGCAACGACTAGCACGGCTGCGATGGCGAAGCAGGCTGCGACATCCTCAATCGCGAGGAGGATCGAACTCTGCATCAGAATTTCACTTGAGGCGCGCTGCGCTCGGCGGGGTTGTCCACTTCGAAGAAGGCCATCTTCGTGAACCCGAATGTGCCGGCAACGAGATTGCTGGGGAAAACCACGATGGCGGTATTGAATCCTCCCGCGGCGTTGTTGTAGCCAACGCGCGATTGACCAATGCGATCTTCCGTCGCCGCGAGTTCCCCTTGCAATTGAAGGAAGTTCGTATTCGCCTTGAGGTCCGGATACGCCTCGGCCACCGCCATGAGTCGACCGAGCGTCTGCGTCAGTTCACCTTCAGCGGCAATCTTCGCGTCAATCGGCCCAGCGCTGACCGCCTTCGCACGAGCGCTGATGACAGCATCAAGCGTGCCCCGCTCATGCCCCGCGTACCCCTTCACCGTCTCGACGAGATTGGGACTGAGATCGTGGCGTCGCTTGAGTTCAACATCGATCCCGCTCCACGCGGCCTGTGCAGCAACGCGCAGTCGCGCGAGGCCGTTGTAAACACCGATGAGCCAGATACCGCCGACGAGCAGCACCGCGACGATGACACCGCAGATCAGGAAACCGCCAATTGCGAGACCACCACCCATGTTCAGTACTCCCAGCGCGCGCACAATGCGAGGTGCGCGTCGTGAAGGGAAATACTACCAATTTGAAGCCGGCGATTGTGCGAGCAATACATCGTGGGCGGTTATCCTCATTCACGCAGCGATGACGCCCTTGATTCCCGTTGCCATTGCAGTTGTCCTTGGCGCACTTGCTGCCTCGCAGGAAGTCGCACCGCCAGTTCCCGTCGCCACAGCACCGGCAGTCACCGCGAAGCCTGCTCCCGCTGCTTCGACGCCGATAATCAAAGACAAGGACGGCGACGCGAAACGCGAGAATCGGGAGCGTGAACTGCGCGAACAGTTTCTTCCCTCGGCGACATCGAGCGAGGAGTATCGAAAACTTGCGGCCGCGCTTGGACTCAGCGAACACGATCTCACGATCCTCGAGGAGCAGATCGCATTCGCAACCCTGCAGCGCGACGAACTCGAGAAAAAGTTGGGGCGCACGATTGCGTCAGTCCTTCCCGCTGCGTTCCGCTACGACCCCCGCTCCAACACATTCGACCCGCGCTACACACCCGAACTCATCGCGCTGCACCAACATCGGGATGCGATCTTGCAGGCGCTCCAAGGCATCGAAGAGCCGATCCTCAAAGTGCTCAGGAACGGTTCTGAAATCGACCGACGCATTCCGCTCGAAGACTTTCTGCTCGCTCGCGCGACGGCACGCACCCCTGCGGCCAGTCGCATTCCAGGCGCTGCGATTGATCTCCGCGAACTCATCGCAGCAATCGTGCCTCCGAGTGACGCGCAATCTCCGCTTGGCGTGATGACTCGTCGCTACGCGCTCGAACTCAACGCCGCGCTTGATACGCGGTTCATCGCGCTCCGGGCAATTCAAGCGGAACGCGCGACCCTGCTCGTCGGCCTTGGGCCAGAGTGGCACCTCACGAAATCACGGGAGGAAGCTGCGCAGATAGAGAGCGAGCTTGACCTCCTGAACATCCGTGAAGCGGAGAGTGAGTTCACGCTGCGCGACCTCAACGCACGGTGGGTGGAACTCCTGCGCAAGAGTTTCGCGGCCGAGCTTGGCCTCCGATTGCCGCGTCTCTGGATCGAGCGAACCCATCCGGAAATCGACGAAGAAGAACGCATGCTGCGCAAACTCGTCGATGTGTTCACCGCTGCGGGTGTGGTCACCCCGAAGGACGCCGCAGCGATGACGGATGTCCTACTCGCAACGATTGAACGGCTCGCGCCGCTGACTCGGGCTGCCGCCAATGCCTCAGACAAGGCGCTTGCCCTTGCGATGGCGAACGACCCCGCGCTCGTCGAACAACGATTGCGCCATCAGGCCAACACACTCGCCGTTCAATCGAAACGCCGCGCGGTTGTTCGAGAAAGCGTTCGGACGCTCGACCGCATTCTTCCCAGCGCAGCGCTCGAACTTCGCCCACTGCTCGAAGACACCATGCAAGCACTCGCCGCCCTCGATCGCGCGGATGCGTTCACGCACGACGGACTTCTCAACGCCGCGGCCGCCGCGGGTCTCGCCGATCCCGAAACGCTCCCCGTTCCCCTGCCCGAGAGTCCACGCGAAGGAGAAGGCACGACAAGTGATCCAAATGTCGAGCCGGAAGGCGAGGCAACTCCGAGCAACAACGCGCCTCCCGTCACGGATCGCGGTCGACCGCGCGGCTCACGGAAGCGGCCAATCCCCTGATTCTCCCATGCGCGCCCTGATGCCAACATCGTTTCGGTCGATCCTCGCCATTGCTTCGCTCGCATGGGTCATAGCGAGCGGCTGCGGAGACAAGCCGAACGCTACCGCTCCCATCATGCCGCCCGCCCTGCCTGCAGAGGAACCAAGACCCAAGCGCGGTCCGGCGCCTCCATCCGCGACCGTTGAACAAGGGGAACTCTTCGCGATCATTGAGACCGCTTCAGGCCAAGTGAAAATCAAGCTCGAAGTCAGGCGCGCGCCTCGATTGTGTGCGAACTTTGCGAATCTCGTGGATCGCAAGTTCTATGACGGGGCGCGATGGACGGGACATACTTTTGTCATCCGTCAGACGAGCGGCGTCGACGGCGTGCCCTTGCCCGCGTACTCCGTCCGACCGGAGTACTCCAAGGACCTCCTCTTCAATGAAGGCGGCATGGTGGGGATGGCCAAGGTCCTCGATGGCGCGAATCAATCGGTTCGACCAACGACATTCTTCCTCACGATCAAAGGACAGGAACGATGGAATCTCGACTACCCGATCTTCGCGACCATTGTCGAAGGGTTGAGCGTGGCAAAGAACATCACCAAGGATGAACGGATCAGTTCGATTCGGCTCGAAGGCGACCCCGCACCACTATTCGCACGATTCGCGAGGGAGCGGACGGAGTGGAATGCAGCGCTCGATCGTCCATGACTGATGCATCCTTCTCGCTCCGCGATCGGCCTAGAGTTTTCCCACGATGGCGCATGTCATTGAAATCAACTTCGACCGACCCATCGCCGTGTTCTCGCTGCCACAGGTCGTGCTCCTCCCGCATGTCGCAGAGAAACTGTTTGTGTTTGAACCGCGCTATCGACAGATGATCGAGGCGTGTCTCGAAGCAGGGGGCGGATTGTTGCAAGGTGCCGCACCGATCGCGCTCGCGTCCTACGCACCGAGAGATTGGAAAGGCGAACGGGTCGCGCTCCAGAGTTCCGGCTTGACACAGGAACCCGCGCTTCGTCCGATCGTGTGTGTGGGGAAAATCTTCGAACACCACCGACTTGCAGATGGTCGACATGAAGTGCTCATGCACGGTATCTGCCGGGCACGCATCGAAGGCATCGAGGAAGCGAACGCATCACGACTCTACGCTCGCGCGTTCCTCCGCCCCACCGAATCGCTGCATCGAGGCTTTGGCACGATTCGCGCCCTGCGACTCGCGATCCTCAAACACCTCGACCATGGCGAACTGAGCCGCGCAGGAGCGTTTCATCAAGTCCGTGAGTGGTTGCAACAGGAAAAGGTTCCGGCTGAACTCCTCCTCGAGCAGGTTGGATGCCTCCTCGCCATCGACGATGACCAGCGCTATCGATTGCTCGCGGAACCAAGTCTCCGTGAACGCGCGCGCCTCATCCTCAGCGAACTCGCAACGCTCGATTCGACGACGCGCAAAGCGGCCGCGCGAACGCAGAGCGCGACAGATCGCGGCATTGGTCTGAACTGAAGAATGCTTCGTCAGCCCGCGAGAAGGCCTTGCGCCTCATCAAGCGATTCGGCGATTTGCGCCGCGCAAGACGCGAGTTGCGCTCCGGTCAATCGAGCGGATTCAAGTGCCTCTTCGGGGATTTCTCGCGGATAGAGATCACTTGTAAAGCCCCCATTCGCCGCCGCGAGTCGCTCGGCGATAAAGATGACCCACGCCAACTGCCGTTGATCATGCGGGAGGCTCGCGGGATCATGGTGATGCCCACAGACGAGCGCAAGGCTTCGCGGAAACTTCCACGCATCGCACAGTGCTTCGCCGAAATGACAATGATCGGCGCCAAACGCCGCTCGCTCCGCGAGACGGAAGTCGATCATCGGCTCCCCTTCCGCGCCGTACTGCATGTTGCTGAAGACTTGCGTGAGCTTGACGCGATCGGATTGCAACTCGACCATCACCCCGATGTCGTGAATGAGACCTGCGAGGAACGCCTCATCACCGCTTGACATGCGCGCTTCTTTCGCGAGGACTTTGCCTGCAGCGGCAACGGCGATGGAGTGCGTCCAGAGGTCCTTGGCATCGAATCGATCGCTCAATGCGCCGCCACGAAAGAGCTTCGCGAGACTTGCTGCGATGGCGATGTTCTTCACCGCGTTCAGGCCCAAGAGCGAGATTGCGCGATTGATCGAACCAATCTGGCGCGGAAGTCCGTAGAACGCGCTGTTCACAACTTTGAGGATGCGCGCGGAGAGTGCGGGATCATTGCCGATGAGACGGTTGAGGTCTTGCGCGCTTGACTTCGGATCCTCGACAAGTTCGATGATTCCCATCGTGACTTCGGGAAGTGTCGCGATGTGCGAGACCTGTCTCACCGCGGCAGCAGCAATCTGCGCAGCGTCCATCGTGACATCATTCGACGCGGGTCCCTGCATACGACGAGGCCTCCCTGCAAACACAAAGCGCACGCAGACTCACCTGCAACAAATCCGCTCTGCGAATGGCACATCGGCATTGCGCGCCCCCGAAGTCACGACCGAAGGCGCGAATTCAAACTCCCATGGCGGTCTGTAACGTTTGCGCAAGCCGCAAAGGTGTTTCCTGGCGACCGAGATGCAGCAATCGCAACAACCCCGGGGGTGTGAGAGTTGCGCGCGACTAACGCTCTACCGACAGCCGCACGTGAGCCGAGCCGAACTGCAGGTTAGGGATCGTCAGCACACCGCTTGCGTCCGCCGGCACGGTGCCCGAAAACACGACTGTGAATGGAGCCTGCGCGAGCGCGAGTTTGACCTGCACCGGCTCGTACGGAGCGAGCGCGAAGGACTGCAGTCGGCGCAGCGTCACGCTCGCACGCGCGGTCGGAAGCGGCGCGTTGTCCGCGCGGAATGCGGCAGTCGTCTCGAGCCACAGTTCGCACGACCATGCGTCGACCGTGTCGACGATCGAATTCCTGTCCCAGTCGAACCATCCACCCCAGGAACCCCATGGTGACCCGTTGGCCGGAACCACAGGGTCGCCCGGATCCGGCTGCTGCTGCGACACCGCGGGGTTGTGGTCGACATCGTGGATCGCGGGGAACGATTGGTCGTTGCGATAGCGAGTCAGCGTCTGCGCAGCGAATCTCGGCGAGCCGTTGAAGTGCGCACCGACCCAGCCAGTCGGGCTC
>SXUJ01000079.1 GCA_005790565.1 Planctomycetia bacterium
GCGCGCGATGTCTGACTCGCTCACTTTCGCCTTCAATCGGACGGTCGCGAGATCTGCAATCGTCATGATCTTCGTTCCCGGGTTGTTCATAGTGCCTACGACTACAAGTTCCCCGACCTCGGCATTGAGAAGCGTGACTTGACCAGCGATCGGTGCGGTGATCGTCGTTCTTCGCAGTAACTCGCGCTGCCGCTGAATGTCGGCGTCTGCAGCCGCGAGTGATTGCTCGATGACGGAGATGTTCTCACTTGAAGCGGCGACCGTGGCTTGCAATTCCCGAACGCGAGCGATCGCGTCGTCGAGTTGCTGCCGACTGATGTCTCCGGTTTCAAAGAGCGATTGCTGCCGGTCCAAAGTCGCGCTCGCGTTCGCGAGGTTGCTCTGCGGACCTGCAAGGCGCTGCTCTTCACTGCGAAGTCGGAACTTCTCTGCCTCCCGCCGCGCGATTTGCGCCGTGAGTGCTGCTTGCAAGTCGCGATCGTCAAGTTTGAAGAGCACGTCTCCCGCGGCGACCATGTCGCCTTCCCGTTTAGGAAGTTCAAGCACCCGCGCGCTGACCTCTGCACTCACTTCCACCTTCACGAGCGGTTCCAACTCGCCAGGTGCCGAAACGGTTTCAACGACCGCGCGTTGCTCAACCTTGGCCGTTCGCACGGTAGTTTCCCGGGCGGTTCCGGAGAAACTGGGGATGTACTGAAGCGCATCTGGACCGACGACCACGCAGCCAACCAAGGCAAGGCCGAGGATGACTGCCATCACAACGAAGAAGGTCCGCATGCGTCAAACTCCAGGGGAACCAGCGCAGACCTAGGCCCTCATCGAAGCAAGGTGCAGCGCGAGAATGGGAGAGCCTATTCCCCCCCCGCGCCGCAAGGTTGCACCGCCGAAGAGTTGATCGCAAAAACAGACTCCCCCAGCCAGGTGGCTGGGGGAGTCGATTGATCTAGAAACTAGATGCAGATTTCTGTTCTTTGCTTCCTTGCGGATGCAAGATCAGAATTATGGGCACGGGCCCCATCCGTTGAGCAGCACCGCAAGATCTGCGGCATCGGTGAGACCGTCGCCGTTGAGATCGATGCCACCCGTACCCCACGCGTTGAGGAGCATCGCAAGGTCAGCAGCGTCAGTGACGCCGTTGCCATCGAGGTCGGTGGGGCAGGTGTTGACTGCGGTCTCTGGATTGCCGAGCACATGGAGTGCCACGCGGAGCACGCTCTGTGGATCGCCGCCGGGGCACGCCACATACGCGGTCCCGAGGGTGTAGCGAGCGAAGCCGACGCCTGTTGGGTTCGTGCATGGGGTCGTCGTGCCAGCAACCACAACCTCAGTCGCTGGGCCAGAACCTGGCTGAGTAGCCGAACGCCAGAGGAATTGACCGGTCGCGTCTGTGCTGATATCGCCAGCGGGAGCGCCGGTGAACCACGCAAAGTTCGAGAAGATCAATTGTCCATCGTTCGGGCGGCATGGGTTGCCAACGGCCGAGGCGAAGAAGGTTGCGTAGTAGGTACCAGCAGCAAGATTGAGTGCCATCGGCACTGGAGCCTCGCCCGCTGCCCCGAGCGTTGGGTAGACAACCTGTCCGCTTGCAACCTGATCCGTCGCGTAGAGCGGCTTATCAGAGTTCACGCGGTTCCAGATGATCCAGTTCAACTTCTCGTTGATGACGCCAGCTGGCGCGAAACCTTCAGGCTGCATCATGGTCAGATCCCAACTGTCCGCGGCGCCGGCGCCATCCGGATCAGTCACGGTGAATGGTGAAGCGATCCATCGCTGGGTCGAGGTTGCGGAGATCGCACCACTGGAAAGACCGAGGTTGGTTGCGGCGCCAGCGGCGGAGCAAACCGTGCCGTGGGTACCAGTGTCGTACACAACACGCTCGAAGACGATCGTGACGTCACCAGCACCTGGGACGCCTGCGCCGCCTGGGGTCCCTGGGTTACCCCAGATACCGACGCGCCAGACGTACCAGTTGCCATCAACCACGTTCGGGAGCACGGCGGCTTCGCCACCGATGCCGGCCACATCGACGCAGCCCATGAAGTTGTTACCGAGTTCGGTGCCAACGACTGCGGTGGTCGTCCCGTTGTCGTACGCCGAGAGAACAACATCCTGCGAACCAGAGTTCACGTAGCAGTACATGTTGCCGGCTCCTGGAGCCTGCGCGATGACCCACACATCCGAGTAGGTCTCGGCGCCGCATTGACCATTGTTCGGACCATCGGTCGTTGCGTTGGTGTTGTCGAATGCAGTGGTTGACTCGATCGCGACAACCGTGGCGTTCGTTGCGCAGTCATTCGACGGAGCGTTCGCGGGAACGCCAATCGTGCAGTTGTAGACAAACACGCCGCAACCACCCGACGCCGGTGGAACCTGCGCCTGAGAGGCGCACGCTTGATCCCAAGCGAGTTCGCAGCAGAGTGGGTTCACAACGCAAACGGTGTCGCAGCAGACGAGGTCTGCGCAACCAACGGTCGCGGGGTGCGCAAGACCACAGTCGCCGGCGGCTGGGTCGCCGCAGGCTGGGTAGATCGAGTAACGCGCGGACACATCGATCGTGTATGCGGTCTCGCATGGCTCTGTGGCAACAAAGCTCGTCGTGACAACGACTGAGTAGGTACCAGCCGATACGCCCTGCTCTGGGAACACCGCGGGGCATGCGAGGTACTGGTAGCCGCCAAAGCTGTCGCAGTTCGCTGGATCGCCGAAGAACACGAGGAAGTCAGCGGAGGGGGTCCCATCAGCGCGGACAGCGCTGACCGTCAGGTTGACGAAGCACGCCGAGTCAACGGTGAAGGTGTACCAATCGAGATCGCGCGATGCGCCTGCCGCATCGTAACCCATCGATCCACCGATGGAGAACGAAGGCGAGGCCGCAGAGAGCGCGCCGGTCGCCTGGAAGGCATTTGGAACCACGTTGCAACCGCCGTTGGGGTCAGCGACACCCGCGACAGGGCAGCCGCCATCGTTCTGATAGAACGAAGGCGTAGGATTGATGACGCACTGAGCCGAAAGGCTCATGGTCGTCGTGAGAAGCGATCCGAGCACGACTGTGCTCAGGGATACGCCACCGAGTGCGAAACAGCTCTTCATACCAGTGTCCTCCTAAGGACGGTGACCCCAGAGGGTCGTTGGCCGGAACTTCAAACCCAATTCGTTGCACTCGGACACGCATCCGAGTCGAACCTCAACGGCCGCCGCGCAGCGACTGCGCTCCGGCATCGGCAAACATACCTCTGTACCGAAGGCAAACAAACGAAATTGCGGAAGATCAGAATTCCCGCGGCGTGGTTGCAATAGTTTTGCATCGCTTTGCGAAAAGGAGGCGCTGTCTCGTCCTGTAACTACTCCGCGGTCAGGGAATCCTGATAAAGTCCGCGCGTGGCGCGGGTTACGAGACTCTCCGAACGAGCAATTCTGCCTCAGATAGTCAAACCCCGCGGTCGCGTGGCCCTCGGTTGACACGGCTCGATCGGCATGCTAACTCCGGTCTGAATAGATGGTTAAGTGGAGAAAGCGCCTCGTGGCTGCCGCCATCGAATGGGTATCCAAATCTGCCCCGGCTACCAACGAGCGACCTCAAGATTAACCCGCCCGTCGATTGCACCGACGCAGAGGCTACCTGCGTCTTTACCCCCAAACCTCCCCCCGCACAGCCTCGCAAATCCGCTACCTCGCTTCGGGCTCAATCGTCACCTTTAGCCGCGCGGACCGAAACTGCTCGTTGAGCAATTCCGCGTGCTCGCGATGCGTGACTGTGATGAGCGAGACGCCCTTGCGATGCGCTTCCACCATACATCGGGTCGCATTAGGAACGGTTGCGCGGGCGAGTCGCACGATCGACTCTACGACATAGTCCATGTCGTTCACGGCATCGTTGTGGAGGAGGACCTTCCAAGGCGGAAGGCGATGCATCGCAGCCCTTGGTGCTGAGGGAGCGGCAACCGCAGTGGATTCGGCGTCCGAAATGGTGGCGGTGGAATCTGATTGCATACAGGAGGTGCCGTGGCGCATGCTTGGAGTGAGAACAGAAGTGAGGCCTGAACTAACGCAGCTCTCCAGTCACGCAGCAAGTGAAACAAGCATATCTGTTCGCGCGCCCAAAGTCAGCGTAGAACAAGGGAAACGGCACGATTCACCGCACTTGGGGAATTCACCGCCAATCGAGAACGATCTTTCCGAATTGCTCGCCTGCTTCGAGCTTTCGATACGCCTCGACCGCTTCAACCGCTGGGAAGACCTGATCGACGACTGGCGCGAGTTTCCCCGCAGCAAACAGCGCAAACACCTCGCGAAACTCGCGCATGTCGCCCATAGTCGAGCCGACAATTCGTAGCTGGTTCCAGAAGATCCGAGTGAGGTCCGTCACCGCGTCGCCGCCGGTCGTCGCACCGCAAGTGGCGTAGGTCCCACCGCGTGCGAGCGACTTGATGCAGGAGAGATGTGCGGCTTTCCCCACACTATCGACCGCAAGATCAACGCCGCGGCGATTGGTCAAACTTCGCACGCTCTTCGAGAAATCGGCGCCCGTATCGAGGACACCGCAGCTTGCTCCCAGTTTCACCGCGCGGTCGATCTTCGACTCATGCCGACTCGTAACTATCGTTTTGCATCCAAAGTGGCGCGCGATGGAAAGCGCCGCGAGCGCCACTCCCCCGCCGATGCCGGTGATCAACACAAGTTGGCCTTCCCGTAACTGCGCCTGCGTGACCATCATGCGCCACGCGGTAAGGAACACTAAGCCGAATGCCGCTGCCTGAACCGGGTCCGTCTCTCCAACAGGGAGCAAGTTGGCAACAGGCGCGCGAAACCGCGCAGCATGACAGCCGTGCACATGCTCGCCAATCATCGTGATGTCGTATGGAGCCGGAACTGTCCCAGGCTCGGTCGAGGGGACCTTTGGCACCGCCGCATTGAGCAGCACACGCGCGCCCATCCACGACGGAGCGACTCCTTCACCGACGCTTTCAACGATGCCACATCCATCCGATCCGCCAATCGCAGGGTATTGAATGTCGATGCCCGGGAGTCCTCGTCCAACCCACAAGTCAAGATGGTTGAACGCACTCGCCTCGGTGCGCACGACAACTTCACCCGCGCGCGCAACTGGTGCCTCGAAGTCATCGCGGACTCGCACATTGGGCGTGACGGGCGAACCTTGCGAAACAATCGTGACAGCGCGCATCGAACTCATGCGCGCAAGTGTAGAGGGTGCATGGCATTTCACTTGAAAGACAGGCCGTACACTCGACGAATGCCCTTCCATTTCCGAGCGCTCTGGATTCTTTCGTTTTCCCTCTTGCCTCTGCTGTCGGCGATGATGGGCTGCGAGAAGGAACCGGCCGCGGTGCCAGCACCCACGACTTCGACGGCGCAAGCAGCGGAGAGTTCGGCACCCCCCACAGTGAAGGCCAGTCCGCGCGGTGCCGAACGAATCTCCTTCAATGATGCATCGAGCCAATCCCGCGTCATGAGAGGTGCGAGCGCGAGCGTGGGGCCAATCACCGCCACTCCCGCCAGTGTTGACTTCGGAGTGGTGCGCCCTCACTCCATCGTCGAGGGGGATATCGAACTCTCGAATGTGTCCGCGCAAGCGATCGTGGTTGAAAAGGCAACGCCGAGTTGTACCTGTACGACTGTTGATTTGGTTGGCAAGGAGATTCCCGCCAACGGCACACTCATCATGCCAATGTCGATGAAGACGAATGATGCGATCGGCGCGAAGGTGGCGAAGGTCGACCTCCTCTTTCGCGGCATTCCCGAGCCGTTGACCGTGACCTACAAAGCGGAGACCGCCTTCATCGTCCGCGCAAACCCTCCCTACATTGACACGACAACCGCCGACCCAAGTGGCAAGATCGAACTCGACCGGAGCAAGCTGCGCGGGCAGTTCAAACTTCAAGCCGACGATCGGAAACCATTTCGTGTACTCAGCGTCGACAATGCCGCACCAAACTTTCTCGACTTCGACCCAGCGAAGGACTCGCCGCGGTTTGAGTACACGCTGCTCTATGACTTCACTGCAACGCCCGATGCCTTGATCCCTCGGTGGGTGATTGTTGAAACCGATCGTGACGATTGCCCACTCGTCGATCTCCGCATGCGGCACCCCGCGACTCGCTACGTGCCCTCGATCGCATTCGAACAATTCCGAGCGTCAGCAGGTGCGACTGCGCCTGGGCAGGCTGCGGAGTTTTCCATTCTCCTGAAGAAATTCACTGGGCGAATCTTGGCGGTCAAGAGCGCCGATCCGCGCTTCAAAATCACCGCAACAAGCCAGACCTCGGACGAAAGCGGCATTCTGATCACCGTCACCTTCGGCCTCGCGACAGACCTCCGCGGGAGTTACCTCTTTCCGGTTCGATTCACGGTTGAAGGAACGAACCCAGCCACCGGTCAACCCGCTGCGCCCGTCCAAGCTGATCTCTTTGTCTACGGGCTCGTCCGATGATGAAGCACCCTTGTTCGGCCGGCTCTCTGACAGAACCACAGCCGCTCACCCTAAGGGCCAGACCCACGAGCCGATCCGTCGCCCAAAACCTTCCGAGATTCGCCTGAGACCGAGTGCGCGAACCTGCGGGGTTTGGTTTTTCGCAAGATCGGGGAAAAATCTGCCGTAATTCTCGCAATTGCGAAACCTGCACTCCGCCTGCACGAACTACTTGCAACATGGGTACTCCATCGCAATCCGGGCAAGCCATCCGCATCCGCAAATATCCGAACCGCCGCCTTTACGACACCACTCGATCGACGCATCTCACTCACGATGACGTCCTCCGACTCGTGCGCAGCGGGCATCGGGTCTCAATCTCCAACAGCAGCACTGATGCCGATATCACCAACTCTGTGCTCTTGCAGATTTTGGTGGCGCGCGATCCTCACGCGATCGCCGGCATGTCCTCCGATCTCATCTTCGCCCTTTGCCGCGCAGAAGCCACGCCTGAGTGTTCGATTCCTGCTCGGGGCGCTGCACACTGCGGATCGACTCCCGTCGTTGGATGCTGCCAAGCGAACTCCTAAGCACGATCGCCGCGCGCGTACCTCTTAGAATGCACAAATGCCCAGCGTCGAGATCCTCTTCGCGAGTTTTGTTTTCGTCCTCGGCGCGCCTCAACCTATTGCGGCCAGTCTGACTCCGCCGCTCGACTCACGCGTCGATCCATCGAAGATCACGCGCGTACCTCCATCGACGGCGGCGGCGTCGATTCGACCGTGCGCAAAGGTGGAGCCGCGCATCGCCGTTGGTGCAGAACTCGTCCCCCTCGATTCAGACACCTTCGCTCGCGCGACCGCTGCGCTCGATCGTGGCCTCGCGTATCTCGCAACCACACAATCTCCTCGAGGCGCATGGTTTGAGGGAACAGAAGTTGAAGCGACCGACATGGAGCCAAAGGCAAGAGCGAGCGCGATCGCGGTCACCGCACTCGGAGCAAAGGCATTCGCGCAGTCTGGGCGCACAGAAGACGCAGGGAACAAGGCGTTTTCCTACATTGCCTTCCACGCATCAACGGATGCGCAGCGGAAAGCGATCGACGAGGGCGGCCTTGGCACCTATGTGATGAGCGCGGTTGGAAGCGCGCTGGCGGCAAGCAACGCACCAGAGCTGCAGATGGAACTTGTCGAGACCATCGCCTGGCTAAAGGCCGCGCAGTGGGATGAAGGCGAAGGGCTCGAGAGCAATACGGATTGGTACGGCGGTGCTGGGTATGGAAATCGCAAGCGACCTGATCTCTCCAACACCCAAATGATGCTCGATGCGTTGCACGACGCGCAGGTGTCGAGTGATGATCCCGCGATTCAGAAGGCGCTCGCTTTTGTCGCTCGAGCGCAGAACTATAAGGGCGGCGAACACGCGACGAACGCGGATTGGATCGACAAGGGCAGCGGCGATGGAGGCTTCGTCTACTCACCCGCCAACGGTGGCGAAAGTTTCGCGAGTGAAGCTTCCGGCGAGGGTCGCTTCGGCGAGAAGATGCCGATAGGAACGAGAAGCCTTCGAAGTTACGGTTCGATGACCTATGCGGGATTCAAGAGCCTCCTCTATGCCGGGCTTTCTACCGAAGATCCGCGCGTGCAAGCTGCGTTCGAGTGGATTCGAGCGCACTGGACCTTCACCGAAAACCCTGGACTTGGTCAACAAGGCTACTTCTACTATCTGCACGCGATGAGCCGCGCGCTCACGGCGTGCAGCCAAACGCAGATCACGGACGCGAAGAACCAGAAGCATGAGTGGCGCAGAGAGTTGATCGACGCGCTCCTCACGCGCCAGCGTGAAGACGGCTCCTGGAAGAACGACGAGACCCGTTGGGAGGAAGGCAAACCCGATCTCGCGACGATCTACGCCCTCCTCGCCCTTGAAGAAGCGCTGAAGCCGTCGCGTGCGGTGGAGTAGTGAGGCGGGCCTTGAACGCTTGCTGATTCAGCGCCTAGTCGGTTGCGTCGCTCAAGAACGCCCGGCGGGTCCATGCCGTGAGCATCGCGACATGCGCCAGGATCAGAGCGCCGGTGACTTGATGCGAGGTGGTCAGGATCACTTCGAGCGTCGGGATGTGCGCGCCCTTTCGCATCATCATCGAGACGAGCGCGCCGAGGCCGAGGAACACTTGGAGGATGAACAGCATCAAGAGCGCCTTGCCCATCGCGCGCACGGGCTTTACGCCGTCACTCAAACCGATTGCCCGTGTGCAGACGAGGATGCCGAAGATCGCGAGGAGCACGCCAACGCTCAAGTGTGAATGCATCGCCCACGCGGGCGTTGATCCCTTCACGCCGTCCGTTGGAGGGATGGTTAGGTGGCGATAGCACGCGCCAAGCGAGATCTGGATGACCGTCAAGACGCACAACGCAGCCGTAAAGGCGCGATCGAGCGACGCGCCCTCGCGCACTCGCGGGAGCATGTCGCGAAATCGCTGACTCGTGACCACAGCAATCACCGCGAGGAGCGCGAAGACAATCTGACCAAAGGTGCCGTGAACGATGGCGAGGAGCAGGCTCGGTGCGAGTGATGCGCCTTCGACAGCACTTGTGAAACTCCCCGTGACTCGCAAGCCGCCGAGGACGCCTTGCACAATCACGCAAAGGAGTGCGATCGCGCCGAGCGTGCGAATCCATCCGCGCTTCTCGCCGCGCATGAGGACCACGAAAAACACCAACACGCTCGTCCCCACGAGCATGCCGTAAAGCCGATGCGCATGCTCCCAGAAGATGCCTCCAGTCATCTCGCTAATCGGATACAGCAGCATGTTGTGGCCGAAGGAGTTGGGCCAATCCGGTACTGCAAGTCCGCTCTCATAACTCGTCACCAACCCACCCGTGATGAGCATTAGGAACACCGTGCCTGCGGCGACCATCGCGAAGAGACCAACGGGACTCGGTGCGCGTCGCTGCGAATCTGAGCCACGCTTCCCGACAACACCGCCCAGCCAAGCCAAGAGCACCGAACTCCCGTAGAGCCCGAGCACATACAAAATCGGCGTGAATCGACCCGCGTCTTCGTTTGAACGGAGGAACGCCCCCAGCACGAGCACATTCGCAGTCGCGGACGCAAATCCGACACGGAACGGAATGATCCGCGCACCGTTTGCATCGACCCCCATGCGCGCTGCGACAAATCCCCCACAGAACACGACAAGGAGCATGAGCGCGAAGAGCACCTCCCCCGCAGCGAGGCCTGGCGACAACATCGCGATGTACCCGAGGAACCACAAGACCGCCGTCGTCGCAAATCCAAGTGCGAGGTGCATCGGCCGCGAATACGCCGCCCACCACACAATCAGCAGGCAGCCCACCAACGCGAGCGCGAGCACCATTGCGACGCTCGTCGGTTCGCCTAGGACCTCTGGCGTGGTTTGCAGTGTTCCCAACATCGATCCGAGCTGCGCCGTGGTCTGATGCATGAAGTACTCCCTGAGTTCCTGTCGTGAGAGGGTCGGTTCTATACTAGTCCCTCCTGTATGTCCCATACCGAAGCCCCAATCACGCAGGCAACTCCGTCCGCGCCAATACCACACGCGGCTCGCGAACTCTCGTGGGTTCGCATCACGACGGAACTCACGAAGGCGCGACTGAATGCCCTTGTGGTGCTGACGACGGCGGTAGGCTTTTTCCTCGCTTCGGATTCGAGGATCGACTGGTGGCGCTTAGCCATCGCGATGCTCGGCACCGCCCTCGCCGCCGCAAGCGCGGCCATGCTCAATCAAGTCTTCGAACGGCGCCGTGACGGACTCATGTTGCGTACTCGAGGCCGGCCGCTTCCCATTGGCGCGGTTCGTCCGGGCATCGTGTTTGGCATGGGATGCGCCCTCGGTTACGCAGGATTTGCATTGCTCTCGATGCAGATCAATATGCTCACGGGGCTCCTCGCTGCCGCGAACATTCTGATTTATGTGCTGCTCTACACGCCGCTCAAGCCGCGAACGACGATGAACACAATCGTTGGCGCGGTCTGCGGCGCAATTCCTCCAGTCATGGGTTGGACAGCGGTCACCGGACGCATCGACCCCGCGGCATGGGTCCTTGCCGGAATACTCTTCGTCTGGCAGATTCCGCACTTTCTCGCGCTCGCTTGGAAGTACCGCGAGGACTACGCCCGTGGCGGTCACGCGATGCTTCCTGTCTACGACAAGGACGGCCGAATCACCTCGCAGGTTGCGCTGCTCACGACACTCCTCTTGGTGCCGTTGGTCTTAAGCGCGACAGTGAGCGGACTCACCGGATGGTGGAGCGCGCTCTTTGGGTTCTTTGCGACGCTACTCTTCGCGGCCCTCGCCGTACAGTTCGCGCGCTACAAGGATGATCGCACAGCTCGAACGCTATTCCTCGCGAGCATCGCGTGGCTCCCGCTCGTGCTCCTCGCCATGGTGCTCGATCGCGGACCGGTCAGTGCGTCTGCGTTTCTGACGGGCCGCCCGCATGATCGAATCTGGGAGTCGCAGGCACCATCTCTGGAGGTGACACCATGACTGCGCGAAAGGCGGACACCTCCACAACGCAACCTCGCGCAACGCTCACCATGCGAGGCGGAGGTTGGGTGATTGTCGTTGCGATCACGCTAGTCCTCGCGGTTGTGGTGTGGGCGACGCTGGCGCCGCTCTTTGGCAAGCGGCACCTCGGCGATGGGCACACGCTTGAGAGTTATGGTTTCCCGCTTTTGCCCTTGCTCGTCGAACGCGCAGACCTGCAGCCATCTGGAAATCCGCGCGACTTCCTCCCCGCGCTTGATGTGCAGTCGACATTGCGCGGGAGCGAACAGGCGGTGTACAACGAGTCGCACCGAACTCGATATGTCGTGAGCCGCGATCGCGTGTTCGGCCTCGTGCACAACGGAGAGGCTCGGGCGTATCCGGTTTCATTGCTCAACGGGCATGAAGTCATCAATGACACGCTCGGCGGGGATGCGATCGTCATCACGTACTCGCCCTTCTGCGACGCCCCGGTTGCATTCTTGCGTTCGATCGATGCAACCACGCTGCAATTCGGCGTGAGCGGATTGTTGTGTGAGTCGAGCCTCCTGTTCTACGACCGCGCGCCGCTCGGTACAGATCCAGCCGCGTACCCATCCAGCCTCTGGAGTCCGCTCCTCATGGAGGCGATCAGCGGTCCCTACGCAGAGACGGGAACCAAACTTTCCCCTCTCCCTAATGCCTGCACGACTACATGGGCTGATTGGCTCGGCGCGCACCCGACGACGACGCTTCCCCAACGAGATCTGGGCGCAATCGCGCGCTACAAGAGCATTTCGTATGCGCGCAACTATCTTTCGCCGCGATTGGATTTTCCTGCCTCTCCAATTCCGCCGCACGAAGAACTCACGCGCCTCGGACTTCAGTTGAAGTCGCCCTGCATCGCCGTCTTCATCCACGCGAAGTGGCACGCACTCTCCCTTGAACGCATGCTGCCAACCTCGACGACACAGTCGCTTCGGACCTCCTCAGTCGATGTCGAGGGCGTGACGATTGATGTCGTGCTGCCAGAAGGGCCGGGCGTCGCTCGTGCATCGCGGCGAGATGGCGAGCCACTGCAGGCGATCCCCTGCCTCCTCTTCGCCTACCGCGCGTTCCTCGATCCGAAGGGCGCCTGCGAGATTCTGCCGCCACGGTAATCGTCAGGATCCGATCAGGAGCGTTGCGTAGAGCACGATCCAAGCGCCGCCGAGAAAGTGCCAATACATCGCTGTATACACTGCGCCCGCTGCGTCGGCTTGGCTGTACTCCTGCCGCCGAGCCCTCGCCGTCGTGATCCCCAAGGGCACAAGGCCGCCGAGCACATGGAGCGCGTGTAATCCAGTCAGTACATAGAACGACCACGCGTAGAGCCCAGTTGCGATCGTGACGTCCAACTCAATCAACTGCATCCATGCGATTCCTTGGAGTGCGAGGAAGAGGATGCCAAGCGCGAAAGTCGCCGTCATCCACTTCCCCTGCGCGCGTTCCCCAGCCTGCGCGGCACGCATTCCGCGATGCATGGTGAAACTGCTGAGGAGCAGACCCGCGCTACTCAACATCAAGATCGGCGGCGGTTGTCCGTGAGTCCAGGCGGACGCGTTCTCGACGCGCACGAAGAGATAACCAAAAATCGCGGAGAGAAACAACACCGCGAGTACGACGAGGAAAATCCACATTCCCATCTCCCCCGCAGCGAGCCGATCCTTCGGGTCACCAAATGGAGTGATGCGCGCCTGAGCCGAGAAGAGAGTCGGGAAAAGCTTCATGCTTCCGCCAAGGGCGAAGCGCGCCGTCACCGAGCGTTCGGCGATCACTTCGCGGTGATCGGCGCAAACTTCGCGTTCTGATCGAGGTATGTCTGCACAGTCTTGGGATTTCCTGGATCGAACGCGAACGAATTCGCATCCACATCCATCATTGAGAACGCCATCATCAGCACCACGAACAGTATCGCCGTGACGAGGACGAGGAGATTGAACGGACGATCCCATCGGAGGTGCATGAAAAACGCGCACACCAGCGACGCCTTGATTCCCGCAATCACGAGCGCAATGTAGATGTTCGCTTCACCAAGGTCCACATAGTGAACCGCGACAGTCAGAATGGTCAGGACGACGAGTGCGGCCCCCGTGAGCAGCAGCGTCGAGACAGGGACAAGGTGACCCACAAGAGGATGACCCTCGGCGTGCGCGTCGTGAGAGGATGAAGTTGCGTGTGAGGACATGGCGCTGGGTTCCGTCTTGCGCGGGGCTCAATGCGAGATTAGTGAATGAGGTAGAAGAGTGGGAACAGAAAAATCCACACCAGGTCAACGACATGCCAGTACAAGCCGACGAGGTCAATCGGGGTGTAGTAGTTGCTGCTGTAGCGACCTCGACACGCGCCCACGACGAGCCAAGTGATGACACCGATACCGACAACGACATGGATGCCGTGGAGTCCGGTCATGCAGTAGTAGATCGCGAAGAACTGGTGCGTACTCGGCGGCAACTTCGGATCGAGAAGGTGCGGCGTGCCCACGGTGGGCGTGTCATGGATTGCCTCTTGAGCGTATTGACTTCGATCCACCGGCGTCGTGCCCGCGAGGTCAACGACACCGCTTGGTCCTGCGAGCGGCGCAATCACCGTCGACTTATCGACAGCAGGAAGAGGCGTCAGCATCACAGAGAGCGCCGCGCCTTGCGGCGTGACCTCGGGCGCATCAATCTGCAGAACTGGAGCAGGCGTTCCGGGATCGGTCATCGCGATCTTCGCTTCATGCTCATCGACGGGCCGATAGAAGCCCGGACCCATGATGAGATTCTCGTGGATCTTGTGCGTGTACTCGAAGTACTTGATGACCATGAATCCGATGGCGCCCGCGAGCGTCAGGAGCAAGCAGATGATCAAGGGGATTCGCTTGTTGGTCTGCGCGAATCGCACCGCCATCGCCATCGTGAAGCTCGACGCGATGAGGACGAGCGTGTTGATCCCTCCCAGAATCGTGTCGAGGTAGTGACTCGCGTAGGCGAAGACTTCGGGGTGCAGCATCCGCAACACCGCATAGGCCACGAACAACCCGCCAAAGAACAATACTTCGGTCGCGAGAAAGAGCCACATACCGAACTTGCCGGAGTCAAACTGCTGATGCGGCGTGTCGAAATGGTGCGCGAGGAATGGGTACTTCGAGTGCTCCCCATGACCATGGTCATGTCCATGGTCATGTCCATGATCATGTGCGACTGGGGCACTTGTTGAAGCGATACTTGTAGAGGCTGTACTCAAGGCTCGTCCTTCTTCTGCAATCAGTGCGTGTCTTTGCTCGGCGCGGCGTTGGGATCGACTTCGTACCCCTGCTCCGCTTCGTTCCAGCGGAGATCGGAGAAGTCATACGGATTGCCCACCGAGGGCGTTGTCGCGAAGTTGTCGTGTGGAGGGGGCGAGCTGCATTGCCACTCAAGACTTCGGCCGCCCCACGGATTCGCGGGAGCCTTTCTGCCAAAGTAGAGCGAATGCAAGAGGTACGCGCCGGTGATGAGGAAGCCAAGCGCCATGCAGTACGCGCCCATCGTCGAGATCACATGGTAGGTCTGGAACTCGGGTTGGTAGAGGTAGTAGCGGCGCGGCATGCCCTGCGAACCGAGCATGAACTGCGTAAAGAAGGTGACATTGAATCCGACGAACACGAGGGCGCAGCCAATGCGACCCCAGAATTCGCTGAACATCACGCCAAACATCTTCGGCCACCAGTGGTGAATGCCGCCGACCATGGCGATGAGCGCGGATCCC